>DAOTZA010000016.1:0-57259 GCA_034434515.1 Anaerolineales bacterium | reverse complement strand
ATCCCGCGCGCTAAGAGGATATCGCAGTCTTGAATAACAGCAACCATCCGGGCATGACGGTTCTGCGCAGCCGGGTCGAAGCCGTGCCCCCGGGGATCAGCTTCCTTGCCGGCAGGGTGGTGTTCTTCCTGATGTTCTGTGGCAAATTGGGCATGTCCTACTTTATCGCGCACTTCTTTTGAAACAACTCTCCCATCTGCGATGGTCACAACCACATAATACGGTGCACGCCCGAAATGCTGGCTGATGGTGATGCCATCTTCGGTCACAGCAGCAATTTTCATGTTATTGATCCTCCTGGTATTGGCTAACATCCTCCGCTACATCGAACATCAGCAAGAGTGGTGTAATCGATGCCGAGGATGTAGCTGATTTCATCGGCAATTTGAGCGAGATAGGGTTTGATCTGAGCCAGGGCGCTTTCTCGTTGCGCAATGAGGGGATGCACCCGTACTTGATACCTTAAGCTGTTGAAGGCCTCAATCTCTTCCTCGCTCAACTTTTCTCCTTGTTGTTGACGTGTGATCAGACTTTCATAAAGTTCAATTAACTGGTTTTCTAAGCCGGCTACTTCCGGGTTGTTCTCAACAGCCTCTTTTGCAGCGAGATAGATTCGGATCGTCTCGTCATTTTTCATTGCCTCAGCGAGGTCAAGGGCAGCCTGTTTGATTTCAAGGGTGAGTTCCATGTTCTACTCCTTACGCTCCACAACTGCAACTGCTGCGGTGAGCGTTATGCGCAAAGGCGAAACCGATGGACTCGCTGATGAGATCGTCGACGGCATGGAAGAGAGCGAGAGCTTCATTTTCGGATTGGCGGTACTGTTGGACGATGGGGAGCGCTTCTAACTCGGCTTGTAAACGAGCTAATTCAGCCTGATGGTCAGGTGCATTAATCCCCATTTGAAGCGCATTGCGGTGGCTGCGCATTTGGGTTGCAATGCGTTGGATTTCAGGATCGTCGTTGATCGCTTTCAGAGCGCTCAGGAAATTTTGATAAACGGGTGTTTCCACCAACGCCTCTCCTAAGGCGCGACCGGCTTGAAAGACATTCAACGCCTTTTCTTCTGCGGCAAAAGATTGTTCAAAACTACCATCCATAAAACTTGCATCCTTTCTGGAGTGAGATACCTAATCATAACATAAGTTAGAGAAAAACTTTTCTGGCTGCCTCTTCGTTTATGCGGCAGTCTGGTTGAATCAAGAGATCAAACGGATTGATCTTCTTCCCGTTGACAACAATTCCAGGTGAAGCCTGAAAATTGTACTTTGCGATCATTTCTTGACCGGTAGAGGAGTGAGGATCAATGCTTTGAAACGGGATACCCTGTTCAGTTAAGAACTGGAGTATCCGTTTACTGCGCTTACAGCTTTTTACTGGAAGGATGAGAATCTCTTTCATGAATCCTAAAAAAAGCGTTTTGGATTAAGTACGGAAGGGCACGCTTTTTGGGTTTGATCAATCTGATGCCTTTCGAAGTTTTGATCGGCGGGGGATATTTTGCAATCAGAAAACATCCCCCACCTTTGCTTTATGAAACAGCGTACTTCACCCGCAATTGCTTGACCAGTGCCACAATCTCGTCTTTGTTGGGAAAAGTGATAGCCTCTTCTGGACATCCTTTTGCACACCCCATACAATACACTACGCAGTTATCGGGGCGAGTGACAATTGGATGACCGAGAGCCTCGTCCCAGTCATAGACATCGCTAGGGCATGTGTCAATACAGGATTGACAGCCGTTGCAGAGATCGAGGTTAAGGGTTGGGTACCAGGGTATTTCAGAGCGAGGAATGCCTTCCCATAATTTTTCACCCATAGCACTTCTCCTTACATACCCATCTGAGCTAAGGTTTCTTTAACCTTGGCAATTGCCTGTTCAGTCTCCATATTGCGCAGGTCAATCGCAGTAATTTGAGAATCAAAGTCAACGCCCACTTCGTCGAGAGCGTCTTTATACATTTTTCGCTGCATTCGCGGATCGCAACCACCGACTAGGTATTTGACGCCGGGCTTTGCGGCAAATTTCCAAAAACGTTCCCCATCGTCAACGCACAGTTGGGGGTGGACAATGGCAAATTCGACGCCCATTTCATTGCGCACGCGATTAACCAGTTGCCAAAGGTTCAGGGACTGAAAGCCGGGGCATTCGCCCGTGCAATAGCACATGATAAAAACCGGTTTTTGGGTGTTTTTCATATTTGTACTCCTTATCTTGTGGTTAAATAGAATCTATTCACGTATCATCTTGTAATTTGCTTTCCATGCAAGCATTTCTTGTACTCAACAACTTTACCCAAGCGATGATAGCCGCAGGACAATCTGGCACAAGCGTTGCCTTTTCGATACTTCTTGGAGGTGGGGGACGAGCGCCCCAAGGGGAACAGTCGCCCATGCACAAACAGCGATTTTTCTTAGCGGGGTTATGACAGCGTTCCATGGTTACTGGATCTCTTGGTGCTTTCGCAGGCGAACATCGTACTTTTCGGGATACTGTTTGAGCAGGTTTTTCGATTGCCGCAGCACTTTTTTGTCGCGAATTAACTGTCGAATCCATCCGGTCGAAGGAAATTCAATCGCATCGTACAAGCAAATTGTTGCACAAGTTGTACAACCAACCATACATTTTAGAGGTTCTACGACCACTGGTTGCTTGGCCTCATAATCATAGGCATATACACCCCGTCCACAAGACGTAACACAAACACCACAACCGATGCACCGATCGGTGACAATGGTTGGATACCAAACAATTTCATGACGCGGAATATCATGCCATTCGTTAAGTTGGTTGCGAACGTTGGTCATTGACGTTGCTCCTGAAAAAGAATTTGCGAGAGATAGCTTGGAAGGTGGTTTGGTGAGTAATATCTGAAGGTGAGCTGCCGTTTCTTGCAGACATTCCTGGTTGAGAGAGTAATAAACGTTTAATCCTTGGCGGTTGGAATGTACCAATCCAACCCGGCGCAATAGAAGCAGATGTTGGGAGATATATGCCTGACGTCGCCCGGTTGCCTGGATCAGTTCACAAACACACAACGGCTTCAGAGCCAGTTTAGCCAGAATTTTTAGGCGAACCGGGTGAGCCATTGCTTGAAAAATTTTCGCTTGTTGGTCATACATCATTCTCAGCTCGCAGTTATACATTCAAACTTTTGAATGTATTTTAGCATATTCAATTCTTGGTTGGTATCTGTCATCCAACCCGTCTTTTGGGTGACAGTTGTCACAAAGACCACCTAGCGAATCATGCCGCGGATAATCAGATCAACGGCTTCGTCTTCATCTAAGCCGCGGGCAAGTAAGGCTTCCAGCTCTTTGCGGTTGACACTTCCGATGGCAGCCTCATGCGTGACTTGAGCCTGATCGTGCGTCACGATCACCAGGGGGGTGTTTTGGGCAACTGCCCGATCGCGCACGATCTCGGTACAGTCCATGTGACCGCGTGCTCCGGCAGCATTCCCTTCCATAGTCGTAAAAACCTGGCTGCAGGCTTGATCGCGCACGGCAACGCGGGTGCGGGTTAGCCCGCGCGCTTTTTCGCCATTGAGGCGCACGACTTCTTTGACGACCACTTGATCGTCAACCTGACCATAAGCTTTGGTTGTCATTTCAACGACGGCGCGATCGCCAGCCTCTACTTCGTAGTCGAAAACCATTTTGCCAATTCGGCCGCGGGTGAGGACAAAGGTTGTATTGAAACGCCCTCCCTCATCCACTTTTACGCGGACGCGCGGTAAAACTTCAACGCCGCCGCTTTGCCCATGAAAATGCTCTTCGGTATAGGTCAGGCTGGCATTCTTGCCAACATAAATTGTTCCTTCCATCAGGTGTTGAACCTTTATGGCATTCGGAAAAGAACAATGGGCGAGGAATTGCATTTCTGCCCCCTCGCCGATTTCGTAATTTGCCAGGATTTGTTGGATACCCTCGGCGGGGATTACTCCAAAACACAGGTGGACAGGGTTTTCAATCTTGGCGTTGGCTTCAACGTAGATGGTTGCCTTGACTCCATGTTCTAAGGGTTCGGCTTGAAAGTGTATACCGGGTATCTCGTGAGCAACCAGGACGGTATTGGCGCTGACAACAAGGGTGGCAACCTGAGGGAGTTGTAAGGCAGCCGGTTCGCCGCCGGCTTGCTGATAAGCCTCAAGCATGGCGGCCATTTCGTCTGCCCAACCTGGGCGGCTTTCGATAGCATGTTTCGATTTTACAACCGTGCTCATGGGTTATGCTCCTTCCCATTTTGACGATCGGCGGCTTGGGCAGCCAGTTTGAGCAGCCCATTGCTGGCAAGGGCTTCCTGCACTTCGGGTTTAGAGATGTCCCACGGCTGTGAGCCTAAGGCTTCCAGGTGGGGGATGCAGCGACTGGTGAAGTAGCGTCTTGCTTCGAGCGGTTTGCCGGTGAAGAGAATTGTTCCAGCGCAGATCAAAGAGACGCGATCGGCTGTTTCCACCAGCTCGTCGCGGTGAGTGATCAGAAAGACAGCCACGCCTTCAATGGCCATGCACCGAATCAGGTTTGCAATTTCGCCCAGTGAGAGGATATCAATGCCCGAATCGGGTTCATCGAGAATTGCCAGTTTCGGGCGCATGGCGTAAACCGCAGCCAACTCGACCCGCTTTCGCTCTCCGCCAGAGAGGGTTTTATCTGCCGAACGATAGCCGTAAACTTTTGCGGGTAACGCTACAGCTTCCAGGGCTTGGATGACGCGTTCTCGGTCGGGTGGATTGACGCCCAGGCCAACATATTTGCCGACCGGAATGCCTTCAAAGCGGGCCGGCTCTTGCCAGGCTAAGGTGATGCCCAAGCGTGCCCGTTCGGTGATGGAAAGATGGGTGATGTCCTTTCCCTCGAAAAGAATTCGCCCTTGATCGGGGGTATAGCCTTCGCATCCCATAATCGTGTAGGCGAGGGAGGATTTACCTGAGCCATTTAACCCCAGGAGGGCATGGACTTCGCCGGGATAGATAGCCAAATTGATCTGGTTTAGGATTTGCCGCTCGGCGCGTTTTAAGCTGAGCTCTTCGATTTCCAGGATGGGTTGGGTCATGGTTGTCTTCCTATTTCTTGTGTCACGAATTTAACTCTTATTCTGCTGCTGTTAAGCGAGATGAACTTACATCCGCCTGTCTTAACACCTGCGCGTAATTGCGCTCTATTGAAGCTGTGTGAGGACTATAATTATAAATCCTGATCCCATAATCCTGGCGGTATTTAGAAATTGGCGAGGAGAAGACAATCTCCTTCTTCTGGGAGGATGATGAACGGCTTCGCATTCCTAAATGTAAACTCCAATCGAGTATTCGATATCATCTTGTCTGCTTATGAGGTTGGGGCTGTGCCAAAAGTAAATAGCCAATTTACAATCTCCCACTGGAAGCTATCCAAGCATAAAATTTCACCCTATTGACACAGCCCCAACCGTTGAGCCCCGTTGGGGCTGTGCCAAAAGCAAATAGCGCTTAATCCGCCGAGACAGGTTGGCTGAGGCGGGCTTTGTTTTGGCGCTCGATCCACCAGAGCGCCAGGGCAAGAACGGCAATAAAACCGGCGAGGTACAGGAAAAGCAAACCTATCGGCGTACCATCGACCCATGCTCCATAGGTCAAGCCGGCTAAGGTGCTGAAAAGCGCCACCCAGGCGACATACGTCCAGGCACGCAGGCGCCCGATGATGGCAGCGATCATCAAGATGCTCTGCAGGCTTAGTTCGGGATCTGCCATCAAGTATGCCAAAAGCGGCCCGCGATGCATGCCAAGGTTGAGGAACATATTGGCAATCGGCACCTCAACCAGGGTGGGGAAGTACATGAAGACGCCGAAGATTACCCCTGCCAAATTGCCTAAAATGGTGTTGTGACCGGCAAGGGTTTGAATCCACTCCGGTTTAATCAGCACCCGAATGACTCCAACTGCAAATACGCCGACAACGAGTAAAGGAAAGATTTGCTTAACAAAACGCCAGGATTCCCACAGCCAATCGCGCAATTCATCTTCGCTCAAGCGCTTAAACATCAGCCAGATCAGCGCAAGCAGCGCCAAAAAGACAGCAAAGAAACGACCGGTAAAGGCGAGGTCAAGTCCGCCAACATGAGGAGTCATCCCCAAGGAGGCGGTCAGTAACGTAATGCCAACCAGTCCCATGGCGACCCATGTCCAGCGGTTGAAACCCTCGTAGATGTTCTCTAATCCTTTCCAGGAGGAAATGCCGATCAGGACCAGTAAGCCGATGAGAATGGCACCCTGGGCAGTGACGCCTTCTTCGCCCTTGCTTGGATCGTAGGGTACCAGACGGTAAAGGAAATCCTGAAAGCGGTCCATGCCGCTGATTGGAAGGGTGAGATGGGCATACGAGCTGGTTAATAAGCTGATCTTAAACGTACCGGCCAACAGCAAGGCAACCAAAAGGAGCAGAAAGATCAAAGCCGGACGGCGCATCTGGCCCTTACCGGCGAACATGGCGTCCGTTTCTTTATCGTGGGCGATGTCCTGACGGGAGAAGATCAAGGCCATAATCATCCCGATGCTGATGCCAAAGGTCAGGGAAAGGATCAGACGGGCAAAAGCCAAATCTACCCCGATTACGCCGCCAGTATAGACGAGCGCTAGAATGTTAGCGGCCGGCGCAAAAAACAGGAAAGTAATTGCCGGTCCAATGCCCGCGCCCTTTTTATAGATGCCGGCAAAAATCGGGACGATGGTGCAGGAACAGACAGCAAGGATCGAGCCGGCTAAGGCTGCCCCTGGGTAAGCAATAATCTTGGGAGCGTTTCTACCTAAAAAACGGGTGACCGACTCTTTGGGAATTAAAGCCGTCATTGCGCCGGCAATATAAAAAGCCGGCACAAGACACAAGAGAACATGCGCTGCAAGGTAGGCGGAAAGGTTTCCTAACCCACCGTTCAACAGGCGTAACAGCCATTCTGCAAGGTTCATTGAATACCTCCAATAAAATGTTAACGAAAATTCATCTCTTTACCCAGTAGTACATTCAATCTATTGAATATTTTATTCGGAAAATAAACTGTGCCTAGTGATAGTTGTCACGAATCTTTGGTGACAGGTTGATTAGGAGCGATGATATTCTGGCTAGAAGGGGAATTTTATCCGCTCTTGCAACCATCTATGCCATTTGAGAGGCTGCTCGTCTAACTTTTTCTGGATTTCAATTAGTGTGATTTGATAGCCACGTTCGATTAGCTCTCCTGTTTGGCTGAAATCCCATATTGGCACGGCTTTTTCTCCCTGCAGGCGGATATGCCAGACGGGTACTTGATGAGCAGTAGCCAGTTCCAGCTCAAGTTCTAACTGGCGCTGTTCCACCGTATTGATCAACTTGAAGATAAAATGACCAAAAGAGGGTGCCGTAGGAGCGGTTACTATGCGGGGATCAATCAGATCTAAGGCGATGATTTCCTTTGCCCCTTGACGGTAGGCTGGCTCTATCGGTAAGTTGCTGACTACGCCCCCATCGAGCAGGAGGCGTCCTTCCTGATCCAAGGGATGTACCCAGGGGGGCAGAGCCGTGGAGGCTACCAGACCTTCTAGGATGGATTGATGAGGGCTTGTACCATAAAGCAGTGGTTCCCCAGAGTTAAGATCGGCTGCCACCAGGTACAGGCGAATGTTCCGGAGGTCTCCGAAGGTTAAATTGGGGGTTAACCCATGCTCCACGAAGAAATCGCGCATCCGATGATCGGTCCGCCTGCCGATTCGCTCAAATAAGACTTGTACGGTTAACCAGAGATAGTTTGCCGGTAATAGATTGGCTTCTGCGGCTTCAAACCAGGCTTGTTCTAACGCTTTTAATCCCTCCAGATTCACGCCATGAAGGGCAAGGTAGGCAGCATTGACGGCTCCAATCGAAGTGCCAACCAGGATATCTGGTTGAACACCGTGTTCGAATAGCGCTCGTAAGGCTCCAACTTGCAAAGCGCCTCTTGCCCCGCCACCCCCCAGTGCGATGGCTAATGGATGTCGAAAGGATAAGTTCCTTTGCATAATTATTCTCTCCTGGTTTGTGACTCCTGTCACCTTGGGTAAGGTGTTTCGATGAGTTTCCAGGTTATTCTTTTGCTGGATGCAGAATAACAGTTGTGGTGGGATAAGGGATATGGAGCCCTTGGCGCTCAAATTCAGCTTTGATGTTTTTTACCGCTGCATCTTGAGCTTCCAGAGGATTGCTGGCTGTGAGATCGATCCAAAAATAAACGCGGAGCTTGATCGCTGAATCTCCAAAGGTCTCGGAGATAATGAACGGTGGTGGGTCGGTTAGAAAACCAGGTACCCCTTGCAGGGCAGCTCGTAAAGCTTCCTGAGCTAGTTGGAGGTCGCTCTGATATTCGATGCCAATCTGGAGATCAATGCGCCGCCGATCGGCGCGGCTTAGATTCACAATTGTGTTGGCGAGTAAATCGGCGTTTGGGATGATGACCAACCGGCCATCAAAAGTGCGCAGTTCGGTTGTACGGATATTGATTGTCTGCACAACACCACTGTAACTGCTGACCTCTATTGAATCACCGACTTTGAAAGGTTGCTGAAGCAGTAAGATGATGCCAGCCGCAAAGTTTTTGAGGATGTCTTGCAGGGCAAAACCAATACTGAATCCGATGATCCCTAAACCGGTGAGGAAAGCGGTGACATCGAAGAAACGTTGTAAGGCGGTAATGATGCCGAAAATCACCAGGGTCCAACGGGTGATCATGGTCAGCAAAGCGGTGATTTCTGGGCTGGCTTCGCGACGCCGTAACGCTCGCTCAAGGATGCGGCTGACCAGTTTGGCGAGATAAATACTTGCCAGTAGAATCAGTAAGGCAAACGCCAGGTTGGGCAATAGATTCAGGAATTGCTTCCAAAGGTATTCAATCGTTTGAAACATCGGGCGGTCTCCGTTCTGGATGGATTATAGCCGATTTTGCACTTCAAAAACCGACCAATTGGTCTTATAATATCTCAGGAGGCAGGCAATGGCACATCAATTGCGAAGCATTCAAACCCGTGCCCGGATCATCGGCGCGGCAGTTGAACAATTTATCCGTTTTGGGTATGAAGCGACAAGCGTTGATGAAATTT
Organism: Anaerolineales bacterium; assembly: GCA_034434515.1. Taxonomy (GTDB): domain Bacteria; phylum Chloroflexota; class Anaerolineae; order Anaerolineales; family UBA4823; genus NAK19. Next base: position 48,179 of record DAOTZA010000016.1, on the reverse strand, counting down.
GCATTGCAGCTAACGTAAGCAAAGGCGCATTCTATCATCATTTTCCCAGCAAGCAAGCCTTATTCTTAGCTCTTTTGCAGGATTGGGTGCAGGAATTAGAACAAAGTTTGACGGCAATCTGTCAGGAGATCGAATGGGTGCCACAGCGCTTTGAGCGCATGGCAGACAGGCTTCAACAGGTATTTGAACAGGCAGCCGGACAAGCGCCGATGTTTCTGGAGTTCTGGTATCAGGCGACCAAAGACCCCACTGCATGGGGCGCATCGGTGGAGCCCTATCAACGCTTTCGTTCGATCTTCGCCCGCTGGATTGAAGAGGGAAACCAGCAGGGAAGCTTGAAGGCCGTCGATCCAGATGTGGCGGCGGCAACGCTGGTTTCCCTTGGCGTTGGTCTGGTCTTGCAGGTAGCCCTGGAACACCAGGGCTTGGATTGGGGAACTATCCCACGCGCAGCGGTGAAATTGCTTTTAGAAGGGATGTCCACGGCGCAAGCCCAGGCTGAACGGTAATCACCTCGCCTACAGGGACAATTCACACTCCATCTCACAGAACTTCCCTCTATTCCAGCAGACGCAGGACTGCTAAGTTGGGCTTTATCGTCTCGAACTCGAAATTGCCCTGAGGAATACGTGGATCGATCTGGATAAGCCCTTGATCCATAAACTCCCAGATCACTTGAAACGGTTGTTTCCCCTCAACCCATTTTTCCACGATTACCACCCCGTGACCTGGCATAATGGTAAAGACCACTTGACGGGGGTCGTGAGGATTCCGCAAGGCTTCCGATTGCGAAAAGGCTTGATGGATAGCATGGGCCTGAGCCTCGGTCGAGCAAGAAACCGGATAGGCGTAGTAAGCCGGGTCAAGGTGAACGTGTTCCACCAAATTGGGATCAAAAGCGCGAATGCTCCGATGTCCATGTAACTTGGAGCGTGTAACCGGAGCCTCAACAGGTGAAGGGAATCCCCAAGCTTCACCAAGCGAGATGCGTGGTAGGTCACGATCCATTAAGATTAGCTCCACCGCTTCAGAGGAAGGGGGGTCATTTCGTTTGCCGTCTACATGGCGGACCAGCGCGCCTTTGCCGTCGGGACGGACACCAATAATGACTGCCAGTTCATCATCGCTTAGATTGTCTTTATCCACCGGTCGAGCACTGCCGGTTATGGTGGTAATTAATGCTTGTAAGATGGGATCCCAGGTTGCAAAACAACCTTCGCTGTACTGACTGGCAACTGCGTCGGCAATGGCCGGAACATTGACCAGATCGGCAATGCGCACCATACTGGTAAAAAAGTGGCGTTTGCCCAGTTCTTGACCTGCTTGACGCATCGCCGCTGGGGTGGTTAAACTGCTCCACAGCTCAAAGGGGATTAACTCCCCCACCACTTGATGCTGAGTAATCTCCTGCGTGCAAGCGGCGGTCAGGATGCGCAACATCAGGTCTTCATAAAAAAACTCTTTTTGTTCAGCCGCAGTTCGGGGATGAGCGCCTACCAGGTCAAAGGTATAAGCTTCAAGAGGTTCATCTTCGCCGATCAGTAACAGAATGCGGATACATTTCGCCTGAGCTTGTACCAGGCGTAAAAGGGAAAGAATGGGCCCACCGCGTTTGCCCTGCTCGTAAAGCGTTTGATGGGCAGTGGGTGCCAAACCCGGGAAACGAAAATCCTCCGCATCAGGAGAGGGTTTGGCAAGAGCTTTTTCAAAGTGTTGGAGCAGTTTCTGGTATTGCTGAGGAGTAGCGTGAAGGGTTGTAAACAGAATCGGCAAATGAGGAAGATTGAACTTTCGCCTGGCGGTGAAGAGATAGGCTTGCCGCCAATCTAAAGGTTGCCCGAACGGAGCGCTAGTGATGAGGACATTGGTCTCTGCGTCTGGCTCGGTTTGGACAATATGACCCCGTCTGGAAAATCTTTCCAGAAGTTCTTGGTGAAACTGCTTTACTACAGGAGTTGCATCGCCGTTTACACAGGCAATGTGAATTGGACGCAACCAGGAATGGATTGGCTTTTGGATAGAAAGCGAGGAAAACGCTGCGGTCATGAAGCACCTCTCTCGGAACGCTCCCATCCCTCCAGGCGGAAGAAGCGCACGGCAAAATCCGCCAGGCGAGGGGCGAATACCTGGATGTAATAGAGCAAAAGGGTTTGAGGCGGCAAGAGTATCTCTGCTTTTCGCTTTTGAACCCCCTTCAAGATTGCTTTGGCACAGGCTTCAGCGGAAATCTTTGCCGAAATCCACGGTACCTCCAAGTTCTCGACCATCGGGGTATCGACTCGGCCTGGGAAGACGAGGGTCACCTCGACACCGCTGCCGTGCAATTCCTGGCGCAAGATGTCTCCGAAACCTGCTAAAGCACATTTTGCTGCCACATAGGGTGCATCTGGCGGTATTGCTTTCTTTGCATCCATCGTTGAGACCAGTACAAGGTGTCCGCTTTTCCGCTCCACCATTGAAGGCAAGATTGCCAGAAGCAGCTCTACATGACTATAGAAATTGATTTCCATTGATTTTCGCAAGGTATCGAGAGTCAGATCGACAATGGGTGAGCGAAGATATTGCCCGGCATTGGAGAAAACAAAATCAAGTTGACTCCACGTTTCAAAAGCAGTTTTAACGGAGGCGCGGATGGCGTTTGGATCGGTTAAGTCGGTGGGCAGAACCAATGCCTGGCTGCCAACCGAACGCACTTGCGCTGCGACTTCTTCCAAACGCGATTGTGTTCGAGCGAGGAGGGCTACTTTGCAACCTTGCCGGGCAAGCTGTAAGGCAAGGGCTTTGCCAATCCCGCTGGATGCACCGCTGATTAAAGCTGTTTTATTCTGGAAGTACTTTGACATTTGATATCTTTTATAAGCTATTGACTTTGCTAAGGTTTTTTAATTAAACCAGAAAAAGGTGTGATGGTTACGCAACAGCAGGTATGATTAGGCTAGGCAGGATAGCCAAGAAAGCGTGCATGGATAGATTAAAATAAATTGTGCAAATCGTCAAGTTAATGTTCAGAGGGCAGCAGATCTTTCTATAAGCGCCTGTATACACTTTCACTGATCAGGAACTGACAAGGGATTTGTTGGGATGGTCTCTGGACAACATATGCTCTAGTCGGAGAGTTAAGTAATGGGCATAGAAAAATTTCTTCAATCAGGGTGGTTTCAATGGGTAGTATTGCCGTTGTTAATCTTCGTCGCTCGCATCTTGGATGTGACTCTGATGACCTTGCGCATTGTGTTTTCAGCTCAGGGGCGACGTTCGATCGCTCCGATCGTTGGTTTTTTTGAAGTACTGATCTGGATCCTGGCAATCAGTCAAATTATGCGCAATCTGACCAATCCGCTGACGTATATCGCCTATGCAGCCGGCTTTGCGGCCGGCAATTATATGGGGTTATTTATCGAACAGAAACTAGCGATGGGGATGGTAGCTGTGCGCGTCTTCTTGAAACATGACTGTGACCGCTTGATGAATTTATTGGAAGGAAAACGGCTTTGGGGTGACAAAATTATCGGCGATGGGAACACAAGGCTCAATCGAGATAATCTATACGCTAATTCCGCGACGCAATTTAAAGCAGGTGGTGGGCTTGATCCATCGGATTGATCCGAAGATCTTTTATGCCGTAGAGGAAATCCGCACCGCCTCCCAAGGGGTTTTTCCTTCCAGTAGAGAAAGGCAAATCTGGCAAGCTTTAGGAGCACGACGTAAATGAAAGGATGAGCAATGAAAAAAACGGTTGTAGCTGGTGCTTTAGGTGAATGTGTCCATGTTGCTGGGGTGAGTCGCTTTTTACAGTTGGCTGAGAAAGCCGGTTGGCGAACCGTCTTTTTAGGCCCGGCAGTGTCAGTGGAAGAAGTGCTGCGGATTGCAGAAGCAGAACAAGCGGATCTGGTAGGTGTTTCCTACCGCCTTACCCCTGAGACTGGGGAACGATTATTAGCCCAGTTTGCCGAGCAAGCTGATGAGTTACGCGCAAAGGGGGTTCATTTTGTCTTTGGTGGGACGCCACCGGTGGCGGAGCGAGCGAAAAAAATTGGTTTTTTTGAAAAGGTCTTCTCTGGAGGGGAAGCGGAAGAAGAAACCTTAGCCTATCTCAAAGGCGCATCTCCCTCCCTCACTACCGAAGAAGATTATCCTCAGGAAACCATTGCCAGAATCTTGTGGAAATCGCCCTATCCGCTCTTGCGCCATCATTTTGGATTACCGACGATGGAAGCAACTCTGGCGGGGATCCGCAAGATCGCCGAAGCCAAAGTGTTGGATGTTATTTCTCTGGGCATCGACCAGGATGCACAGGAGAACTTCTTTCATCCAGAACGTCAGGACCCACGGCGCAAAGGCGCCGGCGGCGTTCCGGTGCGTTCTGTAGAGGATTATCGCTCCCTCTATCAAGCCAGCCGCTGTGGAAATTATCCGCTAATGCGCACCTATTCGGGCACAGATGATTTCATTGCCCTGGCAGAGGTTTACCTTGAAACTATCCGCAACGCCTGGTGTGCCATTCCCTTATTCTGGTTCAACCAGATGGATGGACGGGGCCCCTGGGATTTAGAAGGCTCAATCCGTCAGCATCAAGAGGTGATGCGCTGGTATGGCGAGCGCGGCCTGCCGGTTGAACTCAATGAACCTCACCACTGGGGGATGCGCGATGCCTCCGATGTGGTGTTTGTGGTTTCGGCATACCTCTCCGCTTATAATGCTAAGGCCTTTGGTGTTCGAGACTATATCGCCCAGTTGATGTTTAATAGCCCACCTGGCTTGTCCGATGCGATGGATTTGGCAAAGATGCGTGCCATTTTGGCTCTGATTGAACCCTTGCAAGATGAGAAGTTTCGAGTTTGGGGGCAAACTCGTACTGGGCTATTAAGTTACCCGTTGGACCTGGATGCTGCCCGCGCTCATCTGGCTGCCAGCATCTATGTGCAAATGGCGCTTAAGCCTCAAATTGTTCATGTCGTTGGGTTCAATGAAGCCCACCATGCAGCCACGGCCGAGGAGGTGATTGCCTCCTGTAAAATGGCGCGTCAGGTGATCCAGACTGCGCTGCGTGGTCAAGCAGAGATGAGCACTGACCCGCATGTTCAGGAGCGGGTCGAGGAGTTAATCGCTCAAGCAGGCATTACGCTCGATGCCATTCGAGCCCTGGCGCCCGTTATGGTTGATGATCCCTTCATTGATCCTGCCACGTTGGCGAAAGCAGTCAAAATCGGTATTCTGGACGCGCCGCAATTGAGAAACAACCCCTATGCGGCCGGTCAAGCGGTGACGCGGATCGATGCACGCGGGGCGTGTATTGAAGTCGACCCGCTGGATGGCAAACCGCTGGATGAGCGGCGCAGGGTTGAAAAGATTCTCGCAAAGACCTAAGGAGGATTTTTCGATGACACACGCTAATCGTTATGTCGTTCTTGGGGCAGGTCATGGTGGAAAGGCGATGGCTGCCCATCTGGCTTTGATGGGTTTTGAAGTCGCTTTGTGGAATAGAACTCCTGAGCACATTCATGTCATCAAAGAAAGGGGTGGAATTGAACTGGAAAGTCCGGAGCGTTTACCGTCTGGCTTTGGTGAGCTAGCCTTGGTCACGGCTGACATCGGCGAAGCTCTGGAGTTTGCCGATGTAGTCATGGTAGTCGTTCCCTCCTCGGCCCACGTAGATATTGCCCGCTGGGCAGCTCCTCACTTGCAAGACTGCCATATCGTGGTCTTAAATCCGGGCCGCACCTTGGGGGCAATCGAGTTTGAGCGCACCATTCGACAAGAAGGCTGTAAAACCAGGCCTCTGATTGCAGAAACCGAAACCCTCATTTACGCCAGCCGTTCGGATGGCCCTGCTCAGGCCAGGATCTTTAGCATCAAAGAGACGGTTCCCTTAGCTGCCTTACCTGCCAGTCGCACGCATGAGGCCCTCGAAGCGTTACGGCCAGCATACCCTCAATTTATTGATGGAGTTAGCGTGTTGCATACCGGATTGAACAATATGGGAGCTATCTTCCACCCGGCGCTAACGCTCCTGAACGCCGGGCGCATTGAATCGACCCGGGGTGACTTTCAGTTTTATATCGATGGCGTTACCCCCTCGGTGGCGCGGGTATTGGAGGTGTTGGACCGCGAGCGGGTGACCGTTGCCTCGGCGCTGGGAATCCGAGCGCGTACAGCTCTGGAGTGGTTGAAAATGGCCTATGACGCGACTGGCGATGACCTCTATGAAGCGATTCACAATCAACCTGGCTATTACGGGATCAAAGCCCCAGCGCTTTTGAACCATCGCTATATTACTGAAGATGTCCCGATGAGCCTGGTGCCGATTGCCTCTCTGGGGCAGCAATATGGCGTTTCGGTGCGGGGGATTGATTCGATTATTCGACTGGCGTGCATTATCCATCGCACCGATTACTGGCGGCGCGGGCGGACGACCGAAAAGCTCGGCATCCGCGACCTCAGTGTGGGTGAATTGACCCAATATGTAATGGAAGGCGGCTCCTAGCTCCTAGGGCGTGGAAGCAACCCACAAAAACGCATTCTTGAACTGGCAAGTGATGTCGCCGCTACCGGTGTAGGCAATCAAATAAACAAAACCCTCTGGGATGTTTGCCGCCCCTTCTTTATAGCGGGAGCGATAGAGGTTATATTTATCGAGCGCCTCTTGTTTCATCTTGTTATAGGCATCCAGTTCATATTTGTATTCAGCTAACTCATCGGGATTGTTGCTGGTGGGTGGTGATGGGGGAGGAGGAAAGATGGGTGGTTTGGGTGCGGCGGTTACATCGAGGGTGTCAAGGACAATCCCGTGGGTAAAGATTTGCAGGCTGTTTTCCCTCAGGACAGCCGAGACCCGATTGGTCACTCCATTTTGCCAACTGAATTGAGGATCATAGATAGCTGGATAGACTTCTTTGCGATTGATGACGAGACCTTCATTGTGAACTTCAAAAGCCACATAGCCGCCATATTCGCGCATGGCAACCACCGTGTATTGATTCGGTTTCTCGCCGCTACCGCTTGAGCGAAAGGCAAAGCCGCAACCGGCATCTCCGAAACGCGAGTCCCATTGAATATCTGCCTGGATAGCAAGGTTGCGCCCGATTACGCCGGGAAATTGATCGGCGTAGAAATATTTCTTAAAGCCATTTCCTTGAATCGTCACCGTTGAATCGGCGAGATAAATCTGACCTTCCGATGGCATCACCCCCAGCCCGGAGAGGGCGATCTCGTAGGGCTCTAGGGCGGCTTTGGTTGCTTTGAGAATTTCAGCCGCTTGCTGGGTTTGCTGGGCGGCGACCTGAGTGGCTTGGGCATCCTGAGCAGCCTGAGTTTCCTGAGCGACAGCCGTTTGAGCGGCAAAATCAACGGTGGCGGTGGGTGATTCTGCCGCCGTCGCAGAGGGTTCTGGCGTGGGTGTTGACCCCACAGGAAGCAGATTGGCGGTTGAACATGCCAGAAGGGTCATCAAGATAACGAGAAATGCAAGCCAGCTTGGGCTTCGGGGCGATTTCGTTTTCATAGCATCCTTCCAAAATAGGTTTTTCCTCATTATACCTGAAAGCCCCTTAAGGGCTGCCATGCAAGGGTATCCGAGCACCGTTTATGATTTGGGCCGATTCACTGCACAAAAAGGAAATCGTGTCGGCGATCTCTTCGGGTGTTGTCCAGGAGGCGGTTTTGGGAGAGGGCTCTTTTTGGCGCAAGCCCTGGGTGTCAATGGTGCTAACGCGGAGGATATTGGCGGTAAGAGAAGAGCCTTTGATCTCTTGGGCGAGCGTGAGAAGCAAGGTTTCCTGAGCAGCTTTGGCGATGGCGTAGGGAGCGCTTCGGGCAGGGGGGAGGCTTGCGGATGGAGAACTGATCACCAGTATTCGCCCTCGCGGGGACAGCCGCAAGAGAGGCAGGAATGCCCGCACTAGATGGTAAGTTGTCCAAAAATGTTGTTCTAACATGGCAGCATAATCGGCTGGTTCGAACTCCTCAATCGTTTTTCCCCCAAGCCAGCCGCCGACCAGATTGATCAACACATCACATCGCGCAAACCTGGTTTGCACGATCTCGACAGCCCGGCTTGCTGCTTGAGCCTGGCGGAAATCGAGCGCAGCGGTTAACAAGTGCTTTGACGACAAACCGATTGTCTGGCTCAAGTGAGATAATTTCTCAGCATTGCGCGAGAAAAGCGCCAAAAGGGCGCCATCGCGGGCAAAACGATGCGCAATTGCCTGCCCGGTTGGACTGGTAGCACCCGCAATCACAACGACACCTGGATTGTGCATCATTCCTCTCCCGATTCGCTTAGGTCCAACGACATGCCTTTGATGAGAGGCAGATCGATCTGCTCTTGGAAGCGCCGTTTCCCGTTTGGATCGATATAATGTCCGGATTTCAAGGCTTTGGTTTTGAGGTAGAACTCGTTGTATGGGTTGGGGGGGATGACCAGGGGAATGCGTTCGGTGATGCGGATTCCATATCGTTTCAATTCCTCGATTTTGCGCGGGTTATTGGTCATCAGACGGATAGAGCGCACCCGTAAGGAATCTAGCATATGAGCAGCAATCCAGTATTCGCGTTCATCATCACGGAAACCGAGGGCAAGATTGGCTTCTACGGTATCTAAACCGTGGTCTTGTAAGCTATAGGCGCGGATTTTGTTGATGAAGCCAATCCCGCGTCCTTCCTGACGTAAGTAAAGGAGAATGCCATTTTCCATTTGCCCTATGGTTCGCAGAGCGGTTTCCAATTGGTCGCGGCAATCGCACCGCAAAGAGCCAAACACGTCTCCGGTCAGACATTCTGAATGGATGCGCACAGGTACGTTCTCAGCACCAAGCACATCCCCATGTACTAAGGCCGCATGTTCCTTGCCATCCTTGTTGTTGTAAAAGGCGACCACGTGAAACTGGCCAAATCGGCTGGGTAGTTCTGCAATGGCGACAATCCGCACGCAAATCTGCTCTGGCCCATAACCGTCACAACAGTGTTCGTGATCCTCGTTGATCAATTCGTGAATTTGTTGGGGTGTGAACGCCATTTTGCCTCCCATTTTGTGGAGAACCTAACCTCTTCCATCAGGATCAACCGGTGCAGGATTGCTTTCGCGCAGATTCTTAGGGATGAGAGAGAGGATATTCAGGGACAAATCCTTTTTGAGATGAAAACGCAAGACGCGCCGTCCTTGATTAAGCAATGCCTGGTGATCGCCCAGGGCTTGGGCAAGTTTCAGGTCGCCAAAGCAGAGGCTGGCGTGTGACGATCCAAACTCGTCCGGAATGGGCAGATCCTTGCCTTGCGGGTCACAGGTGAATTGAAGGAAGTATCCATTACCGGCATCGCCTTTATGAAGTTGACCGGTTGAATGAAGATAGCGCGGCCCATACCCCAAGGTGACTGCGCAACCCGTTTGCCACCGCAGGGCTACCCGTAAGGATTGTAGAGCCTGGTCGATTTCATCGCTGTAGGGTAAGAAAGCCTGGATGGCGATGTAGGCTGGAGGGGCAGCAGAGGATAAAAACTTTAGCAAGGCTTCATCCAAACTGGCAATTGAAGCCATTCCAAAAACCTCAACGCTCTCCCCATAGAAGTCGGGTTGGGTGGTTGTAAGCCTGCCTTTCTCTCTGAACGCAGCGATCACCTGGCGGGTAAGGGCTTTGGTCTCCTCGACGTTCGGCTGATCAAAGGGGTGCACGCCGATCAGGTGACAGGCAATGGCGGTTGCCACCTCCCAATAAAAGAATTGCTCAGCCAGGTTGTACCGACCAGCCAGGGGTAGAATCAGGACCGGATGGCCTCTTTCTTGGAGGGCTATCGTAAGATTGTCGAAAACTTCTTCACCGTTCAAGCGCAAATAGATAAAAAATCGGTCTGAGCTATATTCCTCAGGTCTGCCAACTGGCTCCCGCACAACCGGCAGAATGCCTTTGCCAGACTTGCCGCTGCTCTCGGCTAGCAGTTGTTCCGCCCAGTCGCCAAAGCTTTCCAGGCTTGGCGACGTCAGGAAAGTAACCTTATCCTTACCATGCAAAGCCATAGCACCGATGGCTGCACCTAACATCGCGGCTGGATTTTGACATTCAGGGGTAAGGGTTTCTTCCTGGCTTAGCGCTGCCGCCTGAGTGGCTTGCTCTAGAAAGGTATGTAAATCGACCCCAACCAGCGCAGCCGGCAGCATCCCGAAAAGAGAAAGAGCAGAATAGCGTCCACCAATGTTAGGGTCGTTCAGGAAAAGGGCTCGGAAACGCAGTTGTTCGGCCAATTCAGCCAGGGTGCTGCCTGGGTCGGTGATGGCAAGAAAGTGAGCGCCAATCTCGTTCTCGGTTAGTTCGCTGCGGCAACGATTATAAAAATACCGAAAGAGGGAAAAGGTTTCAACGGTGCCGCCTGATTTGGTTGAAACGATAAAGATGGTCTTATGATAATCTAACTGCGCTTCTTCGCTTGCAATGGTATCCGGGTCGGTAGTGTCAATGACCCGTAGATCGAGGAAACCTTCTGGCACCCCAAAAACCTGGCGAAAGACCTGGGGGGCGAGGCTGGAACCACCCATCCCCAATAAAACCGCTTGACGGTAGCCCTCTTTTTGCAATCCTTTGACCAGGGCGGTGAGTTGGTGGAGGCGGTTTGGCATCCATTCAGTGCAGTGCAACCATCCCAGGCGGTTGATGATTTCGGTAGGTTCTGAGCTCCAGAGCGTGTGGTCGTGAGCCCAAAGGCGCGGGATAACCCGGGTTTTTTGAAGTTGTTCGAGAGTTTCAGTAATCCATTGAGTATGTTGGGCATTCATGCCCTAATTGTAAAACAAAATCGAACTTCTGTCTGACTTGCTTCGAAAAACTGAGAGCTGAAGGATGACTTCAGCTCTCCATAGCAAAAGGGAGTGAGGTTTGTGACTCAATCAGCCGGTTGATCAAAAATCCGTGTATATCCCTTTTGGAATTTGATTCAGGTCGTAGGGAGTTACCTGATAGACGTAGTAATTCAGCCAGTTCGTATAGAGCAGGTTCGAGTGCGCTCGCCAGCGAACAATCGGTGACTGAGCGGGATCGTCGTGCGGAAAGTAATTTTTGGGGATATCGATCGGCAAGCCTTTGCTGAGGTCTCGTTCGTATTCACTCTTCAGAGTCAAAGGGTCATACTCGGAATGACCGGTCACAAAGATATGCCGGCCATCTTTAGAGGCGACAATATAAATGCCGGCTTCATCCGACTCGGAAAGGATTTCAATCTCAGCTACTTTTTCAATATCTTTGCGGCGCACTTCGGTATGGCGCGAATGAGGAGCGTAGAAAACATCATCAAAACCGCGCAAAAGTTTTGCCGTGCGAATCAAGGGTTTATGCTCAAATACCCCAAACATCTTGCGCGGCAAGGGGTACTTTGGGATGCCATAGCGGTGGTATAAACCGGCCTGAGCTCCCCAACACAAGTAAAACGTTGACTCGACGTTTTCCTCAGCCCAATCCATAATGTCGACCAGTTCCGGCCAGTAATCGACTTCTTCAAATTCCATTTGCTCTACCGGCGCGCCGGTAATGATCAGACCATCAAACTTGCGCTTCTGAATCTGAGCGAAGGTTTTGTAGTGGTTGAGCAAGTGTTCGGCAGAGGTGTTTTTACTCTCGTGGGTTGCGGTATGCAACAAAGTGATCTTCACCTGCAAGGGACTGTTCCCAATGAGACGCAGTAGTTGCGTTTCGGTGGCGACTTTGGTTGGCATTAAGTTCAAGATCGCCAACTCCAGGGGGCGAATGTCTTGATGCAAAGCTCGCTCTTCGCCCATAACAAAAATGTTTTCTTTTTGAAGGATTTCCCGGGCTGGAAGGGTGGAAGGAATAATGACGGGCATTGTTGCACCTACCTTCTATTTGTATTCATGGTTTATCTGGCTTGCTCAAACCTGGAGAGCCTGGTCTAAGTCCCACAGGATATCGTCGATATCCTCGATCCCAATGCTTAGGCGGATAAAGTCGGGGCTGACTCCTGCAGAAAGCTGCTCTTCAGGGGAGAGCTGGCTGTGGGTGGTAGTAGCTGGATGAATCGCCAGGGATTTGGCGTCCCCAACGTTTGCCAGGTGACTGAAGAGCTGTAAGCGTTCAATGAACTTTCTGCCAGCCTCCAATCCTCCCCTAATCCCGAAGCCGAGTATTGCCCCAGCGCCTTTGGGGAGATAGCGCTTCGCCCGCTCATAGTCCGGATGGCTTTTGAGGCCGGGATAGGTGACCCAGTTGACTTGGGGATGTTGCTCTAGAAATTCGGCAACTGCTTGGGCGTTTTGGACATGGCGTTCCATGCGCAAGGAAAGGGTTTCAATGCCCTGTAAAGTTTGCCAGGAGTTAAACGGTGCTTGACAGGCACCGATATCGCGCAGCATTTGCACCCGGGCCTTAATTGCGAATGGCGGCAATCCGCTCTGCTCCAGGTCAGCATAGACTAAACCGTGATAGGAAGGGTCTGGCTGAGTAAAGTTGGGATAATTCCCCTTCCGGTAGTCAAAATTGCCACCGTCTACAATCAGTCCGCCAATGGTTGTGCCATGACCGCCCAGGAATTTGGTTGTGCTGTGAGTGACAACATTGGCGCCCCACTCGATCGGACGGAAAAGGTAGGGCGTTGCCAGTGTGTTGTCGATCATCAGTACAAGGTGATGCTTTTGAGCGATTTCGGCTACTTCCTCGAATGGAAAGACAGAAATATCCGGGTTCCCGAGGGTCTCGCCGTAGATGATTTTCGTGTTCGGGCGAATGGCTGCGGCGAAATTTTGCGGATTGGTCGGATCGACAAAGGTGACCTCAATGCCCATCTTGGGCAGGGTGTAATGAAACTGATTGTATGTTCCGCCATAGAGTCGGCTGGAGGAAACGATATGATCTCCATTTTCGGCAAGAGTGAGAATGGCAAGGATTTGGGCTGCATGTCCGCTGCTGGCAGCCAGCCCAGCTACTCCGCCTTCCAGGTCAGCGACGCGCTTTTCCAGGACATCGGTGGTCGGATTCATGATGCGGGTGTAGATATTGCCCAACTCTTTTAAAGCAAAAAGGTTGGCCGCATGCTCGGTGCTTTTGAATTGATAACTGGTGGTCTGATAGATTGGGACAGCGCGACTCCCGGTTGTCGGATCGGGGACATAGCCAGCGTGAAGTTGTCGGGTAGAAAATCCAAAGCGACGTTGGGGTGCTTCCATGGTGTACTCCTTTTATAGTCAGGTTATAGAATTAGGATTGTGGACTAATCTGCTAAATCTGCATAGAGAGCTGTGGAGAGGTAGCGCTCGCCAAAGGACGGGATGATCACTACAATGAGTTTGCCAGCGTTCTGAGGGCGGTGAGCAACCTGGAGAGCTGCCCACGTAGCCGCGCCGGCTGAGATGCCAATAAGCAAGCCTTCTTCGCGAGCAACTCGCCGGGCGGTTTCGAAAGCGTCTTCATTGCGAACTCGAATCACTTCATCGTAGATTTTGGTATTCAGAACTTCGGGGATAAAGCCAGCACCAATGCCTTGAATCGGATGCGGCCCTTTTTCTCCGCCTGAAAGGACTGGCGAGGCTTCTGGTTCGACCGCAATGGCTTTGAAGGATGGTTTGCGTGCTTTGAGCACTTCACCGACTCCGGTGATGGTGCCTCCCGTTCCGACCCCGGCAACTACCATATCTACTCTGCCGTCCGTATCTCGCCAGATTTCCTCAGCCGTTGTACGGCGGTGGATCTCAGGGTTGGCCGGGTTCTTGAATTGTTGCGGCAAAAAGTATTTGTCCGGATTGGAATTCACCAGCTCTTCAGCGCGTTGGATGGCGCCGGCCATCCCTTCTGCGCCTGGCGTCAAGACCAGCTCGGCGCCATAAGCGCGTAAAAGAATGCGCCTTTCTCTGGACATGGTTTCGGGCATGAAGAGGATCAGTTTATATCCTTTGGCAGCCGCAACCATAGCGAGGGCGATACCCGTATTGCCGCTAGTAGGTTCAACAATGGTTTTGTCTTTCGTTAAGAGCCCGGTCTTTTCCGCTGCATCAATCATTGAAAAGCCAATGCGATCTTTCACGCTTTTGGCCGGATTGTAGAATTCTAACTTGGCAACGACTTCTGCCCTGGCGCCCACCGTTACCCGATTCAGACGGACAAGGGGGGTGTTGCCAATCAGTTCTGTGACATCGTTTGCGATTTTTGCCATTTTTTACTCCTTCTCTACAGGTTCGGAGGACAATAGATTGTCCTTTAGCTTTCGGTTTACTTTCTAGATTCCTGCTCCACCGATGAGAGCGTCGTCAAAGATTTCTTTGCGCTCTACCGGCTTGCCGCCCAAAGCGGTGCTGAGACTGGTCTGATCCAATACACGAGCAAATTCGTTGCGGATGACCAGGAATAGGCGGCGAAAGCGGCAGGTTGGTTCAAGCGGGCAAGCCTGGTAATGATTAATCGACACACAACTGATTGGCGCTAGTAAGCCATCAAAATAGCGCACCACCTCACCGATGAAGATTTCCTCAGGGTTTTTGGCTAAGAGGTAGCCACCGTGCTTGCCTGACTGACTGACAACCCATCCTCTCGCTTTCAGGTCGAGCATAATATGCTCTAAGAAGCGTTTTGGCACGACGTTGCGTTGCGCTAGCTGGCGAATCGAGAGCGGGCCATGGCCGTAATTTTCAGCCAGGGTCATCAAGGCGCGAAGGGCGTAGTCGCATTTTTTGGAAATCTTCATGATCTGCTTTGTTATATACGACAAATTTGGTCGTTATTATAGAAGGGACTGAAGGATCGTCAAGAGAAGGTTTGTCCAAAAAAATCCCCCGTTTCTTGGTCAGTTTGCCGTGTCAGTAAGAGCGCAAGGATAAATCCCTGCGCTCCGATAGAATGTTACTAGTTTACGGGTTTTCTGAGATCAGACAAAGTATGTTGAGCGGCAAATTTTAGTGGGTGATCTTGCGCTCCTCCAATAGCCTTTGGCGGGTGTAGGCAATCAAACCGCCAGCCTCGATGATGGCTTTCCGCGCCGCCGGCAAGGGGATGATTGGGAAACGTTTGCTCTTACTATGGTTGATCACCTCCTCTTCGGTCACCTCTAATTGATCGCCTTCTTCAGCCTCAATGGTAGGACAGATGACTAGCTTTAGACCAAGATTGACTGCATTTTGAAAGAAAATGCGCGCGAAACTCCTGGCTATAATCACCAGTTCCCAGCCTTTTAGCGCAGAAACTGCCTGTTCGCGCGAGGAGCCACAGCCAAAGTTTTCGCCTGCAACAATGATGCTCTGAGGCGGAATTTGACCGCTATTGAGTTTTTTGTTTAAAGGATAGTCGGCGAAGGCATATTGCGGCGTTTCGGCAGGCAAGACGGTTGCCATGTAGCGGCCGGGGTAGATGTGATCGGTGGAGATGTCATCTCCGAGGGTGAGGACAACGTTTGCCATCTCAGTCTCCTTCTGGATTGCTTTCGATAAGCGGGAGTCCAATCTGGCGAGGATCGGTAATCACGCCGCTTAGGGCGCTGGCAGCCGCCACGGCCGGTGAGCAAAGATAAACTTCGGCGTTTGGGTTGCCCATACGGCCTTTGAAATTGCGATTGGTGGTGGATAAGCCCACTTCGCCATCTCCCAGGACGCCTTCGTGTACGCCCAGACAAGGCCCACAACCGGGATTCATCACCACTGCACCGGCTTCCAGCAGCTCTTTGATATAGCCTTTTTCAAGGGCTTGATGATAAATGCGATAGGAAGCCGGGAAGACCAATAAACGCACCGTGCGGGCTATTTTCTTACCGCGCAAAATCTTGGCGGCAATCTCAATATCATCCAATCGCCCGTTGGTACAAGAGCCGATCATGATTTGATCGACAGCGATCCCATAAGCTTCTTCAACCGACTTTACGTTGTCCACCGTGTGAGGAAATGCCACCATTGGCGTAAGCGTTGAGACATCCAGCTCAACAACCTCTGCATACGTGGCATCGGGGTCGGGGAATAAATCGCGGTTGAGCTCGGTTAGGCCGCATTCGGTGTGCAAATACCGCCAGGTTTCCTCGTCTGGTGGAACGATGCCGCTGGTTGCTCCGGCTTCAATCGCCATATTGCAAAGGGTCATTCTGCCAGAAGTGGGCAGGCGCTGAATCGTGTCGCCGTGAAATTCCAAAACCTTAAAATTCGCTCCTTGGGCGGAAATCTTACCGATCAACGCCAGAATGACATCCTTGGCACCGACAAAAGGGGGAATTTTGCCTCTCAGGTTCACCTTAATGGTAGCAGGCACTTCGACATTCAGAACCCGTCCCAAGGTCCAGACGCTCGCCATTTCGGTGGCGCCAATCCCAAAAGCAAATGCCCCAAACGCGCCATGGGTGGTGGTGTGGCTATCTGTACCGACAACCACGTAGCCAGGTAAGACATACCCGGATTCGGCCAGCACCTGATGACAGATACCGCCTTCATCGCCGCGAATATCGTGAAATTTTTGGATGCCTTGTTGGCGCACAAATTGGCGAATCTTTTTTTGATTGGTGGCGGTTTTAGCGCTTTCGGCTGGCACGCGATGATCGAAAATAATTGCTATCCTGGATGGATCCCAGACTTTTGGTTCTAATCCTGTCCCTTTGAAGATCTCCTGGAATTGATTGATAACCAAAGCAGAGTTTTCATGTGACATTGCCAGATCAACGCGCGGTTCCAGGACTTCGCCGGGGAAAACTTGCGTCCGATCGCTGGCTCTGGAAAGGATTTTTTCCACCATCGTCATTCCCATTTTTCTACCTCCAAGGAAATATTACTGATTACAACTTTTCGGCGATGGCTTTAGCCATTTCAAGGGTGGAATGGTAGCCTCCCATATCATAGGTGCGCACCTGTCCTTCGGCAATGACCGCCGCAATGGCAGCCTCCAGCCGCCGGGCTTTTTCGGTTTCACCCAGCCAATCAAGCATCAGCTTTACCGATAAGATGGTGGCAATTGGGTTCACTTTATATTGACCGGCGTACTTAGGCGCCGAGCCATGAGTTGGTTCAAACACCGCCAGTTTCTCGCCGATATTGCCCGAACAACCAAAGCCCAGCCCTCCAACCATTTGGGCACACAAATCGGAGATGATGTCGCCATAAAGATTGGGAGCTACCAATACATCATAATTTAAGGGGTTCTTCAAAAGCCACATGCAGATGGCATCGACATTAGCTTCTTCCCATGGAATATCAGGATATTCTTTTGCCACATCACGGGCTGCTTGCAGAAAGAGGCCATCTGAAGCCCGCACAACATTGGCTTTATGGATGACGGTCACTTTTCGGCGTCCGTTTTTGCGCGCATACTCAAAGGCAGCTCGCACGATGCGCTGCGATGCCCGCCACGTGTTGACCTTGCAGGAAATGGCAAACTGGTCGCCGGGGAGGTCTTTGAAAGGCGCAAAATTCGGGGCATGTTTGGCGAGCACTGCCTGGATTTCGACCGGGACGGGAGAAAATTCCACGCCGGCATATAAATCCTCTGTGTTTTCCCGAAAGACGATCAGATCGATCCGCTCTTGGTAATTGAGTGGATTACCTGCATAGGCTTTGCACGGTCTGAGACAGATATATAAATCGAAAAGTTGGCGCAACCTGACGATCGGAGAGCGATAGACTAGGCCTTTCCCTTGCAACTCGGGGACGAGTTCGGCTTCGGCAGCATCGCTCGGTTTTGAGGTGATTGCTCCAAACAAGGCCGCATCGACTGTTTGGAGGAGATCAATGGTGCGCTGGGGAAGCGGGTCGCCTTCTTTGCACCAAAACTCCCAGCCGATGTCTCCGTGAATAACCTCTGCGTCTAAATCAAGACGGTCGAGGACAATGTGAGCCGCATCCAATACATCCTCTCCAATTCCGTCACCTGGCAGCCATGCAATGCGATAATTTGCCATGAAGGTTTTCCTTTCTGTTTTGGGCAAAGGTATGCCCCGGTATCTCGAGAACCATTGCGCCCTATTTTATCGCATTTGCGCTGAAATCTCGGTTCGTTTCACAGACTAGGCGGCACAGGTCGAAGCGCGGCTACCTCTGAGCGTTGATGAGACGACAATCGTATCGTTAGGAGATCATGCCATGCGGCTTCTGAGACGCAAGGAAAGATGTAACCTTTGCTTGCCCAATGCATCTAAATCGTTGACTTTGTAAATCTATCGGTTGGAGTAGCAAACGGATGGCAAATCAGGCAAAACCACAACCTACAGTGATTATCTTTACAACCCCCACCTGTTCTTTCTGCAATGCTGCCAAGCGGTATTTTCGCGAGCGGGGGATCAAATTTCGCGATGTTGATGTCAGTCGCGACCCGGCTGCAGCGCGCGACATGGTGCGCCGATCCGGGCAGAGCGGCGTGCCGGTCATTGATATCGGCGGCAAAATTGTGGTGGGATTCGATCGGGCAAAAATCGACCAGTATTTAGGTTTGAAATAAACCAAATCTTGATTGGAGGTAGAAAATGAGTGAATTAAAAATTCAACCCCTTGGAACGCGTGTCCTGATCAAACCCCTGGACCAGGAGTCCAAAACTGCTTCGGGATTGTATATCCCCGAAACGGCAAAAGAGAAGCCCCAAACCGGTATCGTGGTTGCAGTAGGCGACTCGGAAGAAGTGTGTCTAAAGGTTAACGATAAAGTTTTGTTTCCAAAATATACCGGGACCGAGTTTAAGATCGATGGGGAAGAATATCTGCTGATGGAGTGCAGCGACGTCTTAGCCAAATTTTTGAATTAAGGATAGCTCCGGTAACGCTCATCCCTTCCTTCTGAACAAAGTAAGGCACAAGATTAACAGGGTGGATAATCCCCTTACTTTGTTCCGTCGAGTGTGCCTAAAGAGTGCATCGAAACAAACTCCGAGCGGTTAATTGCGTTCTCGTCCTAGATATCCCATAAGTGGTTAAACAAACTTCTTAACCAGAAGTCGAGTTTCTCATCAGGCTGAGAGGCGTAATTACCTACCAAAGGCTCTATTTGGCAGGACAGACCGTCCACGAATATTTCACGAATGTACGAATAGCAATTCCATTCGTTTATTCGTGGTCAATTCGTGGACGGTTTTCTCAGCAAATTATCAACCCGACTTGTGATGGTAGGTTGTTACTGACAGGCAGAGAATTCTTATTCTTTTCATACAAAGGTTTGATATAATCCCTCTGAAGAAATAACCTCTATGGTGAATCATCTCTGAACCGAACTGGCGAGAGGTTTTTGTCTATTGGAAAAAACCGTATTTTCAACCGCAGGAGCATGAGGAATGAAAGCGTTAATTATCTTTGCGCTTGTCAATGCCATCCTTGCGATTTCCTATCTTATGTTATATATCTGGCACTCGATACGACGCACCATTGAGCGTTTTCGCCGCGCCTTTAAAGCAACTGTCTCATAACCCTCACTGTTCCTGAACTCGAATCCCTACCCCGCACCCCTATAGAGGATGGTTTGAGCCATCGCGAGTGTCCCTTGACGAACAGGTTTTAGGGGCTTATAATCGAAACCCGATAACGATCAGCGATAATGATTTGCGAGGATACGCCACGTTTCGGGATTTCTTTCTCGGTTTTATCCGCATTCATATTCTCTACCATGCACAGAAGGAACCAATCTACGGCTTGGATTTCTTGCAAGAGCTAAGCCGGCATGGTTATCCAATCAGCCCTGGGACGCTTTACCCGATCTTTCATAAGCTAGAAAAGGAAGGGTATCTGGTGGCGGAAAAGCGGGTTGTGGCGGGCAAGGTGCGCAAGTATTACCGCGCTACCCAAAAAGGTGAGTTTGCCCTGCGCGAAGCCGTGGAGAAAGCTCGCCAATTATGGAATGAAATTCGTGACCTCGAAAACCACGATTAGGAGCCTGAAATGAAAACAGAGCGCCAAGCAGCCATTTTTTTTATTTTTATGATGGGGTTGGTCAGCGCGTTTGGGGATATAGTTTATGAATCAGCGCGCAGCATCAGCGGTCCCTATCTGGCTTTTCTAGGCGCCAGCGCAGTGGTGGTTGGAGCGGTGTCCGGTTTGGGGGAATTCCTGGGATATGGTTTGCGTTTGGTCTCTGGTTATTTAGCCGATCGGAGGCGAGCTTACTGGGTAGCCACCTTTATTGGCTATGGGTTAATTCTGTGTCTTCCTTTTTTGGCATTTGCCACCACCTGGCAGGTAGCGGCTGCGCTATTAATTTTGGAACGCATTGGCAAAGCCATCCGCTCGCCCGCCCGAGATACCCTTTTATCTCATGCGACCCATCAAATCGGGCGTGGTTGGGGTTTTGCACTGCATGAATTTCTCGATCAAATTGGGGCTATTCTCGGTCCGCTCGTTCTTTCCTTAGCCTTCCTGGTCCATCAAAATTATCGGAGTGGTTTTCATTGGCTCTGGCTGCCGGCTATTTCCGTGCTGGTTTTCTTATTCATTGCTCGTTGGAAAGTCCCTGATCCGCAAACGTTGGAAGCTAAAACAAGCGAGGCTTCCCAGAAAACACCTCTACCTTTGGAGTTCTGGCACTATGCCGCCTTCACTTTTTTAGGCGTGGCGGGTTTTGTCAGTTTTCCTTTGTTATCTCTATATTGGGTGAAAGAAGGTATTGTCCAGGCAGCCTGGATACCTACCCTATATGCTGTCGCGATGGGCGTCGATGCACTTATCGCCCTAGCAGTGGGTCGACTCTACGACCGTTTTGGTTTGAATACGTTATTTGCTGTGCCTTTTCTGACGCTCCTCGTTCCGCTCAGTGGTTTTTCTGATTCGGCGATTTTGATTGGGGTGAGCATCCTGCTTTGGGCAAGCGTGATGGCAATCCACGAGACAACCATGCGGGCTGCTGTGGCTGACATTGCTCAAATTCAGAAGCGGGCGACGGCATACGGAATCTTCAATACCATCTATGGCGCAGGCTGGTTTGTTGGGGGAAGCCTTTTAGGTTGGTTGTACCAATCTGCCATGCCAGCTTTGCCCTGGGTTGTGTTCGGATTGGAAGTCTTTGCGACGGCAGTTTTTTGGCTTCTGGTGCGGCGCAGGCAACCGCTTGCGTCAAGTCGCGCTTGACGGGAGCCTCCAATGTATGACGCGCTGAGCGAGAATTACGACCGTTTTGTCAACTGGCAGGAGCGCTTGGCTTATGAATTGCCCTTTCTCGAGCAGGTTTTGAATTCCATCCCAACGCCGAAGGGTGGAAATCTGAGCCTGTTGGATGCAGCGTGTGGAACAGGGATGCACGCCATTGCGCTTGCCCAGCGAGGGTATGAGGTGGCAGGCAGCGACCTCAGCCCGAAAATGATTGCCCAGGCGAGGCGGAATGCAGCCAAAGCCGGCGTGCAAGTGCGCTTTGAGACGGTTGGCTTTGGCGAACAAACGGCTGTGTTTGGTGAAAAGCGTTTTGATGCGGTGTTCTGTTTGGGAAATTCTTTGCCCCATTTGTTGACCCAAGGAGAGTTATCGAGAGCCTTGAGCGATTTCTTTAGCCTGCTGTGTTCCCCTGGCGTATTGTTGATCCAGAATCGCAACTTTGATCGAGTGCTTCAAACCAGGCAACGGGAGATGGAACCCCAATCCGTCCGTGAAGGGAATCGGGAGTGGATTTTTATTCGCTTTTATGATTTTTTGGCCGATGACCTGATTCGCTTTAACTTTCTCACCTTGTCCCGTCAAGGGAATCAACGCTGGGAACAGAAATGGCAAAGCTCGTTATTGCGACCGCTGATGGCAGCCGAGTTGAACAAACTTCTCAGCGAAGCGGGCTTTTCCTCAATCAAGCTCTTGGGAAATTTGGCTGGAGAGACGTTTGATCCTGTTTTAAGCCCCAATCTGGTTAGCTTGGCTTATAAGACCTAATCTTCCCATCGGTCACCGAGACAAATTCCTAAATCGCGGGCCGTGCGGATCACATCGCTATCGAGAGGAACAGTTTTCGTGCGTTTGGCAACTTTTTCTAAAGGGACATAGCGCACATTGGGTGGGTCTAGCGCAACCATGACACCGTGCATTCCGTCAGCGAGGGCGCGTACGGCTGCGGCGCCAAAGCGCAAGGCAGTCAGGCGGTCGAAGGCGGTTGGCGATCCGCCGCGCAGGAGATGCCCCAGAACAACGAGGCGAGTTTCCTTTGCTGTGCGCGCTTCCAGTTCAGCCGCCAGAATCTCCCCAATTCCTCCTAAGCGTTCCTGTCGCCCGAATTGAGGCTGAGCGACGATTTTTCCCCCCACCGGATGAGCTGCTTCCGAAACAACAACGATGCTGAAACTACGCCCCTGAGCGTCGCGTTGGAGGATTTTTTGCACTACCACGTCGATATCGAAAGGAATTTCGGGAATTAAAATCACATCCGCTGAACCGGCAATACCGCAATTTAAAGCAATCCAACCCGCATAGCGGCCCATGACCTCGACCACCATGATTTGCCCGTGAGAGGCAGCCGTGGTGTGGAGGCGGTCGAGACACTCGGTGGCGAAAGCAACCGCAGTGTCAAAACCAAAGGTAATGACGGTTTTTTCTAGGTCGTTATCGATGGTTTTGGGTACGCCAACCACCCGACAGCCCTTTAGATGTAAGGCATTGGCGATTTCAAGCGAGCCATCCCCGCCAACCGTGATCAAGGCGTCGATTCCCTCGGAGCGAAAGGCGGAGAGGATTTCATCTGTGCGGTCAACCAGTTCTACGGAGCCATCCGGTTTGGTTACTGGAAACCGTAAGGGGTTATTGCGATTGGTGGTGCCCAGAATCGTTCCGCCGCGATGAGTAATGCCGCGCACGGTGTCTCGGATCAAAGGGATGAAGCCACCTTCGGGATAATCCTTGGGAAACATAATTCCATTATAGGCATCTCGAATGCCAACCACTTCCCAACCGCGATTAAGGGCGGAAATCGTTGCAGCTTTGATAACCGCATTTAAACCTGGGGCATCTCCACCGCCGGTGGTGATGGCTATTTTTTTAATGGGATGATGGGTGTTCATGGTGGTTATCTCTCGGAATATTGGGGAATTTATGGAATCTTTACTCTCATTTTACTCCCTGTTCATGGGAAAAACGAGGTTTTTCAGCCTCTTCGGAAGAAATGAGCGCACAGGTCGAAGAAGTCAATGCTGCGGCGCAATCGCTGGCAGAGATGGCGCGCACACTTCAGCAAATCGTCACCGAATTTCGGTTAAACGAGAATGGCGGTATTCAGACGAGTTTCAATCCCAAAGAAAAAGAATCGTCGGTGATAGCCTGAGTTATCAGTGCTACTTCACCATTCAAGCTCCTGTCCTCCCTTTTGGGCAGGAGCTTTTGATTAAGTTATAACCAACGCCTGATCAAATTTCAGGAAAACAACCTGAAAATCCAGTATAATAATATTCGTATAGAAATCAAACCCAGCTCAGTTTTCTATCATTGAGTCCCCTGCAGAAACAAACCGCAACAGTCGCTGAGAGCTTTCGATACTATTGTTGAAAAAGTCTCCGTTTGCTCAGCGGTAAAACTGGCTACATGCAGGCTGGTGATCATTGGTTCACTTGAACGAGGGTCTGCGTTCATTAGGAAAAGGTGAGTGGGAACGTTATTGGTAACGAAGGAGGCGAATGATGGTAAAGCTTTCTGATCTCATCAAGATTAGCGATTATGAATGGGAAATCCCCAAAACCGTAAATCCCAAAATGCAGGTGCCAGTGCGCATCTTTGCCACGCGTCGTTTGCTAGAAATGGCAATGGTAGACGAATCCCTGCAACAGGCGGTCAATTCGGCTACTTTGCCGGGTTTGGTCGGGCATGTGCTGGTTATGCCGGATATGCATCAGGGATATGGTTTCCCAATCGGTGGAGTGGCTGCGACACGCTATCCTGAAGGGGTGATTTCCCCTGGTGGGATTGGCTATGACATTAATTGTGGCGTGCGCTTGCTGGCTTCTCAAATTGACATCGACGAAGCAGCGCCTTTTCTGGAAGAGCTAACCCTTGCTCTGGACCGCAATTGCCCAAGCGGAGTTGGGAAAGAAGGCCATATCCGCTTGACAGATAAAGAACTGGACAACGTTTGCATCAATGGCAGCCGCTGGGCGTTGAAAAATGGCTATGCCGTGCAAGCCGATCTTGCCCGTACTGAAGAGAGCGGCTGCGTGGATGGCGCCGACCCTCAAACGATCAGCAAACGCGCTCGTGAACGTGGCCGAGACCAGTTAGGCACCCTTGGCGCAGGGAATCACTTCCTTGAAGTGGATTTGATCGAACAAATTTACGATCCGCAAGCGGCTGAGGTAATGGGGTTAAGGGAAGGGTGTATCGCCGTTCAGATTCATTGTGGTTCGCGGGGCTTTGGACATCAGATTTGCAGCGATTACGTGGATGAGTTTCAAGCTGCGGTTAAACGCTATGGGATTCAGTTGCCCGATCGCGAGCTGGTCTGTGCCCCGCTTACCTCTCCGGAAGGTCAGCGCTACCTCAAGGCGATGCGCTGCGCAGCCAATTATGCCTTTGCCAACCGTCAGGTGCTTGCCCATTACACCCGCCACGCCTTTGAAGAAGCTTTAGGAGGTAAGGTCAAGAATTGGCAGTTACACCAGGTTTATGACATTGCCCACAATATGGGAAAGATCGAGGTGCACGAGATTGAAGGTCAGAAGATCAAGGTCTGCGTGCATCGGAAAGGGGCAACGCGGGCTTTTGGTCCCGGCTTTGAAGACCTCCCGCCGGAATACAAACCAATCGGCCAACCGGTTTTGGTGCCTGGCAGCATGGGGACGGCCTCGTGGGTGTTGCTTGGCACCGAGGAAAGCACGCAACGGTCATTTGCTTCTACCTGTCATGGGGCCGGGCGCACGATGAGCCGCGCCCAGGCAAAAAAGAAAATCTGGGGCGAAGACTTACGCAACACGTTGCAAAGTCGAGGCATTTACATTCGGGCGGGTTCGCTGTCTGGCCTGGCTGAAGAAGCCCCGGAAGCCTACAAAGACGTGGATGATGTCGTTCAGACTGTGGTTGGCGCAGGCATTGCTCGCAAGGTTGCCAGATTGGTGCCGATCGCCGTGGTGAAAGGTTAGTCAGGGTAAAAGCGTCTTAATGAGTCAAGATTTGCGATAAGAAGAGCTTGGTTCGGTCGTGCTGTGGATGGTTGAAAATCTCTTGCGGGGTGCCGCTTTCAACCACTTTGCCGTCGTCGAAGAAGAACATGCGGTGAGCCACGGCTTTGGCAAAACCCATTTCATGGGTTACTACCACCATCGTCATGCCGCTGCGGGCTAGTTCGATCATCACATCCAACACTTCCTTGATCATCTCCGGGTCGAGCGCAGAGGTTGGTTCATCAAAGAGCATGATCTTTGGTTGCATAGCCAGAGCGCGGGCGATTGCGACGCGCTGTTGTTGACCGCCAGAAAGTTGTGCCGGGTACTTATGGGCTTGTTCCGGGATGCCAACGCGTTGAAGTAGCTGCATTCCAATCTCTTCTGCTTTTTCTTTTTTCCACTTTCGCACCCAAATCGGGGCAAGGGTGATATTCTGCAAGACGGTCAAATGGGGGAAGAGGTTAAAAGACTGAAAAACCATGCCAGTTTCCATGCGCACCCGTTCAACATTGCGCATGTCCTTGGTCAGCTCAATTCCATCCACGACAATCTGACCCTGTTGGTGTTCCTCGAGACGGTTGATGGTGCGGATAAACGTAGATTTGCCTGAGCCTGATGGTCCAAAAATCACTACCACCTCGCCCTTGTATACTTCGAGACTGATCCCCTTTAGGGCATGAAAATGCCCGTACCATTTATGCACCTCGCGGGCGATGATCATCGGATATGATCGATCAACGGTAGTGGGATCGCTCATCGCTTATTCCTCCAATGGTTATAAACCGGATTGTGATGAAAGACTGAACCGGCTCGTGATTCGCTACCAATTATAACGTCAGTTTTGCCTGTAATGACGATATTTTTTACTCCCAAAAGATGCGGCGAACGATTGGCGCAAACCTGGCTTTGGTCAGGGTGGCTAAATCTTGTGGTGAGATGGCAAGCATCAACCCGCGCTGCCCACCAGAGATGATGATTTCTGGCAACGATTCGGCAGATGAGTCAATCACCATTTGGTAGCCGCGGTTGAGGAGCGCCAGGGGTGAAATACCACCGGCTTGTAAGCCGGTTAGCCGTTCGGCATCCTTCTCGGTCGGGATGTGGAGTTTCTTCTCGTTGAGGGCAGAAGCCAACGCCTTAAGGTCCACTTCTTTATCGCCAGGTACAATCGCTAAAATATTTCGGCCGCGCTCAAGGCGGGTGACAACAATCGTCTTGTAGACGAGGGAAGGTGGCACACCCAGTAGAACGGCTGTCTCGACCGCACCGCGTTTTTCAGGGGATAGGTCAAAACGGCGAAAGTTAATTTTGCGTTGTTCTAAGAAACGAATGACATTATTTGCAGCTTTCATCCCCTTAATTTTATCCGACTCTCGGGCTGGGTTTTGGGCAAGGTCAGGGTAAAAACTGCGCCTCCTTGAGAGGAATTGGCTGCCTCTAACCAGCCTCCGTGGGCAACGGCTAAATTACGGGCAATCGTTAAACCCAGCCCACTTCCTCCTTCTGAACGACTGCGTGAGCGGTCAGCGCGATAAAACCGCTCAAAGATATAGGGCAAATCTGCCTCTGGGATGCCTGGGCCGCTATCCTTAACCATAATTTTTACCTGTTCGCCCACATCCTCAACGCCAATTTTGATCTCGCCTCCCGTCGGCGTATATCTCAAGGCATTGGAGAGTAGATTACCCAAAATTTGTTCCAGGCGTATTGGATCACCGCTGACCTCTAAAAGAGCAATTCCATCTTTTGACCAATCAGGCAGGGATAAGCGAATTTGTCGCTCAGTGGCTTGGGCTTGGAAGGTGTCGATAATGCGGGTGATTAATTTCTGAACACCGACAACAGTTTTCTCGAGGGATAACTGGCCGCTCTCGGCAAGCGCTAAGGTGCGTAAATCTTCCACCAGGCGGGTAAGCAAATGGTTTTGTTCCAGGATGGTTTGGAGAGATGCGACAGACAGGGGGTAAACGCCATCGATGAGCGCCTCAAGATGGGCTCTTTGAATCGCCAGCGGATTGCGTAATTCATGGGCTATATCGGCGGTCATCGTTCGGCGCGTTTGTTCTGCTTTTTCAAGAGCCTCGGCCATTTGATTAAACGTCTCGGCAAGCAAGCCAATCTCATCACCTCCATGAACTTTGACCCTTTGTGAAAGGTTGCCTGCCCGAATCTGCCTAGCTGCCTGGGTCAATTCTCGGATTGGACGACCCAGGCTAATGGATAGAAAAACTGCAATCAATAGCCCCAGCCCTCCGCCGATCGCCGCTGCCACGATGGCGGCACGGTTTAATCTTTGCACCAGACGGCTTTCGTCGGCGCGGCTGAACATCATTCCTCCTTCGATCAACAGATAACCGACGGTTTGATTTCCGACGCGGATCGCATCAGCCAGGGCAAGGGATTCGATCGTCCATTTTGAACCTGTATTCTGATTTGCGCTGTCATAGACAAGCGTGCCCTGTCCATCAGCAATCTGGATGCGCTGGTTCATCATCATGCCATGCATCATGCTATTTGACCCGTGCATCCAACCCCAATTCTGCCACCCAAATCCTCTTCCCCAACCACCGCGGGTGAACAAGGAGTCAACTTCACTCCAGGATTGATGAGTTTGATAAAACTCGGCCAGGGTCTGGAGCATTTCATCGCGGCTGACCATTCCTCCGGGGAACATAAAGGCTCGCACCTCGCTGGCAGTGGATTGACGGGCAATCCAAACCACGCTAACCACCGAGACAAAGACGATTAATGCAAATGCAGCAATAAACTTTTTGGTCATTACACGATCGTTCGAGCAAAACGGTAACCAACCCCAAAGACGGTCTCAATGTATTGTGGATGCTTGGGTTCTTTTTCTAATTTTGCGCGCAAATTCTTAATGTGGGCATCGATCGTGCGTTCATAGCCCTCGTAAGCCACTCCTTGAACCGCTTCAAGCAATTGGTATCGACTGAACACACGCCCAGGTTGAGTCGCCATGGCTACCAGGAGGTTGAACTCAGTCGGCGTCAAATCGATTTCTTGATCACCTCGCCGCACAGTGTGAGCATTGACATCGATTTCCAGGTCAGCGACGCGGATCATCGGTTCAGGGGTTCGACCAGCGGAAGCGCGCCGCAGCAGGGCTCTCACCCGCGCCACCACCACCTTTGGCGAAAAGGGTTTGGTCACATAATCATCCGCACCCACTTCCAACCCAACGATTTGATCGATCTCTTCTACCCGGGCGGTTAGCATCAAAATTGGTGTATCCCCCTTTTGGCGAATATGACGGGCGACATCTAAACCATCCATGCCCGGCAAATTCAGGTCCAGAATGACGAGATCGGGCTGCTGTTGCTGCCACAATGTCAAGCCCTTATCGCCACGCTGCGCCTCTATTACTTGATAACCGCTTTGCTCCAGGTATGAGCGGAGCACTTTTACCAGTTCAACCTCATCTTCGATGATCAAAATTTTTGCCATTTACACATAACTCAGTTTGACAGCCAGTTCGGCGTTATAAAGCGAACCGCCAGCCGCTCCGCGTATCGTGTTATGCGATAATACGGTAAGCTTGAGATCAAAGATCGGATCTGCGCGTACCTTTCCCACCGTTGTAACCATCCCGTTGCCAAAATCACGGTCTAAGCGAGGTTGAGGGCGGTCAACTTCTTCCAAAACACGGATGACCGGACGAGGAGTAGAAGGTAGTTCCTCACAGTCTTGCGGAGGTTGATAGGCGCGCAGTACCTGTTTGGCTGCCTCGACGGTGGCTCCAGAGCGCAATTTCACACTCAGGCAGACTGTGTGTCCTTCGGTGACTGGCACTCGATTAGTGTGGGCTGAGATGGTCAGCGGAGCAAATTCAATATGCCCATCTCGCAAAGTTCCCAAGATTTTCAAGGGCTCTTGCTCAACTTTTTCGTCCTCACCGGCAATGTAAGGCAGGATATTGTCGTAAATGTCCAGGGAAGGCACCCCAGGATAGCCTGCCCCGGAGATTGCCTGCATGGAAACGGCAAAGACCTGCTCAACTCCAAAATTATCGGCTAAAGCTTTTAGAGCGATGGTCATACCGGTACAGGTACAATTCGAATTGGTAATGATTCCACCCGACCAGCCTCGGTGTTCTCTTTGATATTTCAGGATAGCGAGGTGATCGGGATTCACTTCTGGAAGAAGGATGGGCACATCTGGCTCCATGCGATAAGCAGACGCGTTAGAACAAACTAAAACGCCGCTTTGGGCAAGGCGGGCTTCCAGTTCCCAGGCCGATTGGGTGGGTAAAGCCGAAAAAGCAATGGGCGTTTGCACTGTTTTGGGATTGGTCTCAACAAGGGTCATCGCCCGCGCCCATTCGGGCATTGGCGTGGTTAAAACCCAATGGCAGGCTTCTGCATAAGTCATTCCCACCGAGCGATCGGAGCCGGTTAATGTCACCACTTCGAACCATGGGTGACCATCCAACAATTGCACAAATCTTTGCCCTACCGTGCCGGTTGCGCCAAGAACAGAAACAGCTATCTTCTTCATTCGTACTGCCCTCAATTGCGATTTATAAACCCGAATTATACATGATATGCAGCCGTTCGGAAAATTCGTGCAGAGTTAAACTTTTGAGCTGAGAGAATTGAGAAGGTGAGCGTATTCTCCCCCTGATTGCTGCCGAACCCAGACGGTAATCTCATCCCTCATTCTCAGACCCTCTCCCAAAGGGAGAAGGAAGTCGGGCTCCAAAAGGCCTGTGGAAACGGGTTTATGCCAAGGGAAATTTATCCCAGGTCGATAATCCACCGAAGAGCCTATGCTTTCCTCCCGCATCCCTAGCCCTTCTCTCTGAGGAAAGAGAGAGGCAAGCTCCCTTTCCTCACCGGAAGGGGCTAGGGGTGAGGGGTAGAAGAAATTACGAACCACTTCCTGGGGTGGGTGTTGGTGCCCAGCGGCCGCCTTGCCCTCCCCAACTGCCACCGTGGCAAGGACCTCTACCGCTTCCAAAACCGCCGCCGTTTTGGAACATCCAATTCATGCGTGAGAGCATCCATTCAGCCTGAGCTTGGGTGATCACCCCATCGGTCACCATTTTGGATAAGGCTTCCTTTTTGGCATCCAGTAACATGGATTGGAACTGCTCAACCGAATAGCCTTTTGCCATGGCAACCTGCCACAGGGTCTTTCCAGCCACCAGTTCATTCTGGAGCGCCTCAACGGATAGACCAAGCTTTGGGGCGATGGCGGTGATCAGGTATTCGTGCATAAAGCCGCCTTGGGTGCCTTGATTCCAGCGTCCCATCATGCCACCGCCATTCCAACGCCCCATGCCACCAAAAGGTGCCCAGTTTGGCGCCAGACCGCTCGGCGGGGTCTGGGTTTGCGCGAACGCAAATCCTGCAACCCCAAAAATCAAAATCGCTAAACCTGCTCCAAGAACAATTAACAAGAAATTCTTTAACATGTCTACCTCCGGGTAAAGATTTGTTTGATTTGAACTGGTTAAAGAATAACAAGAGCTTGTGAAAAAGTTATGAAGAGGAAGTGAAAAAGGGATGTAAATATCTGGGGGATGTTTTATAATTTTTGCGTGCCTGCTCCTTCGGTGGATCAACTTCTTCCCATTCTCCAAACTGCGGTAGGACCGGTTATTTTGGTTTCCGGCGTTGGTTTACTGTTGCTCACCATGACCAATCGTTTGGGGCGGGTGATCGACCGCGGGCGAAGCCTAGCCCAGGAGCATCGCACCAACCCCAATGCCGATCAAGCGCGCATTCTCAATCAATTGATGATCCTCAATCGACGCGCAGCTCTGATCCGCGGCGCGATTACCCTCGCCTCGTTGAGCGTTCTGCTGGCTGCCATCTTGGTTATCATTATCTTTTTAACTGCCTTATTTCAGTGGGAGATTGCTATCCTGTTGAGTGGGCTGTTCATTGCCTGTATGCTCTCCTTGATCGGCTCTCTGGTGGCATTTATCCAGGATCTCAACCTTTCGCTGGATGCCTATCAGTATGACATTAAGGATGTAGTGGGGAAAAAGCCTTTTAAAAGCGATTAGCCGCCGATTTCGCTCATCACCCGATTGACAGCAATTTCGTTCTGAGCCAGTCCGTGACCCCACGGTTTCTCCCATAAGCCGGCTAGAATTAACTCCCTCAATTCATCCATGCTTGCCCCTTGACGAAGCGGTGTGAGCAGGTCAACTTCTCCCTCTCGAAGCAGGCAAAGGCGCAGTTTTCCATCGGCGGTTAAGCGCGCCCGTGTGCATAAAGCGCAAAACGGTTTGGTGACCGAGGCAATGAAACCCACTTCCCCCCTGGCACCTGGAATGCGGAATACGCGGGCTTCCCCATCCAGGTCTCCATCGTACAATGGTTCTAATTGACCAAAGGCTTGCTCGACCATGCCATAGACTTCATCCATTGTGACCAATTGCTGTTGCTGGAATTCGGTTGCGCCTCCCAGGGGCATCATCTCGATAAAGCGCACCTGCCAGGGATGATCCAGGGTCAGGCCGGCAATATCGACCACATCTTTTTCGTTATAATTGCGCACCACTACGGCATTGATCTTCACCGGGGTCAAGCCGGCTTCTTCCGCTGCCCGAATTCCTGCCCAGACATCCTCTAGCTTCCCCCATCGGGTGAGATTCTGAAACTTATCCGCTTGCAACGTATCCAAACTGATATTGACGCGCTGTAAGCCAGCTTCCTTTAGCTTCTGCGCTAATTTGGGTAATAAGATACCATTGGTTGTCATGGTCAGGGTCTTCAAACCCTGGATTGAGGCGATCTGGCGCACCAGTTCGACAACATTCATCCGTACCGTTGGTTCTCCACCGGTCAGGCGAATCTTATCGAAGCCCAAACGGACAAAGAGCTTTGCCAAAAAGAGGATTTCTTCGTCTTGCATCAACTCGCGGTTGGGGCGAAAGACCATCTCTTCTGGCATACAGTAAACACAGCGCAAATTACAATGATCGGTCAGACTGATGCGGAGATAATGAAGTCTGCGGCCAAAGCGATCGATTGCCATGTTCCCTTACCTGTATTTGGATAAGTTTACTCTATTATTATACCGTAAGAATCCATCCGAATGGGTTCACTTTTGCAGGATTTATGCGCATTTACTATGAATTTTCCCTAGTTAAAGCCAGTTTTTTATAATCCCTGACGTTATAAAAACTCTGAGATAGGGATTTATCCATGCTATAATCTGCCTCACCCTCTGAGAGCTAAAACATGCCTTCCATTTTTGATATCCTTGCCTTTGATGCTGATGACACCCTCTGGCACAACGAAAGCCGCTATCAGGCGGCCAAAAGTGAGTTTGTGCGCTTGATGTCAGCCTTTCAAACACCTGAGCAGGCGTCGGCGGTGTTGGATCAAATTGAGTTGGGGAATTTATCCCTTTATGGCTATGGCATGAAAAGCTTTACCCTTTCGATGATCGAAGCCGCCCTGGCGCTAAGTGATGGAAAACTCAGCAGTAAGGAAATTCAGGCGATCCTTAACCTCAGTCGGGCAGTGCTTACTGCTGAAGTTGAGCTGTTTCCGCACGTGGCTGAAACCATTGCGTGTTTGGCTGAAAGCTATCCCTTGATGCTCATCACCAAAGGAGATGCCAGCGAACAGGAACAAAAAATCCATCGTTCGGGCATTGGGCATTACTTCCGAATCATTGAAATCGTCCACGATAAGACGACAACTACCTATCAAAAGATTCTCGCCAAATATCATCTCTCTCCCCAACGGTTTGTTATGATCGGCAACTCTTTGCGCTCGGATATTTTGCCGGTGGTTCAAATCGGTGGAATTGCCATTTACCTTCCCCACAAACTGACCTGGGCGCATGAATTGGAGCATGACGGAGAACTTCCGCATGGTTCATATTACCAGCTTGAACAATTTGAACAACTGCCCGGTTTCTTGCGCTATCTAGAGCAGACTTTACCGGTCACTCCACCGCCAATAGAGCCGCTTTCAGGATAATCTCGCCAATTCGCTGCGCATCAGCTTCATTACCTCCTTCTAGGACGATGGCTACTGCCAGGGGAGTTCCGTCCCATCCCGAAGCCGTTCCCCCGACATACCAACTGATTTGCTGACCTTGCTGAGCCATGGTCGAGCTGCTCAAACTCCAGGTTAACCCGTTTAAATCCGTGTGTGACTCGAGCAATGGCTCGATTTCCGCGACGCGGTAAACCGTCAACGGAGTATTTTCGGGCTGGACGGTCACCCATCCACTGTTGGGCAGCTCAAAGGCATCGACCAGTTGTAACCCCAGGCGAGTGCCCCCATTGGAGAAAACAGCCGCAGCACAGGCTACTTGCAAGGGAGTGACCCATTCTCCGCCTTCTGGTTGAGCCCCCTCCATTAATCCATTCGGCAAGCCGATGGCGCGCAGCTCGGAGAGTCGCAAAGCTGCGATACCTTTTGGAAAGAGATCACCGCTAAGCGGGTTGATTGCATACCGCCCTTGAAAAGCCCGATTCAATAAAGGAGCATGAACATCTTGCAGATAGGCTTCAAGTTGAGCAGTTAAGAGATTGGAATCGAAAGTGGGTTGAGAAGAGATGGCTATCAGGTCACCATTTTGGGCGTTTACAACCACTGCCGCTCCAACTTGACCGTTCATAGCTTGGTCGACGGTTTTCTGCAATTCCAGGTCGAGGGTCAGACGCACAGCAATGCCGGGTGGTGGCGTGCCGGTCAACACGCGATGCCAGAGAATGACAGAGGTGCGATAGCCCCTCTCGCCGCTCAGCCATTCATCCAGGCTTCTTTCTAAACCGCTTTGGCCAAAGACAGGATGAGAATAGCCAAGTAACGGGCTGAGGGGCGGATAGAGGTTTTTGCGGATGAAGAAACTGTTCTGGCGCTCAGAAATCGCCAAAGGATGCAATTGGCGGTCGTAGATCGTTCCTCGTTGGACAAGTTGTTGGTAGATATAGCGTCGGGCGTTGTCCGTGCGCGCCAGCAAAACCGGAGCGCGATAGAGCGCGAACCACCCGGTTGTCAGGGCTATTGCAAGAAAGCCCAGCAACAGAATCCCCCCAAAAGCCAGATAAGGCCTTGGGTTGGGGAGGATGCCGGGTTTTGGTTGCGCCGAATGACTGACTTGCAGAGTCAGTGCCAGCATGATACAGGAAACCAGCAGAGACGATCCGCCATAAGAGACAAATGGCAAGGTCACTCCTGTTAAGGGCAAGAGGCGAAGATTGCCTCCAATGATTACAAGGCTTTGACCGCCAAAATAGGCTGCAATCCCAATCATCAAAAGGCGTTGAAATCGATCTTCGGCGCGCATGGCAATGACGATGGTGCGCAAAGCGATCAATGCCAGGCAACTCAAAAGGGCAAGGCTGCCGATCAGGCCGTTTTCTTCGACGATGGCCGCAAAGATAAAGTCCGAGTGCGGCACGGGTACTTGCTCAGGATAGCCCAAACCCAACCCTCGCCCGAATAACCCCCCATTTGCCACGGCGATTAAAGATTGGACAATCTGATAGGAACGATGAATGGGGTCTGCATACGGATTGAGCCAGGCTTCCACCCTCCAGCCAACCACGTCAAACAGCAGAACCCCGATCCCCAAACCCAACAAGATGCCTGTGATGCCAAATAGCAAGACAAGGCGTCTCTCGGTTGCAAAATAAAAGAGTACCGCTGAGAGAAAAAAGAAAATTGAGGCTGTTCCCAGATCGCGCTGGACAATCAGCAATCCCATTGCCAGGATGCTCATTCCAATACCAGGAGACAGTAAGGCCAAACGCTGTTTCGCGCTACTTGCTCTTTGGAATAAAGGCTGACTGCCTGCTAAATAGGCTGCCAGATATACAATGAGTAGCAGCTTGGTCGGCTCGGAAGGTTGAAAGTAAACCCCGCAGCAGCCCAACCACAGATGAGGCAACCCTGCTCCAGCCGGATTGGTGCCAAAGATTAGAGTGGCAAACACCAGACATAAACCGCCGGTTAGCCAGAGATACTTAAAGCGCCTTAAGTAGGATAAATCACCCGGAGCTTTCAGGATTAAAAACAGAACCGAGCTAGAGACAACTAACCAGATTGTCTGTCGTTGAGCATGGTAGGGTGATAGACGCCAAAGTGTCATCAACCCCCATCCCATTAGGAGAAAGGCGCTGGGCAGGAGATAAGGATCGCGTTCCGGGATTGTCTTTTGAGCTGCTATCCAGACTCCTCCTAAGCAAGCCGCCCAGACCAGGAATCCCAATCCAGATTGCCATACACGCTCGATTGACAACATCCCTGATCGAACAATCGTTGCCAGGTTTAAGGCTAGTGCCAGGAGGAGAACGATGCCGAGGACCAGCAACAGCAGTGGACGTTCTCGATGTAGGTATAATGGGCTTTCATTTCTCATAAGCTGCACTGTCAAAAGCTGCTACGGAGCTCATGCACCCACTTCCAAACCACCGAATGACAGCTCTCCCCTTCCATCGATGCGGATACGAACACCAGACATTCCCCCCACCGTCTCTTGTCTATCTTTCTTGGAAATATTTCTCAATCAATAAACCCAATCGTTGCCGTGTTTCGAGTGGCACCATGTCTTTGCGGGTGATGAAAGCGTTGGCAAGGGCAGAGCCACACCCGCAGGTTCGCGTGGTTTGGAGATTGCGCAACAAATTCCGCACCGCTTGTTGGGCGATGGCGGTGTTGCGGTTCAAGACCTGAATAACCTGTTCTACCGTCACGGGCGTTTCACTGATATGCCAAACATCATAGTCGGTAACGTGTGCCATAACTGCGTAGCACATTTCTGCTTCACGCGCTAAAAAGGCTTCTGGAGAAGTGGTCATGCCGATAATGGACATGCCCCACGAACGAAAGACGTTTGACTCACTGCGGGTTGAGAAGCGAGGACCCTCGATTGTAATGATTGTGCCGCCCCGATGCACGGCCGCGCCAGTTGTCTGAATGGCATGCATTAGTTGTTCGGAAAGTTGATTGCAAAAAGGATCGGCGACGCTGATATGCACGACGCAATTACCCTCAAAAAAGGTGCGCTTGCGATTGCGAGTGAAGTCAAAGATGCCATCTGGGACAACCAATTCCCCTGGGGCATAATCTTCGCGCAAAGAACCGACAGCCGAAATGCTCACAATCTGTTCCACTCCCAGGCTCTTCAGGGCGTAGATATTGGCGCGGTAATTCACTTCACTTGGGGAAAAGCGATGTCCCTCCCCATGGCGGGCTAGAAAAGCGATGGGCTTTCCCTCGATTGTGCCACAGACAATCGGCGCGCTGGGTTTTCCAAACGGAGTTGAGACATCAATGACTTCCACATTCTCCAGGTCAGGCATCTGGTAAATTCCCGACCCCCCGATGATGGCCAAGATGGGTTGTTCGTTCATAGAGCCTCCCGTTCTCAAGATAAGTTTTCGATGTTGATTTGCACCTGACCGCAACGGATTTCATCTCCACCCGTTAGCACCGCTGGTTCGGTCAGGCGCGTTTGATTGAGATAGGTGCCGTTGGTTGAGTTTAAATCCTCCAGCCACCACTGCCCCTGTCGATAGAGGAGGCGCGCATGATGGCCGCTCACTGTGCTATCCGCTAGGCATAAATCACAGTTTGAATCGCGTCCGATGGTAATCTCAAGCTGTTGATAGAGGCGGGGTGTTGGCTCATCCGGTAATCGAAGGGAAAGTTTGGGAAGCGCGTTCAGGGATAGGGCACGGCTTTGAGCAATCAGGTCTTGATACAGAGTCCAAAAAGCCCAGCCTAAGAAGGCATATAAGCCCAAAGCAATGAAAATGCGAACTACCAGCAGGATAATGGCGCTCATCCTATTTCGAAGTCAACGAAAGTTTCTGTGTCTTGCTGATGGGTTGACTATCCTCGCCGTAGACTAAAGGGACTCCAGCCAGCGAGATTACATCTCCAGAGGACAAGATTGCTTGGCGAATGCGTTGATTATTGACCGTTGTACCCCCTGCCGAACCCAGATCGAAGAGCATATACTGCCCGCGCACAGCTCGAAGTTGCGCGTGTTGACGCGAGACCCTCGGGTCATCTAGAACCAAATGGTTATCTGGATGCCTGCCGATGTTTATAACAGCTTTATCCAGGGGAAAAATATGCACACCATTGACAATCAAAAAGGCATTTTGGGGAATCTCACAGGAGTCGATTGCTTTCTCTTCGCTCATTCCATGGGTCGCGGTATTCTCCTGTGCAAAATAGCCGCTGATATTGATCTGCTGATAGGGAATTTCTTCATCGTCAACGATCCGAATAATCGGCGGGGAAGCAAAGGTAAATCCGGCTTCTATTGCGAGGCGTTCCAATTCTTCTTCCAGTTCCTTGAGCAGTCGCTGCTCCTTTCTCAATTTGTCAGCGTAGAGCGGTGATGCCGCCAGCAGGAAATAGTTCGGTGCCAGAAGGCGGCCATCTTCCAAAACCTGATGCTCTTCTTGGAGAATTCGGCGCAATTGGTTGGCAATCTCGTGGCTGTTCATCTCAGAAGAGACAAAGCGCGCTGTTGAACCTTCAATCAGGACTTTCAAGCGCTGTTCTAGCTTGACGAAGTGTTCTTTGAGAAAGCTTTTGGCGTTCATCGTGATTCTTATCTTACCATGATGTATTTGAGCACAAGATAAATTGCAGATGAGAAGAAGCTCGACAAAGACTTGCTGACGCTCATGACCCACCGGGCCATTCTGGTGCCCCTCACTCTGGACACTGGATATCCAGATACGATAGCCATCCTGTGGTTTCTTTGGCAAGGCTAATCTGATTGAATTCATCTCCAACCCAGGCGAACCAGAGGGAACCATAGGGATCAAAGAGAAAGAGGCTCACGTCAAAGGAAAATTTCTCTAAAATATTCTTCATTCGATTGGAAAAAGGCAGTTGTGGAGGAAGCAGAATGACCTCTTTCGGCTCGAAAATAGCGCTTCGTTGAAATGACTCAGTCACCATGAGCAGATGTGTTTTGATCTCAGCCGTGTTATTGAGGGTATCGATGAGACCAAGGAGAAAATCGTAACAATCCTTACAGGGAATGGAATGCGGTTGGACCAACACCAGGTAATGTTCTCCAAGCCGAAGCAACCCCTCTTTTTCACAGACTAGCAAGAGATCAACAAAATCTCTTTCACCTTCGAAGCGAATCCAGCTCATCTTCAAACTCCATTACAACGGGCTTATACAAACTGAGGGTCTGTCTTCTTAAGATGGTTTTACCGCTGAGACAAATTATGAAACCAAGAATGGACGCTAAGATACGCAAAGGATACGAACGGTGGTACCACGAATGGGCGCGAATGAACGTAAAGGAAATAATAGATTTTTCGTGTTCATCCGTGGGTGTTGATGCTCTCCCGGAATTATTTATTCAAATCAATTTTACTTGAAAGTCAAAAGTTTTTTTGAATTTCTCGCTGAAGTGCAGGTTTCATGGTAAAATTTCCACACCCTTCTGTTCTGCGGAGGGATGGCCGAGCGGTTTAAGGCGCCTGTCTTGAAAACAGGTATGGAGCAATCCATCGTGGGTTCGAATCCCTCTCCCTCCGCCTGCACCGCCGATTGACAACCATCGAAATTGGAGCAAAAGGGCAAAAGCGCACTTTTTCATCTTGTAGGGGAGGTGCCAGAGTGGTCGATTGGGGCCGCCTGCTAAGCGGTTGCCGGGGGAGAACCTCGGCCGCAGGTTCGAATCCTGTCCTCCCCGCCTGTGAACAGCAGCAAGTCACCCAAGTGCACTGACCTGCTGCTTTTTGTTATCTTTTGCACTGCAACCTGAGAGCGTCCTGAAGGGTCGATATTGTCTCCAAGATCGCCTGTGGCAAACTCTTCAGGGTATTTCAACGGTCAATCCCCACCACGATTTGAGAAGGGCTGGTTTGGCACGGAAGGGGTGAGCAGAACAAGGGTTCGAGGCTAATCTGAGTAAGGCTCTCATTTGGTGGAGTGAATCCTGAATAATTGATAGGCGTTATCAGCATAAATCCTTTCAAGCGTTGGGCAATCGAGCGAGATAGCAGTAGCGATCACGAGGTGATTGATCCCCTCCAGACCGATTTGTTCGAGTTTCTCACAAGACGGAGACCGATAGAATTCATTGGCAAGCTGATAACGACGATACCACTCTATCACTTCTAGCGGGTGATAGGGGGTGGATTTGAAATCGACATAAATCGGTGCACCGCTTGCCAGACGGAAGTCCTGCAGTTTCACAGGGATCAGATAGATATCTTCAGGTTGCTTATGGTTGGCAACAAAAGCACTCAGAGTGCGTTCGGGTTGGGAACGTTTTCGCTGGAAGTCTAAGCTGATCCGTACCCAGCCAACCAGGAGCGTTATGGCAATCAGCGCCGTGGCAAAGGATGGCAATATCCAGATCAAAACCTCGCTTTTGGGGCGCTCGGCTTCAGAAGGGATCAGACCTGCCAGACGGCTAAGTAAGATGGTGACAGAAAGGGGGATCAAGACTACTGAAACCCGCCAGGGGAAAAGCAGTGCGAGGCTGGCGTTGTGGGTGAGGAGCACAATGAAAGTCAAAAGTGCACCCAATAACAGAGGAATGCCAAGCAACCAGCGCAATCCTTTCTGGCGCGCCAGATAAAGCCCGCTGAGGGTGAGGAAAATCTGAAAAACTGAGCTGGCATTGAACCAGACAGCGGGGTCGGCGTGGTGCGGAATGCGGATCTGGAACAAAATCTTATGAGCCTGCTCTCGAACCTGTGGCGAGACCCCGACGATAAAGGTCAGGTTGTAAAACACCACTGGTGAGATTAGAAGGATGAAGAATAAGGTAAAGCGCAAGAAGCTCAGGGCTGTCTGGCGCGCGTCGGATTTGGTCTTGACCTGGAATGCCTCTGCTAACTTCCTTATGGTAATGGCGAGGAACAGCAAAACGACCGCCAGCAAATAGGTGGGATGAAACCAGGCGGCGAAAGCTAATATGCAAAGAGCAAGAGTTACTTTTTCCTGTAATGCCAAATTGATGGCTGCCAAAAGCAAAACACCAAAGGAGCTTGGTTGGAGAACACTTCCCAATACACGCTGATCTGCCAATCCACCTTCGAGGGCATACGTCCATTCAGCTCCGAAGGTGCGCGAGAGCACAAAACGAAAGGCGGCGGAATGAATCAAGAAGAACAATGCCCAGAAAACCAAACGTCGGGCACGCGGTTGCAAGTCTATTTCACGACCGGCGACGTTATACAGGGTGGAGAAATAGATTCCGAGAAGGATGGCGTAATAAACATAAAACAAAGCAGGGTGAAACCAACGCAGGGTCAGACAAACGAGAGCCGAAAAAAGGGGTGTGGGGTCACGGGTGTTTGCCAACCAATCCTGGCGCAAATAGCCGACATCTGCACAGGCAACTCCATGCAGGAAATAGGTGTTTTGATTGGAGGAGTACAGGGGAGACTGCGTATAGGCGATACTGAACAAGGTTGCCCAAACTAGAAATGTCCATACTGAGCGCAAAGACCGTTGTAAAGTCATCGTATCGAGGGTAGTCCCAAAAAATTCGTTATCGAGAACCTAATTTTAACCGTTTCATAGACATTCGGACGTACCGTGTGCCAGGTTTTTCAAGGCTTAAGGCTGTGATCTATATAGTGGTCTCGACGCTATTTGGGCAGCGTGCTGAGTACCTTTAGTTTAGGTTGTAGGTGAAAACAATTTTGAAAATTGACCAAAAATCATCCTTGACTATAATTGAATAATTCTATATAATACACGTTCGTCTATTGAATGAGCATTGAGTATCATGTACGCCTTGGCTGGCGAGAGACGGTTTGGCTCTTCTACAAAAAAGAGATAACCTGCCAGAAGCGGGGCTTTTATCGTTTAAGTGAGAATTGTTGATGCTGTCAGGAGTAGTGTATGGCTGTTTTGCCCAGCAAATCTTACGCTCGAATTGATGTCAAATTGAAATTGCCCACGTTAATCGAGGTGCAACTCGATTCCTTTCGTCGACTCAAGGAAGAGGGTTTGGCGGATTTGTTCAACGAGATTTCTCCGATTGAGTCTTATAACAAGGGAATGCGCTTGCATTTTCCCAGTCGAAATAAGATCTCTGCCGAGTGGGGGTTAAAGTACTGGTTTGGTGAACCCAAGCATTCCATTGAAGAATGTGTTGAACGTGATTTGACGTACGCAAGTCCACTCTACGTCAGCGTCTTGTTGGAAGGCCCAGAAGTCCGCGAGCCAATCAAGCAGGACATCTTTCTGGGTGACTTTCCGGAAATGACCGAAAAGGGTACTTTCATCATTAACGGCACAGAACGGGTTGTGGTTTCACAATTGATCCGCTCGCCAGGCGTTTATTTCGAGGCAATCCCTGATCGCGCTACCGGCCGCCGTTTGGCGATGGCAAAGTTAATACCGGATCGCGGGGCTTGGATGGAGTTTGAGACGCGTAAGTCGGATTATCTTACCTTGCGCTTTAATCGCAAACGGACGGTGCCGGTAACGATCTTTTTGCGTGCCTTAGCGGCTGTGAAGGATGCAAACAGTGGTTATCCTTCGCCGATTGAAAAAGGTACTGATGAGGAATTGCTTACCCTCTTTGGAAATGTAGATAATAACCCGGATCGGCTTTATATCCCTTCGACTTTCGCCCAGGAACCTGAGTGGGATCTCTCGCACGGTTTGACCATCGCAGAAGCGGCCTTGCTCGAGTTTTTCAAGCGGATGAGGCCAGGCGACCCGGCTACATTAGAAAACGCACGTGAATTTCTCGAGGAACAACTCTTTGACCAACGCCATTACGACCTTGAGCGAGTTGGTCGCTACAAACTCAATCAAAAACTCGACTTGCGCGATATCGTTCCGATGCAAATCCGCACCGTGACCAAATGGGACATCGTTCGGTTGGTTGAGCGGATGATCATGATCAATAACAATATGGTTGCCCCAGATGATATTGACCATCTGGGGAATCGGCGTGCGAAAACAGTGGGGGAGCTGATCCAAAATAAATTGCGCATCGGCTTGCGCCGCATGGAACGGGTGATCAAGGAACGCATGTCGATTCGCGATCAGGATCAGGTTTCACCGGTAACCCTGGTGAATATCCGACCGGTAGTAGCGGCTTTGCGGGAGTTCTTTGGCTCAAGTCAACTCTCGCAATTCATGGATCAAACCAATCCTCTGGCCGAGTTGCGCCATAAGCGCACTCTCTCAGCGCTTGGACCTGGAGGGTTGCGCCGCGAACGGGCGGGTTTTGATGTCCGTGATGTTCACCACTCGCACTACGGACGCATTTGTCCAATTGAGACCCCCGAAGGCCCGAACATTGGTTTGATTGGCCGTCTGGCGTCTTTTGCCCGGGTGAATGAATATGGTTTTATTGAGACGCCCTACCGCAAGGTTTTGCGAGTCATCTCGCCGCAAGACCCCCGCTTTGTTGGTCGCGCTTTGCGCGAAGATATTACCGATCCCCAGACGGGGGAAGTGATCGCCAGAAGTGGGGAACGGGTGACCGAGGAACTGGCAGAGAAAATTCGCAGGGCAAATATCGCTAAGGAGGTCGCCATTGTCCCGTTTGTCACCGAAGATGTAGAGTACCTCTCTGCCGATGTGGAAGACCGCTATGTGATTGCGCAAGCCAATGCCCCATTAACCGAAAATGCCGAGTTTGTCCGTTCGCGCATCTCGTCCCGTTACCACAACTCATTTATCTTTTCTTCGCCAACCAGCATCGATTACATGGATGTAGCTCCACACCAGATTGTTGGCATTAGCGCCTCTTTAATTCCTTTCCTGGAACATGATGACGCCAACCGGGCGTTAATGGGCTCCAATATGCAAGCTCAGGCTGTTCCCCTTTTGCAGCCGGAGGTGCCGCTCGTGTCAACCGGCATGGAAAAAGCTGCGGCGGTTGACTCGGGACAGGTGGTGATCGCTGAAGAGGATGGTGAAGTTGTCTCGGTTACCGGCCGATATATCGACATTCGTTCAGCGGATGGTCAGGTTCGCCGCTATGCCTTGCGGAAATACCAGCGCTCGAATCAATCCACCTGTATTGACCAAAGGCCGGCAGTGGTCAAGGGGCAACGCGTAAGGGCTGGTGAGGTGATTGCCGACTCTTCTTCTACTCAAAACGGTGAACTGGCGCTGGGTCAAAATGTGGTGGTTGCTTTTATCTCCTGGGAAGGCGGCAATTACGAAGATGCGATCCTGATTTCAGAGCGATTGGTTCAGGAAGATAAATTCACTTCGATTCACATTGAGAAATATGAGGTAGAGTCGCGGGATACCCGCTTAGGCCCAGAGGAAATCACCCGCGATATCCCCAACGTGGGTGAAGAAGCGATCAAAGACCTGGATGAGAACGGCATTATCCGCGTTGGGGCAGAAGTCGGGCCGAACGATATTCTGGTGGGAAAGATTTCTCCCAAAGGGGAAAAAGAGCTAACCCCCGAAGAACGTTTACTGCGCGCAATCTTTGGGGAAAAATCACGCGATGTGAAGGATACCTCGTTGCGGATGCCCCATGGTGAGCGAGGAAAGGTTGTCGAAGTAAAGGTCTTCACGCGGGAAGAAAACTCGGATCTCTCAGCCGGCGTGGATAAGATGGTGCGCGTGTCGGTGGCTCAGCGGCGCAAGATCACAGCCGGTGACAAAATGGCCGGGCGACATGGGAACAAAGGTGTGGTTTCGAAGGTGGTTCCGGTTGAGGACATGCCTTTCTTAGAGAATGGGGAACCGGTGGATATTATCCTCAACCCCCTGGGGGTGCCGGGGCGGATGAACATCGGACAAGTGCTGGAGACCCATCTTGGCTGGGCGGCGCATCGTTTAGGTTTCCGCGCCATTACGCCTGTCTTTGATGGCGCTTCAGAAGATGAAATCGAAGCTGAATTGGCCAGGGCGTGGATCATCGATCAAGCGTGG
Organism: Anaerolineales bacterium; assembly: GCA_034434515.1. Classification (GTDB taxonomy): domain Bacteria; phylum Chloroflexota; class Anaerolineae; order Anaerolineales; family UBA4823; genus NAK19. Next base: position 4,341 of record DAOTZA010000016.1, on the reverse strand, counting down.
AAAGAAGCCGGCGAGAAGGCTTGGGAGTGGTTAAAGAGCCAGGATTACGATCCGACAATGATCGAAGATGATGAAGAAGTGCGCCGATATTATCTGGAGCAATGGCTTGGAGAGCGAGGTTATGATGTCTATCGCCTCATTTCGGATACCCTGTATGCTCGTAGAGCCGTATTTGCTGAGTATCTTAAGGACAAAGGGTTTAACCCAGAGGATATTTTATTCTTCGAGGATCGCTCGGCGATTTCAAATGAACGGCGCAAAATCCTGGATTCAAACGCAGTAACCACTTGTTTGCAATTGTGGTTGGAGAGTCTCGGCGAAAAAGTATCTGCTGGGACGCCAGAGGAAATCCGTGAGCAAGCGGAAAACAAGATGTTGCAAAGCGGCATACCAATGCCGATTTTAGGCAAGCAAATCCTGCGGGATGGTAAAACCGGTGAGGCGTATGATCAGCCGGTAACCGTTGGGGTAATGACCATGCTTAAACTGCATCACCTGGTTGAGGATAAGGTTCATGCCCGTTCTACCGGTCCGTATAGCCTGGTTTCCCAACAACCCCTGGGTGGTAAAGCCCAATTTGGCGGTCAGCGGTTTGGTGAAATGGAAGTTTGGGCTTTGGAAGCTTATGGTGCTGCCTACACCTTGCAAGAAATGCTCACAGTGAAATCCGATGATGTTCAAGGCCGGGTGAAAACTTACGAGTCGATCGTTAAAGGCGAGCCGATCGAAGAGCCAAGCATTCCGGCTTCCTTCAAGGTGCTTGTGAAGGAGCTGCAGAGCCTGGCATTGTCGGTTGAAGCGATTACCGATACCGGTGAGATTATCCGCTTTGGAAAGGATGAGGAGCGGGCACGACCGATAAAACCACCGACAGGACTGCTCGATATTGGCGAGGGATTTTAGCAGAAAGTTTGAGAAATTTTTTGCGAAATTCTTGACGATCTCTTCTCTGCATGGTAAAATCCCCGTTCGCCGTTTCAATACGGTAAATTTGCCAGACAATTGAAGCGGCTTTCGAAGAGGTTTCAAGGGCGAGGCCATCGTACGTTGGATGGCCTCCCTTGATGGAAGAGATTTATTAGATTGTATTCGTGGAGGCAAACGTGCCAACAATTAATCAACTTGTGCGCAAAGGACGCCAGTCGAAAAAAGAGAAAAGCAAAGCACCGGCTTTGCTCTATACGTTGAACTCGATGAAGCAACAACGCAAGCGCCAGGCGAAAGGCGCCCCGCAAAAACGAGGGGTTTGTACGGTTGTCCGTACGATGACGCCGAAAAAGCCGAATTCGGCTTTACGCAAGATCGCCCGCGTGCGTCTTACCAATGGTATTGAAGTCACAGCCTATATTCCCGGAGAAGGGCATACCCTTCAGGAGCACTCGGTGGTCTTGGTTCGTGGCGGGCGTGTGAAAGATTTGCCAGGTGTACGTTATCATATTGTGCGCGGTACGCTGGATACCACTGGCGTCAATAACCGCAAACAAGGGCGTTCAAAGTATGGCTCGAAGCGGCCAAAATAAACGCTCTTAGGCTGAGGATGAAAAGCGCAGACGATTAATTTGTGGTGATGGAGAGATAGCATGGCTCGACGAAATAAACCCGAACGATTTGAAATTCCACCGGATGTGCGTTATCACAGTGTGGAGGTTCAGTCGTTCATCAACCGTGTGATGCGACGCGGCAAGAAAAGCCTGGCAACCCGCTTGGTCTATGATGCTTTGGATCTGATTCAGGAAAAAACTAGGCGCGATCCGATGGAGGTATTTGAAGCGGCGATCAAGAATGTTGCGCCAGTGATGGAAGTGAAGCCACGACGGGTTGGTGGCGCGACTTATCAGGTGCCGATGGAAGTGCCTCCTTATCGACGATTTGCGCTGGCAACGCGTTGGATCATCACTGCAGCAAAGGCTCGCAGTGGCAAAACCTTCTCGGAGAAATTGGCTGCGGAGTTGATGGACGCAGCCAATAATACCGGTTCGGCTGTGCGCAAACGCGAAGAGACGCATAAGATGGCAGAAGCCAATCGCGCCTTTTCTCATTATCGCGTTTGATGGATTATTGATGGGTGAGTTTTGATTGATGAGATTGGGTTATGTCTCGCCGATTGCCGTTAGAACAAGTCCGCAACATTGGCATTATTGCCCATATCGACGCCGGCAAAACAACCACGACCGAGCGGATCTTGTTCTATACTGGCAAAACCCATCGCATCGGCTCGGTTGATGAAGGTACAACCGTAACCGATTGGATGGAGCAGGAGCGCGAGCGAGGCATCACCATTGTTTCTGCGGCGGTTACCGCTGAATGGAACGGAACGCAGATTAACATTATTGATACACCAGGGCATATCGATTTCACTGCCGAAGTCCAACGTTCCTTGCGGGTATTGGATGGAGGCGTAGTGATTTTTGATGCAGTCCAGGGTGTAGAGCCACAAAGCGAGACCGTGTGGCGTCAGGCAGACCGGTATGGGGTGCCGCGGATTTGCTTCGTCAACAAGATGGATCGGGTTGGAGCATCATATGAGCGATCCATCGAGATGATCCGACACAGATTAGGTGCAAATCCCATTGCGGTGCAACTCCCCATTGGAGAAGAAGCGAACTTTCGTGGGGTGGTTGACCTGATCAATGAAGTGGCGATTGTATGGGAGGATGACCTTGGCAAGGAGCCCTTGCATATCCCAATTCCCGAGGAATTGGTCGAACGAGCAAGGGCAGAACGCGAGCGAATGGTCGAGCAAATCGCGGAGCTGGACGATAATTTGACCATTCAATATCTTGAAGGAAGTGAAATTGCGCCTCAAGACCTCAAAGCAGCATTGCGGCGGGCGGTCATCTCCGGCAAAGCCACTGCGGTTTTTTGCGGAAGTTCTTTAAGAAATAAGGGCGTTCAGCCCCTTTTGGATGGGATTGTGGAGTATCTGCCCTCACCTTTGGATATTCCGCCGGTTAAGGGAACCCATCCGCGCACCGGGGAGGTGATCGAGCGTCATGCTCGAGATGACGAACCCCTGAGTGCCCTGGTCTTTAAAATCGTAGCAGACCCCTACATGGGCAGACTGGCTTACCTGCGGGTTTATTCCGGCAAGTTAGTTCAAGCTAGCACCGTCTATAATTCTGTCAAAGAAAAAAGGGAGCGGATTGGTCGATTGTTGCGCATGTATGCGGATCGGCGTGAGGATATCGACGAGCTGTGCGCCGGAGATATTGGCGCTGTTTTAGGGCTGCGCGATTCGTTTACCGGCGACACGCTTTGTGATGCCTCGCATCCGATATTGCTGGAAACAATTACGTTCCCGGAGCCGGTGATCTCGGTTGCCATTGAGCCGAAAACCACCGCCGATCAGGACAAAATGGCAGAGGCTTTGCGGAAGCTGGCTGAGGAAGACCCAACGTTTCGGGTGCGCACGGACGAAGAAACCGGTCAGACGATTATTTCGGGGATGGGCGAATTGCACCTGGAGGTGCTGGTTGACCGCATGTTACGGGAATACCGCGTTCAAGCCCGAGTTGGGAAACCCCAGGTCGCTTACCGGGAGTCGATCTCGGTGCCGGTGATGGGTGCGGAATATCGGTACGTCAAGCAAACCGGCGGTCGCGGCATGTACGGACATGTGGTCTTAACTCTTGAGCCAGCCGAACCGGGAAGCGGGATCCGTTTTCTCAACGAGATCAAAGGTGGTGTGATCCCTGCGGAATTTATCCCGGCGGTTGAGAAAGGTGTTCGTGAAGCAGCCGAATCGGGCGTTCTGGCAGGTTACCCGGTGACCGATATCGTTGTGACGCTGGTGGATGGCTCTTACCATGAGGTCGACTCGAACGAAATGGCTTTCAAAATGGCTGCCTCTTTAGCTTTCAAGAACGGTGTTCAACGCGGTGAGCCGATCTTGCAAGAGCCGATCATGAAAGTGGAAGTGATTATGCCGGAAGAATTTTTGGGCGAGATCATCGGTCAGCTCAACGCCAGGCGAGGCGAAATCTTGGGTATGGAACCCCGCCCGGGCAATACGCACTCGGTTAGGGCGTTTGTCCCGTTAGCAGAAATGTTTGGCTATGCTACCGATTTGCGCTCTGCGACTCAAGGGCGAGGGGTCTTTTCGATGGAATTTGATCATTATGCACGGGTGCCAGATAATGTTGCTCGGGCAATTTTAGATTATGTGAGATAACTTAAGGACTTAACTACCGGAAAAAGGAGAGTTGCATGGCAAAGCAGAAGTACGAACGGACGAAGCCGCACATGAACGTAGGGACGATGGGGCACATCGACCATGGGAAGACGACGCTAACGGCGGCGATCACGAAATATTGTGCTTTGGTTGGCAAAGGCGAATTTCGC
>DAOTZA010000015.1:0-1721 GCA_034434515.1 Anaerolineales bacterium | reverse complement strand
CTCCCCTCTCCCGCCCTGGGAGAGGCGCCGGCGGTGAGGGTTGCCCCCAACTCCAATCATCCATTAACTCGAAAGGAAGGAAACAATGCCAAAAGTAACTCTAAATACCCCAGCGCCTGAATTCACTCTCCTCGATTTCAATGGCAAAACGGTAAGTCTCTCCGATTTTCGCGGCAAGGCGCATGTCCTGCTGGTTTTCAACCGCGGTTTTGTCTGACCCTTCTGCCAGCGGCACATGGCGCAGTTGCGCCAGGACTATGCAAAATTTCAACAGCACAGCGCAGAAATCCTTGTGGTCGGTCCAGAAAATGCCCGTGCCTTTGCGGAGTACTGGCACAAAAACGATTTGCCGTTCATCGGCTTGCCTGACCCGAAAGCCAGCGTGCTGAAGCTCTACGGCCAGGAAGTCAATCTGTTTAAACTGGGCAGGATGCCCGCCCAGGTGATTGTCGATCGCAACGGCATCGCCCGTTTTGTCCATTACGGTCACAGCATGGCAGACATCCCCCCAAACGAGGAGTTGCTTGAGTTACTCGATCAGTTAAACCACCCGCCTGAGGCATAGCATGTCCTTTTGGGAAATATCTCTCCTGTTGTCTTTCGTCATCCTCGGGGCAATGACCATTCTATGGTTGCTGAGCTTGCGCCTACGCGACTCGGGGATTGTGGATGTTTTCTGGGGGATTGGATTTGTGATCGTTGTCTGGGGGGTGTTTTTCCTTAGCAGCGATGGTGTGACGCCTCGCAAGGTTTTAATCAGCAGTCTGGTCAGCGTCTGGGGGTTACGTTTGGCGATCCATATTTTGATTCGCAACTGGGGAAAGAGCGAAGATTTCCGTTACGCTGCCTGGCGAGCGGAGGCTGGCAAGAGCTGGTGGTGGCGTAGTTATTTTAAGGTGTTTCTGTTACAAGGGGTCATCTTGCTCATTGTCGCTGCGCCTTTGCTGGCAGCTCAAGTCCATGCTATACGTGCGTCTCTTATCTGGTTGGATGGTCTGGCTGTTGCCCTCTGGCTGACTGGTTTTGTCTTCGAAGCTGGCGGCGATTGGCAACTTATGCGCTTTAAGGCAAATCCGGCTAATCGCGGTAAAGTGCTGCAGAGCGGCTTCTGGCATTACACCCGCCATCCGAACTATTTTGGCGATGCGTTGCAATGGTGGGCATTTTATCTGATCGCCCTATCTGGCGGTGGTTGGTGGACGATCTTCAGCCCATTGCTGATGACCTATTTGCTGGTACGAGTCTCCGGGGTAGACATGCTGGAAAAGAGTCTACAAGATGCCAAACCAGCCTATCGGGAATACATTGAGCGAACCAGCCCATTTTTCCCCTGGTTTCCCAAAAGATCCAGGAACTAGCGTTGATCGTTTCTCCCTCATCCCCAACCCAACCTCCCCTCGCCCGCCTTGGGAGAGGCGCCGGCGGTGAGGGCAACCTCTCCTCGCCCGTTCTGGGAGAGGCGCCGGGGGTGAGGGCAACCTCCCCTCGCCCGCCCTGGGAGAGGCGCCGGGGGTGAGGGCAACCTCCCCTCTCCCGCCCTGGGAGAGGGGCCGGGGGTAAGGGCAACCTCCCCTCTCCCGCCCTGGGAGAGGGGCCGGGGGTGAGGGTCTCTCCTCCAACTGGAGCGTTTTTTTTCGGTGATATAATTTCCTTCAACCGATGTTGATTCTGGCTGTTGGAATGCCGCGGGCTGGCTCTGGCTGGCATTATAACCTGATGCA
>DAOTZA010000014.1:0-2637 GCA_034434515.1 Anaerolineales bacterium | reverse complement strand
GGCACAGCCTGTCATGTCAAAGGAGCAATGAAAACCGTAGATGTGATCCATGAACAGTTAAAAACGCCACCAAACGGATCATCGCCAGATTATAAATACAGCTTAGAGATCGTTTATTGTCTGGGATCCTGTGGTCTGGCGCCGGTCGTAGTGGTGGACGATAAGGTTTATGGACAAACCGAGCCGGATAAGCTGGTGCGGCAGTTGAAACGTCTGGAGTAGGAGAGGTGAGAAATGGCAAAGATCGAGAGCGTTGAGGCTTTAAAGGCGTTTCAGCAACAACAGCAACAGGCGCATGAGCAGGCCCGGCAAGAAAAAGTGGTGATTTATGTAGGCGCCGGCACATGTGGCTTAGCCGCTGGGGCTGGCGAGACAATGGAGCAAATCGAGCTGGAGCTGGGTAAACGGAACCTGACTGCTGAAATCACTACCGTTGGTTGTATTGGGATGTGTGTGCGCGAACCACTGGTGGATGTCCAATTGCCCAATCAACCAAGGATCACCTATGGAAATGTAAAGCCGGACATGGTGGCGCGCATCATCGATGAACATATTATCGGTGGCAAACCAGTTTTAGAGTGGGTAGTTGGGGTTGTACCCCAAGATTGGTAAAGCCAAAGGAGAAACCAATGGAGAGCCCTGTAGAAACTCAGCCCAATCAAGTGACGATTCCATCCTATACGGACTTGCCCTTCTATCGTAAGCAAGTCCGCATCGCTTTACGCAACTGCGGTATCATCAACCCTGAGCGAATTGAAGAATATATCGCCCGCGGGGGTTATTTAGCCCTCGCCAAAGCCATCACCGAGATGACGCCCGACGAAGTCATCTCGATAATGAAAGACTCAAAACTGCGCGGGCGGGGTGGCGCGGGTTTCGTGACCGGGATCAAATGGGAATTTGCTCGCCGCTCGATGGCAAAACCCAAATATGTGATTTGCAACGCCGATGAAGGTGATCCGGGCGCCTTTATGGATCGTTCTATTCTAGAAGGCGACCCTCATAGCGTTATTGAAGGAATGGCTATTGCAGCCTATGCGATTGGTTCCGAAGAAGGTTACATCTACTGTAGAGCAGAATACCCGCTAGCAATCGCCCACTTGAAAATCGCGATCCAACAGGCGCGTGAATTTGGCTTTTTAGGGAAGAATATCCTTGGCACCGATTTCAGCTTTGATTTATATATCAAAGAAGGCGCAGGTGCTTTTGTCTGCGGCGAAGAAACCGCGCTAATGGCTTCTATAGAGGGCCGCCGCGGCGAACCCCGTCCCCGTCCTCCCTTCCCGGCTGTCTGCGGGTTATGGAATAAGCCTTCCAATGTCAATAATGTCAAAAGTTATGCAATGGCGCCTCAGATCATTTTGAATGGCGCAGAGTGGTTCGCCAGCATTGGGACCGAGAACTCACCGGGCACAGCAATTTTTGCCCTGACTGGCAAGGTCAACAACACCGGGTTAATCGAAGTGCCAATGGGCACCACCCTGCGCGAGATTATCTATGACATTGGCGGTGGTATACTCGGCGGAAAACAGTTCAAGGCTGTGCAAACTGGCGGCCCGCTAGGGGGTTGCCTGCCGGTTGAAGCGCTAGACACGCCGGTTGATTTCGACTCGCTGGTCCAAGCCGGGGCAACCATGGGGTCGGGTGGAATGATCGTGGTGGATGAAGACACCTGCATGGTGGAATTCGCCAAATATTTCCTGACGTTTGCCTCGGCCGAATCTTGCGGCAAGTGTGTGCCCTGTCGCATCGGTGGTCGGCGGTTGCTGGAGGTTTTAACCCGCATTAGTAAGGGGGAAGGTAAACCAGAAGACCTTGATGAGATCGAATATATCTCCCGCAACATGAAAGAAGCCTCGTTGTGTGCATTGGGCCAACTGACTCCAGGGCCGGTAATGGCTTCTCTGCGCTTTTTCCGCTCCGAATATGAAGCGCACATCTACGATAAAAAATGCCCTGCCAAAGTCTGCCGGGGCTTGATCACCTATAAAGTGATCGAGGAAAACTGCACCGGATGTATGGTTTGCAAACGGAACTGTCCGGCTGGGGCTATCAGTGGTGAGAAACGTCAGGTCCACTACATTGATCCCAACATCTGTGAACGGTGTGGCATCTGTATCGAAGTCTGTAAGTTTGACGCAATAATGGTAGAGTAATTGTGTTTGGTATTTGAATCCTTCGCAAAGAGAGGAAGCCTAACATGATCGATAAAGCGACGATTACCATCGATGGACGAAAAATCCAAGCTCGCTATGGTCAGACGATATTGCAGGCAGCCAGGGAACATGGCATTCACATTCCAGTTTTGTGCGATCATCCGGCGTTACCGCCTGAAGGGGCGTGTCGAATCTGTCTAGTTGAAATTGAGCGACAGAGAACTCTCCAACCGGCCTGCACGTTCCCGGTCTCAGAAGGATTGGTTATTCATACCCATTCCCCAAAGGTGATTGAGGCACGCAAGTTTTCTTTAGAGCTACTCATCTCTGACCATCCCCTGGATTGTATGACCTGCGAGGCAACCGGAAATTGTTTACTGCAAGACCTGGCTTACGAATACGGTATCACTGGCGATCGCTATCAGGGCGAAAAACATCACTACCCGATCGATACCAGCAATCCTTTTATCGTTGTTGATCG
>DAOTZA010000013.1:0-26242 GCA_034434515.1 Anaerolineales bacterium | reverse complement strand
TTGAACTCCGTAGTGGGTTCGATTGTCGGTGCAGTTGGCTTTAACCTGTTGAGTGAAGCGCTGAGACCCCTGGAGTTGTATAAATGGATCATCATCCCAATCATGATTATTTTGATCATGATCTATCGCCCGACCGGTTTAATTGCCTTTACCGAGTTCGATGTCAAGAAGTTGATCCAACCCCGCAACAAGAAAGAGAGGGAGGCCTAAGATGGCATTGCTTGAAGTCAAAGACATGACTCATTACTTCGGTGGATTGCGGGCGGTTTACAACTACAATCTCTCCATCGATAAGGGTGAAATTCGAGGCTTGATCGGTCCAAATGGAGCTGGCAAAACCACCATCTTTAACCTGATTACCGGGATTTATCGACCCACCGAGGGCACAATTACCCTGGATGGTGAAAACATTGTCGGATACCAACCTTATCAGATTGCTGCCAAGGGCATCGGGCGCACCTTTCAAAACTTACAGTTATGGCGCCACATGAGCGTGATTGATCATGTGAAACTTGCCCAATACTCAAAAATCCGCTATGGGCTAGTGGGAGCTTTCTTTGGCACCCCTTTGCGTCATCGCCAGGAGGCGGAGATTGAGGAAAGAGCCTTAGAGCTCTTGGAACTGGTAGGTATTCGCCATCTTGCGGATCAAATCGTGACCAATTTACCTTACGGCGCCCAAAGACGGGTTGAGATGGCTCGTGCTCTGGCTACCGATCCGAAGATCTTGTTTCTGGATGAACCCACCGTGGGGATGAATCCAGAAGAATTAAGAGAGATGATGGAGATCATCCGCCATGTTCATCAAGAGCTGGGGCTTGCCATTTTCTTGATTGAGCATCGCATGAAAGTTGTCATGGATTTGTGCGAGCGAATCCAGACGCTGGTCTTTGGGGAGGTGGTGGCAGAAGGCACACCCGATGAGATTCGCAATAATCCGATTGTGATCGAAGCTTATCTGGGCAAGGAGATAGAGACCTGATGTTGCTATCCATTGAAAACTTGCGTGTATCCTACGATCGAATAAAAGCCTTACACGGCATCAACTTTGAAGTCGAAGAAGGCGAGATTGTCTGCATTATCGGCGCCAATGGAGCGGGAAAGAGCACGACCTTGCGAGCGATCTCGCGCCTCGTAGCGGTTGAAGCCGGGTCAAAGATGACCTTTGCGGGCAAGAATTTGCTCGATTACCCACCTGACAAGGTGGTTAGCGAATTGGGAGTTTCGCATGTGCCGGAGGGAAGACGCTTATTTGGCAACTTGACGGTATTGGAAAATCTGCGCCTGGCAGCTTTTGCGCGCAAGGATTTTCGAGCGGTTGAAGAAGATATTGAGCGGGTATTTACCATCTTCCCTCGCTTAAGAGAACGGATGAACCAAAAGGCCGAAACCCTCAGCGGGGGAGAGCAACAAATGTTGGCAGTTGGTCGGGCTCTGGTCTCTGCCAAACGAATGATGCTTTTAGATGAACCGTCTATGGGATTAGCGCCGTTGATGATGATGAGCGTTTTTGATGTGCTGAAGGAAATCAATCGGCGCGGCACGACAATTTTGCTTGTGGAACAAAACGCCCGTTTAGCCCTAAAATTTGCCACTCGTGGTTATGTGCTGGAGAGCGGCAACCTTGTTCTGCAGGGTAAGTCGAGCGAATTACTGGCAAATAAGGAAGTGAAGCAAGCCTATTTGGGGGGATAAAGAAAAAACCTCTTTATAGATACATGAGTCTGAAACGGTTGTTCAAGGAAGTTTTTTGCTTTACAAGGACAAACTGATTGCCTCAAAACGATTATAATCTCTCCCGATGGAGAACTTTATTTACTTTGGAGATAACCTGCCAATTCTTCAAGGTTTGGATTCGGAATCGGTTGACCTGATTTATATCGATCCCCCATTTAACACTCGCAAAGTTCAAAAGCGAACCCAGATTCGCACCGTGCGATCCGAAGAAGGCGATCGGGTTGGCTTTCAGGGATTGCGCTACCAGACGATCCCGATTGCAACCAGGGCGTATCTGGATTGGTTCGATGATTTTTTAGGCTTTCTAGAGCCACGGCTGCGCGAAGCCCACCGCTTGCTGGCTGAACATGGTTCATTGTATTTTCACATCGATTATCGCGAAGTTCATTACTGTAAGATTTTGCTCGATTCGATTTTTGGGCGGGCATGCTTCTTGAATGAAATCATTTGGGCGTATGATTTTGGCGGACGCTCGAAGAGAAAGTGGCCACCCAAACATGATAATATCTTGTTGTATGTCAAGAATCCCAGGAAATATCTTTTCAATTACGAAGAGATTGAACGCATCCCATATATGGCCCCAGGTTTGGTGGGACCTGACAAGGCGCAGCGAGGCAAAACACCAACCGATACCTGGTGGCATACGATTGTGCCAACGAATGGCAAAGAGAAAACCGGTTACCCGACTCAAAAACCGCTGGGTATATTGGAGCGAATCGTGCGCGCCTCCAGCCCACCGGGTGGATTAGTGATGGATTTCTTTGCCGGCAGCGGGACGACCGGAGAAGCGGCCTGGCGATTAAAGCGGCGATTTATCCTAATCGATAATAACCCGCAAGCCTTACGGGTAATGGCAAAACGCTTTCGGGGGATTGAGTCCATTCAGTGGGTGGGGTTTGATCCGGAGGAGGTAGAGTAGGAAAGAGGGTGATAAAGTGTTTGGGACAAGGGAGAGGGGAAGAGTGCACAATAATTCACCGAAAACGTATCAACCTACCATCAAAAGTGGTGTGGATAATTTGCTGAGAAAACCGTCCACGAATTGAACACGAATAAACGAATGGCTGCGCTATTCGTGCATTCGTGAATTATTCGTTGACGGTCTGCCCTGCTAAATAGAGCCTTTGGTAGGCAATTACCGATTATAGGAATCCTCAATGCGAGGAACAGGTAAATCTTCTATCAGCTCTTGACAGACAGATTAGATCTTTTTATAATGATAATGAATATCATTTTCAATATATTGGGTGATTATTGATCATGATGAAAGAAGGTAATGTTCAGTACTGTGGCGGTTGCGCGACTATTACTGACTGGTGTCAAAATCTATTGGTAGGGGTCTACCTTAGATTCGACTCACAAAACTTAGCCATTTTTGACGGTAGATGGCTGGTAGTTAGACGGTCGGCTCGGCTTACCCCTGAATTATAGAAGTTAGAAGGATTTATTGCTGTAGGGGAGCTTGCTTCTGTTTGATTATCTTTAGACTTTAGATAAGGTTAACGATCAATGTTTATTCATCGATTCGTTGGATATCGTAATGAAAGCTGAAAATACTTGTTTTTTGGTTCCTACCGCCTTGCGGAATGAGGCCAGTCTGCTTTTAGATCAGCAGCTCTGGCTGTTTGGATGTGATGTGCGCAATCAAAGCGGTAATGTTTTGTTAACGATTGGTTTTGAACGAACCCCTCCCCCAGAGGGTTGGAAAGCAGCCACCCAATACCACCGTTGTCACTTAGATGGAAGTTGCCTCAAGCTGTGGGGATTCGGTTTTTGGTATAGCTCAGATTCTATTCTAGGGGTCTTTGTACGCCGTGGTGATTTTTCGCCTCTACTTTGTCGACTTATCAACTCAATCTGGAGACCCGAAGACCTGCCGCCAATGAGGTTACCGGATTCCTCTCATGAGATCAGTCTGGTATGGCGTTTCTTGGCTGTTGTATGTGAATGGTTTGCTGATTATGAGCAATTTATTCTTCAACAATACGGCCTGAATTATCGCCGTGATTGCCTGCGCCAATGGGTGAAAAAGACCTGTGCTGCCGCAGAGCAGGTACCGTATCACTGGCGAAAGGTGGCGCATCAATGCTCCTTACAATCTGCACTGGCAGTGGATTTCTTGTTGCCAAAAAGGCTTTTCGAGCCAAAAGTTAAGTGAATTTAGCAACAGATGAACGGGCGCCTAGTTATTCAGCATCTGATCTGCTTACTCCAAGTTTCGATTGAGGTTGAACAAAGCAATCTAGTGCATCTTCAAGAGACATTTTCGGATGTAGTAAAAACCGGCAAAACAGGATTGTCGAAAACAGCACATACCCGCTGGATGATTTCGGCTTTCGCTAATTTTCTACCCGGCTCAACGATTTTCCGCTATTCCTATCTACTTTCTTGCATCAGCACTAGTTGCTTCTTATACCCCGATAAGGAGAAGAACACCATAATGAGCGAGCTTAATAATCCAATTTCAACCCGTTCCAGTAACAATCCTGACTTATTTTTTATCAGCAGGCAAAACCACTTCAAAGGGGAAGGCTGTGATGATCCTGAAGAGCAACACCATCACCCTGTTCATGATTACAGGCTGGTTTACAGTACCTGGCTTTATCAATCATTTGAAGCATAAATTGAAAGCCCTGCGGGAAGTTACCCAAAATCTGCTGCGCTCGATTTATCGTGTCAAGGAGTTTGTGTATGCAGCGGAAGCTTCTTTGCGCCGTGGTAATCTCCAAGTAACTGTATGAAGGGTGAGAGTATCGTTTGCTGAATCCTGGAGCGAGGATAAAATGCCTCATAATGAGATTGTTGTCATTGGAAGCGCTGACGGGGTGAATGCCCAGGACTTGAAGCTATGCTTTGAATCAGCATTGACGCATCAAATCGATCAACTCCGGATTTCTAGGATAATCCTATGCCTCTGGTGAAAAGCGGCTTATCCTACCCTAACAAAATGGGGCGAATTTTTCTACTTGCATTGCAAGATGTCATGGGGCAAAATGGCTTGTACGCCATCTTGCGTCTGGCAGGGTTGGAGCATTACATAGATAATTTGCCGCCCGATAATCTGGAAAAGGAATTTGACTTTGTGGAGATTGCTACTTTGTTAAACGCATTAGAGCAAATGTATGGTCCGCGTGGCGGGCGTGGGCTTGCACAGCGCGCCGGTCGTGCCTTGTTTGCCAATGGGCTGAAAAACTTTGGCGCCCTCGCCGGGGTAGGTGACCTTGCTTTTAAGGTTCTGCCTCTTGAGACCAAATTAAAAATGGGTATTCCGGCTATTGCCAAAATTTTCAACACCTTTAGTGATCAGATCAGTCATGTCAGCGATCAGGGAGAATACTACCTGTATACGCTCGAACGCTGTTCAATGTGCTATGGTCGCACCAGCGACAAGCCTTGCTGCCACACCGCTGTTGGCATATTGCAGGAAGCTCTCAAATGGGTGAGCGGCGGCAATGAATTCAAAGTAGAGATTGAATCCTGTATGGCATGTGGGGAGGATATAGGACGCCTACGCATTTACAAAAAACCGCTTGCATAAAGCAGGACTAAATCTACTATAAGGAGAAACAGATGTCAGATTTATTGATGATGACCAAGTCCAGTCGCAAAGAGGAAATGAAAGCGGTTCTCGAAAAACTGCGTGCCAATCCGCGCGTGATCAAAATCCGCGTTTCTACACCACCAAATTGCATCCTGGGGCAAACCCTTCAAGGTGTGTATGAATTCGATCAGGTTCCGCATTTGCCGGCGGAGGGCTGTTCCCGTCCTGGCGGCTGCATTTGTTTTTATGAGCCCATTCTGGCGGAGATTTTTCCATGACCGAAATGACCAGCGGATCGATCACCCATCGTGAAAAGGCTGCTGCTTTAGGAATTATCCCCTTGACGATTGTTACCGTTTCCGACACCCGCACCCCCGAGACGGATGTCAACGGGCAATATCTAAAGACGCAAATACAAGAATTTGGGCATCGTTTGGTGGCATATCGCATTGTCCAGGATGAACCGGCGCAGATTGAAGCCATTCTGGATGAGCTCTGCGCAGGCGAAGCGCGCCTGATTTTGGTCAACGGCGGCACTGGTATCTCTGCTCGCGATACTACGTTTGACGTGCTCAGCAGCAAATTGGAGAAAACGCTACCTGGCTTTGGCGAGCTTTTCCGCATGTTGAGCTATGAACAGGTTGGCGCGGCAGCAATTCTATCAAGGGCAACGGCTGGACTCTACAGAGGTAAGTTAATTATCAGCATACCTGGGTCTCCTGCCGCTGTGCAATTAGCCTGGGAAAAGTTAATCCTGCCTGAAATCCAACATCTAGCTTGGGAAGTTATTCGGTAGAAGGAGGTACATATTTTATGGAAAAACCAGTTGACCTTAGCAAGATAGGATTCATTACGCTCTCTCTTCTATCTGGTTACCTCTTTTTGAATTTTCTGGTTTCGAGCCCGCTACAATCACCTTTTTATAGCGCTGGTTTTAGCCTTGTGCTGATGGGGGTTGTTGTTTTGGGATACCGTTCCTTTCAGAACTGGTTGCGATTGGTTGCTATTCCGCTATTTCTTCTTGGTTTCATAACAGGTTACCTGATTGGCACGGCTATATTCCTTCAACCAATCACCCGCGAGGAACTTCCCCCCTTAGAGATTCCAGCCAGTAAACGCAGTGATGGTTTTACAGCGGTGATTTATTTCACCCATGGAGAACCTCCTACTTATGAAAAAGCCATTCCAGCCTGGAAGCATTCGATTCAAGAGATGGACGAAAGCGGAGCACCGTTCATTCCTTATCCCTTTCGTCCATTTTTCTTCAATGCGGTACGCACTGAGTTTCTAGAGGCTGGTGGTAGCCAACATAACGCAATTCACAATCGCATGATGATGAAACTGGAACAGATGATGCGGTCAAATTACCCTAAACTCCGTTTTTACATCAGTTTCATTGACGATCGACCCCACCCAAACGAAGCCGCATGGCAGGCAGTCAAGGACGGCGCAAATAAAATTGTGCTCACTCATGTCTTCTTGACCGAGTCTAGCCACACGTTGGAAGGTGAAGAGATGATTGAAGAACTTAATTTACAGGCGAACGGTATTGAAGTATGTACAACTTATCCTCTGTGGAACTCAGATACGCTCGTGGAGATGTTTGTCGATCAGGCTGAACAGATGCGACATAACATTCCGGCCGAAGAAGTAGGGATATTGCTGGTTGCTCATGGTCAACCGTCGCAATCGGACAAAATTTATCCCAAACAGACCCAACAAGAAACTGACTTTAGACTAGCTATTCGTGACCGTCTGGTACAGTCAGGTTATCTGGCTGATAATATCTCGTTAGCTTGGATGGAATATAAAGAGCCAACACCACAGGAGGGGTTACGAAAATTGCTTCAACAAAATGTCCGTTTGGTATTGGTCTATTCTTCTTCAATAAGCGCTGAAGGCATTCATAGCGCTTATGAAATTCCCGAAATGCTAAACGAGGTATCGTTGCCAGAAGGCGTTCGGTTGGTCAATTTAGGAGCATGGAATGATCACCCCTTGGTTTTACAGGCAATTGCTGAACGGATTGAAAGTTGCTTAGATGAGCACAATCAGTAATAACAGGAGAAACCTATACCAAGATAAGAAAGAAGTCCGTTTGTTGGTTCGCCTAAAAAGCACCGAAAGCGACCGCATTAACTACACACAAAAGAACCGCCGCAGCAATCCGGCGCGGTTAGAACTGCGCGAGGATGACCCCATCCTGCGCAGGCACGTTATCTACAAAGGAACTAAAGAACAAAGAAAGGAGATCAATCATGAAAGTCGCTTATATTTTTGCAACCAGTATGTCCGCTACTTACAAACTGGGCAAGATGATTTTGCCCCAACTGGAGGAGGGAATCCACGGCACGCAAGTGGTTGCCATGTTTTTCTTCGATGATAACCTATACCTGTTGCGCCAGGGCAACCCCATTGGTGAACGGCTGGCTAAATTGGCAAAACAACAGGGCATCCTGTTGATGGTCTGCGACCGTTGTGCGATGGAGCGCGCCTTAGCCGAGGGAGAATTCAGCCAGTGTGGCAAAGGACAGCTAAACCCCAAAGATTTGGTTGAAGGCGTTCAGGTTGGATGTTTCCCTCAACTTTATGAAGCCTTGAGCAACAACTCGCCCGACCAGGTGATTACCTTGTAATTCACGGCTATAGGATTTAAGACAAAATTCTCCTCCCTTATCTGTGGTGGTTTTGGATTGTCCAAATCGCCACAGGTAGGGCAATAGTTACTTTTTGGACAAGGGGTAATAAGGTGACCAGTGTCGAACGAGTTTGAGCGTTTTCCACGCTGGCAAAAAGGTGGTTTTCTCCAACCGACGCTCCCATTGTTGTTTTTGTTCTGGCGCGCTCCTTTTGTTTGACCGCTTCGGTAGTAACGACCGGCAAATCCTTTCGCGAATAACTATGGGTTTACATAAATCCTCGGCACGCGCTTACCAATGCCACACACCACTTCGTAGTTGATGGTTCCCCAAGAGCTGGCAACTTCCTCGGCGGTGATCCGTTGGTCGCCTTGTTTACCGATGATGACTACCTCGTCACCCGCTTCGGCTTCAGGCACCTCGTCCAACTGCACCATGCATTGATCCATGCAAACGCGCCCGACAACTGGTACCTTTTTCCCTCGCACCAATACCCTGTTCCCCTGCCAGCGGCGGAAACCATCGGCATATCCGATGGGCAGGGTTCCGATGCGCTCGGTCGTTTGGGTGGTGTAGATATGCCCATAACTGATCCCTTCGCCCGCTGGCAGGCGCTTGACATGGCTGAGGATGGTTTTCCAGCTCAGGGCAGGCTTGAAGGCTGGGGGGAGTGGGCAGGCTGGAGATGGATGCAGACCGTACATGGCGATTCCCAGGCGTACCATATCAAAGAGAGCGTCCCGGCGGGTAAGTGTGGCAGCCGAGTTGGCGGCATGGATGCGCAGGGAGGGTGGAAAAACGGGGCGCATTTGCTCTAAGGCGAAACCAAAACGCTCCAGTTGTTGGTCGGTTGGAGCTGGATTGGTTTCATCTGCCCTGGCAAAATGGGTAAAGACCCCTTCCCAAACCAGATGCTTTGAGTGAACAAGTTGACGGGCAAGGTTTGGGGCATCCTGGGGGAGAACTCCAATGCGCCCCATCCCACTGTCGATTTTCAAGTGCACCTGAGCTTTGCGCCCAAGCCGCCTGGCATGATCTTCAAGCGCCTCGATTTGCTCGCAAGTCCACACGGTGATGGATAGATCGGATTGAATGGCATACGCCATTTGCGCTTTGGAGAGGTAACCGAGCAGCAAAATGGGGGTTTGGAAACCCGCCTGACGCAACTCCAAAGCCTCTTCCAGGCGGGCAACCCCCAGCCAGCTAGCGCCTCCCTGCAAGGCGGCTCGCGCGACGGCCACGCTCCCATGCCCGTAGCCGTCTGCTTTAACAATTGCCATGACCGCAACGCCGCTCTGTTCGACTACCCAGCGGACATTATCCCGAATTGCCTGCAGGTCAACCTCTACCCAGGTAGCATAAGGGCGTACAGGCTCAGCCATAGCTACCTCTCTACAAGACGGTAACGTCGTGGACGCCTGATTCGATTTGGGATGAGTGGGTGATGCGGATAAACTCAGCTTTTTCGCTAAGCTCGGCGAGATTCGTTGCGCCACAGTAGCTCATTCCCGACCGTAAACCGCCCAGTAATTGATGTAAAACCTCGTTTAAAGAGCCGCGATAAGGCACGACGGCTTCGACGCCTTCTGGAACGATATCGCTCCACTCTTCCCAATCTACTTCGCCCTGACGATCGATTTTGCGGCGGGCGATGTTTGCTGTCAAGGAGGCCATGCCTCGCACGACCTTGTAATTTTGCCCATTACGGAAGATCGTAGCTCCCGGGCTCTCTTTCGTGCCGCTAAGCAAGCTGCCCAACATCACCGTGCTTGCCCCGGCCGCCAGCGCTTTGGTAATGTCCCCCGAATTGCGGATACCGCCATCAGCAATGATCGGTACGCCAAGTTCCACCCCAGCTTCTGCGCAATCGGCAATGGCAGTCAACTGAGGAACGCCAAAGCCGGTCACCAAACGGGTAATGCAAATAGAGCCTGATCCCACTCCGACTTTGACTGCGTCTGCGCCAGCCATGGTCAGGTCATGGACACCTTCAGCCGTTGCCACATTGCCGGCAATGATTGGAATGGCAGGAAATTCCTTTTTCAATTGTTGTACCATGCGGATAACGATTTCAAGATGTCCATGGGCGACATCCACTACCAGGACATCCGCCTCGGCGGCAACGCAAGCCCGGGCACGGTCAAGGTCAGCCGGGTTAGCGCCAACCGCTGCCCCCACACGCAGGCGTCCTTTGGCATCCTTGGTTGCTTGAGGGTGTTCTTGAAGTTTAATGATGTCTTGAGCGGTTACCAAACCCACCACCCGGTCGTTTGCGTCAACCAGTGGCAGTTTTTCGATGCGATGCTGATAGAGTTTTTGTTGCGAAACGGATAAAGGCTCATCGACGGAAGCCACAACCAGACGTTCGCGCGGAGTCATGGCTTGTTCAACGCTGGCTTCGGGGTCGGGGGCAAGCAGGACGTCGCGGGTTGTGATGATGCCCAATAAAGTGCCTTCGGGATCGGTTACTACCAGACCACCAATATCAGCTTGAAGCATTTTTTGACGGGCTTCTTCCAGGGTGGCTTCAGGAGCTATCGTCATTGGGTTCTCAACCACAAAGCTCTCGGCGCGTTTGACGCGTTGCACCATTTCGGCTTCCTGTTCGACGGTCATAAAACGATGAAGAATGCCAATTCCGCCTGCCCGCGCCATGGCAATCGCCATCTCGCTTTCGGTAACCGTATCCATGTTCGCGCTAACAATTGGAATGGCAAGTTGAATTTGAGGGGTGAGCCAGGTCGATAGGTCAATTTGCTTGCGACTGACGACCGAGGAGCGTTTTGGGACTAAAAGGACATCATCAAAAGTGAGTCCGAGATCGGGTCGTAATTTCATCGCTTACCTCCACAACCGGTTAACGATTGTCTTCACTACCCAATCTTCTATCCGCTGACCGGATTAAGGGATTTTTCGTTAACAAGTTGTTTTTTCTGGAATTATTATATACGCTTCTTAGAAATCCTTCGTGAAAAATACCAAAAAGCGAGGAAAAATCTTGTGCATTTTTTTACCAGAATCTCCTTGACTTTCCTTTCATTCTTCTATAAAATCATGGCTAATGAAACTCTGGTTTGCTTTTTACCGCTATTTTTATTACTTCGGCAAGTTCTCTGCGACTGCCGTTGGCGGTGCTTAAGCAAACGTAAGGTCCTCCTGCTGAAACCAAATCCTGCG
This sequence comes from Anaerolineales bacterium, assembly GCA_034434515.1. Lineage (GTDB taxonomy): Bacteria > Chloroflexota > Anaerolineae > Anaerolineales > UBA4823 > NAK19. The sequence continues at coordinate 15,148 of DAOTZA010000013.1, read as the reverse complement.
AAGCCAACGGCTTCGCAGATTTTTTTCTAGGAGAAGAAAGATGGCATTGCGCGGCGTACGCGGAGCAATTATTGTAGAGGAAAACACAGCCGAGTCAATTCTATTGGCAAGCGGTCAATTGTTGGAGGCGATGATGGTTGCCAATCCCTCCCTGAGCCCTGACCAGATTGCCAGTTGCTTCTTCACGGTCACGCCAGATTTGACAGCCGAATATCCTGCCAAGGCAGCCAGACAACTGGGATGGATAGATGTGCCCTTGATCTGTGCTCAAGAGATGGCTGTTCCGCATGGATTAAAGCGCTGCCTGCGTGTATTAATTCATTGGAACACGGAATTAAGCCCTACCGAAATCCACCATGTCTATCTGGGTGAGGCAGCTCAATTACGCCCTGAATGGGAGTTTCCGAGACGGTAGTTTGCGATCATAAGTCGAAAGGAGTTTGAAATGATTATTATTATGAAAGCCCAGGCAACTCAATCCCAAATAGATGGAGTGGTGCGACGCATTGAAGAATGCGGTTTACGCGCCCATCTTTCCCAAGGGGAAGAGCGATGTATTATCGGAGCCATTGGAGATGATCGCCCAATCTCCAAGGACTCATTTCTCCTGTTGGATGGTGTTGATCAGGTCTTGCCAATCTTAAAGCCGTACAAGCTGGCTTCAAGAGATTTTCAAGCGATAAATACAACCTTTCGCCTGGACGGAGTGACCATTGGGTCGAATTCGATCGTCATCATTGCTGGTCCCTGTTCGGTGGAGGATCGCCTTCAATATCTGGAGACCGCCTTTGCCGTTCGAGAAGCCGGCGCCCATGCCTTGAGGGGTGGCGCATATAAACCACGCACTTCGCCCTATTCCTTCCAGGGTTTGGGGGAAGCCGGGCTGGAAATCTTAGCCGAAGCGCGAGAGCAGACCGGTATGCCGGTGGTGACCGAAGTGATGTCTCCGGAGCAGGTGCCTTTGGTTACCAAATACGCCGATGTTCTGCAGATTGGGGCGCGCAACATGCAAAATTATGCCCTGTTACATGCTGCAGGGGAGAGCCAGCACCCGGTGTTAATCAAACGTGGGATGATGGCAACCATTGAAGAATTGTTAATGGCGGCCGAGTATGTTCTTTCGCATGGCAATCGACGGGTTATCTTATGTGAGCGCGGCATTCGCACTTTCGAGACGGCGACACGCAATACCACCGACATCAATGCTATCCCGGTACTTAAGGAAGCCACGCACCTGCCGGTCATTTTGGACCCCAGCCATAGCACTGGCAAATGGGAGTATGTAACGGCAGTTGCCAGAGCTGCCGTTGCAGCTGGAGCTGATGGCTTAATGATTGAAGTGCATCCCAACCCAGCAGAAGCGAAATCTGATGGGGCTCAATCTTTGAAACCGGAGCGTTTTGCCGAACTGGTGCGTCAGGTTCGCGTGATTGCTGAAGCGGTCGGGCGGGATTTGAAGGCCTCTGAACACGCTCTGGTGCAATGAGTGGGCAGTTCCCCTTATCACTCTCGAACTGCCGCATTTTGATCGTTGGCCTGGGGTTGATGGGCGCCTCGCTTGCCCTGGCGCTGCGCGGCAAATGCAAAGCGCTCTATGGAGTCGATCAAAACGAAGATACCTGCCGTTTGGCGCTGATGCACGAAGTGGTGGATGCTGTCTGGCAGGATGTGGCCCAAACCCGGGCGGTGGACATGATCATTCTGGCTGTGCCGGTGGGGCAAATCCTGGTCTTATTGGAGAAGCTCAATGCGACCGTACAAACCCCCACCATTATTATGGACATCGGTTCTACCAAAACGGTCATTTGCCAGAAAATGGAAAGTTTGGCTGAATATTTTGATCCGATTGGTGGGCATCCGATGTGTGGGAAGGAGACCCTGGGCATCCAATCCGCCGAGGCAGCGATCTATCAGGGAGCCCCCTTTGCTTTGGTGCCACTGACGCGCACCAGCCCATACGCCAAATCGCTTGCCGAGCAATTGGTTACTGCGATCGGTGGCCGAATTGTTTGGTTGGATGCAGAAACGCATGACCGCATGGTTGCCGCAGTCAGCCATTTGCCCTACCTCATTTCCAGCGCGTTAACGCTTGGCACGCCTCTGGAGCTTACCTCGCTGATCGGTCCGGGCTTTCGTAGCAGCACACGCCTGGCTGCCACACCGACCTCGATGATGTTGGATGTGCTGAAGACCAATCGCCTCTTTATTCTTGAGGCGATTGATCGGGTTGAAGATGAGTTGTCACAGTTAAAGACCTATTTGACTCAAGAAGCTTATGAGGCGCTCAACCAACGGCTGAACGCCGCAGCGGAGCATTTGCAGGAAATTCTCCAGAAGGGATAACCGCAATGAGATGCACTGTCAAAGGTGGAAAACCGCTTAGAGGCACCCTCAGATTACCAGGGGATAAATCGCTATCCCATCGCGCCATCCTCTTTGCTTCATTGGCTGAAGGCAGGAGCGAAATTGACAATCTCTTGTTGGCCGGGGTTACCCAACCGATGCTGGCAGCTTTGACGGCTTTTGGCATCCAGTGGTCTCTACAGGAGCAGCATTTGACGGTGGAAGGAAAAGGTTTGGAAGGGTGGAAAAATCCGGTTGGGGTGATCGATTGTGGAAATTCGGCAACAACCATGCGCTTGCTGGCGGGGGCAATGGCAGCCGCCAATGTTGAGGGCGTTTTGGATGGCAGTCCAGGCTTGAGACGTCGGCCGATGGAGCGCATTGTGCAACCGCTCCAGAAAATGGGGGTGGCGATTCGGGCTACCGATGGGTGTGCGCCGTTGACTATAACCCGATCGCTTCATCCGTTGCGAGGCATGGAACATCAACTTGAGGTTGCCAGCGCTCAGGTGAAATCTTGTTTGATTTTAGCAGCTCTGGTTGCTGATCGGCCGACGCAGATTTGCGAACCCGGCCCTTCTCGGGATCACACCGAACGGATGTTAGCGAGCATGGGGGCTAAGATTGAGTCGATTCCACCCCAAGGGGAGAATCAAGCTAACTACCAAACCTGGGTAGAACCGCTGTCCGAACCACTTAAGCCTCTCCAGATGCAGTTGCCAGGCGATATTTCTTCGGCAGCTTTTTTTATTGTCGGTGGTTTGATTGCTCCGGATTCGGAAATTGCGATCGAGAATGTAGGCTTGAATCCGACCCGTTGCGGATTGTTAGAAACTTTGGGCGAGATGCATGCCAAACTATCGATTGAAGGTACACAGGCTCAAGGTGGGGAGCCTTGTGGTCACATTTGCATCCGGTCGTCCTTGCTGAAAGCCACAACTGTGATGGGCGAGCGAGTGGTGCGCATGATTGATGAGTTTCCGGTGTTTGGCGTAGCTGCTGCATATGCGCAGGGGGAGACATTGGTAGCTGATGCCCAGGAATTGCGTTATAAAGAATCCGATCGAATTGCAATGTTATGTCAAGAACTGAGGAAACTCGGTGTGGAGGCAATTGAGACACAGGATGGCTTTCGGATTATCGGAAAGGGGAAAGTGACGGGGGGCGTGGTCAATGCGCACGGGGATCATCGTCTAGCAATGGCATTGATGGTCGCCGGGCTTGGCTCGCAAGAACCGGTCGTTGTTGAGGGAGCAGAAATTGTCACCGAGTCATTGCCACAATTTATTCCGCTTCTGCGCTCTTTAGGAGCAGACATTCTGTGTGAAACTGATGGGTAAGATGGCTTACCGCTTCGGCTTAATCGGTTTTCCCTTAACTTACAGTTTTTCTCCGTTCATTCACCAGGTTTTTTTAGAAACGTGTGGAAAACAGGGAAGTTATGAATTGATCCCCATCGCCGTTGATGCGCGGACGAATGAACGCCTTCAAGTGGTGTTTGAGCAAATGCGCCGCGGCGACTATGATGGGATCAATGTGACCATTCCGCATAAACAGGGGGTTATGGCCTGCCTGGATAGCCTGGATGAGAAAGCCAGGGCGGTTGGGGCAGTAAACACCATCTACCGCAGCGGCGAGCACCTGATCGGAACGAATACCGATGTTGAAGGATTCTTGCTAGATTTGGGACAAAAGCTTCCTCTGACAGAGGGAGGAACGGCGTTGATTCTCGGCGGCGGGGGGGCTGCGCGAGCGGTGGCATGGGGATTGCTAAAAAACGGCTGGCAGGTCTGGATTGCCGCTCGCCGTCTTGAACAAGCCAGAAAAATACTCGATGATCTCTCGACCGAGGAAAGCCTGCGATCAGAACCATCCTATCGAATGAAGGCGCTAACCTTTCAGGATGGGATTGAAATCATTGAAAAAGATTTATCCGATCTCCATTTAGTGGTTAATGCCACTCCTCTGGGGACTAAGGGCTTGGAGGAAAGTCCTCCGTTTCCGTCCCAATTCCGGTTACCCAAAAAGACCTGTTTTTATGACTTGGTTTATAATCCTCCCGAAACAGCTTTCATCCGCAATGCTCGGGCAAAAGGACATCAGGCCTGGAATGGATTTGGTATGTTACTCTGGCAGGCTGCTTTAGCTTTCGAATGCTGGACCGGTTACAGGATAGCCATTACACCTGAAATCGAAACACAAATTAACTTAAGGATAAGATCGAGTGATGATTGAAGCTGCAACGAGAATGCAAACCCAAAAGACGCAATTCTTCGCTGGATTAGCGACCCGCATTGCCACTCTGGAGGCACAAGGCAAGCGTGTGATCCGTTTAGATGTTGGTTCACCCGACCTGCCGCCGCCTTCCTCAATTGTGGAGGCGCTGGTTCGTTCGGCGAGTCGAGCGGATACGCACGGCTATCAGCCCCATCGCGGCAGTGAAGCCCTTTTACAGGCTTGGGCGGGGATGTATCGCCAGGTTTATGGAGTTGAGGTTGATGCGAAATCTGAGATTGTGCCTCTTTTAGGCTCTAAAGAAGGAATTTTCCACATTACCCAGGCGTTTGTCAACCCCGGCGATGTGGTCTTGATCCCCGATCCCGGTTACCTCACTTACGAAGCTGCGACCCGTTTTGCCGGCGGGGAAGTTTATCGTATGCCTCTGTTGCCGGAAAACGATTATTTGGTGGATTTTTCTACGATCCCATCAGAGATCGCTGAGCGGGCAAAAATCATGTGGCTCAATTATCCCAATAACCCAACCGCTGCCACGGCTAGCCGAGAATTTTTTGAACGTGCGGTGCAATTTGCCAGGGCGCATAACCTTCTGGTTTGTCATGACGCTGCCTATTCCCAAATTAACTTCGATGGATATCGCTCACTTTCCATCTTCGAGGTTGATCCAACCAAAGAGGTTTCGATCGAGTTCAACACGCTGTCAAAATCCCACAATATGGCTGGCTGGCGAGTAGGTGCGGCGCTTGGCAATGCAACGGTGCTGAAGACGTTATATACCCTCAAAACTCAGGTGGATTCCGGACACTTTCGTCCAATTTTGGATGCAGCCGTCCAGGCTATGACAGAAGATCAAGGCTGGTTGCAAGAACGCAATCAAATCTACCAACGGCGTCGCGACTTAATCGTAAAAGCTCTCCAACAAATGGGCGTGGCTGTGCGTAAGCCCTTAGCATCCCTCTATGTATGGATGCCTCTACCCGATGGTTGGCGCAGTGAGGAGTTTTGTCAGCAATTGCTTGAAGAAACTCAGGTAAGCATCACCCCTGGCGTTGTATTTGGTAAATATGGGGAGGGAGCGGCGCGCCTCTGTTTTTGCCTGGCAGATGATTTGATTGTGGAAGCGATGGAACGGCTGGGGAAATGGATGGCAAAACGATGAGTTTGCGTTTTTTAACCGCGGGCGAATCACATGGGCCGGCCCTGATAGCGATTTTGGAGGGACTTCCGGCCGGCCTGGCTTTGGATTTTGAGTTTATTGACCAGGAATTAGTGCGTCGTCAGGTGGGTTATGGCGCTGGTCCGCGCATGAAAATCGAAAAGGATCACGCCATCTTTCTCGGCGGGGTAATGGAAGGGAAGACCATTGGCGCACCCCTGGCGATTTTGATCGAAAATCGCGATCATAGCCGTTGGAAGGGCAAACCCGTCGAAGCGATGACCATTCCAAGACCCGGTCACGCAGACCTTAACGCAACCCTGAAATATGGGTATAACGACTTGCGCCCAGCCCTGGAACGCGCCTCGGCGCGGGAGACGGCTGCCCGAGTAGCCGTTGGGGCTGTGTGCAAACTGTATCTGCGCCAATTCGGCATTCGCGTTGAAGGATATGTGCGCTCGATTGCTGACATTGAGGGGCAAATTGAGGCTATCCCCTTAGAAGAACGCTATGCCCGGGCAGAGGTCTCTCCCCTGCGTTGCCCCGATGCGGTGGCTGCGCAAGCGATGCAGGAGTGCATTCGCCAGGCAATGGAGGAAAAAGAGACCTTGGGGGGTATCTTGGAAGTGCTTGCCTTTGGAGTGCCGCCTGGCTTAGGTTCACATGTTCAATGGGATCGGCGGTTGGAGGCGCGTTTGGGGGCAGCACTTTTGAGCATTCAAGCCATTAAGGGCGTTGAAATCGGCTTGGCTTTTGAAAACACTCGTCTGCGGGGTACGCAAGCCCAGGATGGGATCTTTTTGGAGCAAAGGCGTCTGGTGCGCCACACTTTGCGCAGCGGGGGAATTGAGGCCGGCATCTCCAGCGGGGAGCCAATCCTGGTGCGCGCTGCAATGAAGCCGATTGCAACCACTCTCACCCCGCAATCATCGGTCGATTTATTGAAGGGTGAAGAAACCCAAACGCGCTATGAACGCTCAGACTTTTGCCCGGTGCCACGCGCCGTACCGATCGTAGAAGCGATGGTTGCTTTTGTCCTTGCCCAGGCTCTGCAAGAAAAATTGGGCGGCGATTCACTCGCAGAGCAACAGCAGCGTTTTGAACAGTTGCCCAAAATGACCCTGGATCATTTCGCTTTAGACGGACGGGAGCATTTGTTTTGGGAATGAATGTCTATCTGTATGGGCCTCCTGCTTCGGGAAAATCTACCATCGGCGTTCGTCTGGCTGAACGAACCGGCCTGGCTTTTGTCGATTTAGATGAGGTGATTGAGCAAACGGCTGCGCAGAGTATCCCCCAAATCTTTGAACGAGAAGGGGAGCAGGGCTTCCGTAAGCGCGAGCGAGAAGCCTTGCAGCGGGTCGCCGCTGCCTCGAACCAGGTCGTTGCCCTGGGTGGCGGCGCTTTGCTCGATTTGAGTAACCGCAAATTGTGTGAACAAAGCGGAAGGGTCTTTTGTCTCCAGGCTTCCTATCCGACTTTATTGCAGCGTTTGGGGTTCGATGAAAACCAACGTCCTTTACTGGCTGAAGATGCCGCTAAGCAGCTTGAAACACTGTTGCGCCAGCGTTATCCACATTACCTGTCCTTTGAGCATCAGATTGCCGTCGATCAGCGCCTGGTCGATGAGATTGTGTGGGAAATTCAGCTCAAAGTCGGTGCGTTTTGGGTACGGGGCATGGGAAACGGTTACGCTGTGCGCATCCAGAATGAGGGCCGTACCAGAGTAGGGGAAGTCTTACTTGAACAAGGGCTAAAGGGTTCGATATTTATATTAAGTGATGAAAACGTCGCTGCTCATTATCTCAAGGAGGTCGAGCTTAGCCTTCAGAAACAGGGATACTGCTTTCAATCATTGATCTTGCCGCCCGGAGAGCATACGAAAAATATGCAAACAGTACAGGCGATCTGGAGCGAGATGACCCGAGCTGGCATCGATCGCACATCTTGCTTGGTGGCTTTGGGAGGAGGTGTGGTGAGTGACATCGGCGGCTTTGCGGCGGCAACCTACATGCGGGGCATATCCTGGGCAGTGCTGCCAACCACTTTATTAGCGATGGCTGATGCCAGTTTGGGAGGGAAAACAGGCGTTGATTTGCCACAGGGAAAAAATCTGGTTGGAGCGTTCCACGCTCCACGCTTTGTCCTGGCCGACTCGCAAACGTTATCGACCTTGCCACAGGTCGAATGGCGGGCGGGGATGGCGGAAATCCTCAAAGCCGCGGTGATTGGAGATGAGCGGCTGTTCGAGCTTTGCGAGAGCGGTGAACTTGCCGTCCAAAGGGGGATGAGCGAGATTTTACCGCGTGCCATTGGGGTCAAGATACGCGTGATCGAAGAGGATCCGTATGAGCGCGGGCGGCGAGCGGCTTTGAACTTCGGACATACGGTTGCCCATGCCGTCGAAACGCTTTCGGAGTATCAGATCTTACACGGTTTTGCAGTAGCAATGGGAATGGTAGCTGAGGCTCAACTTGCCTTCCAGATCGGTCTTGCGCCTCTGGAGGTCAAAGAACGCATTGAGGCTGCCCTGGCGGGATTGGGATTACCTACCCGCTTGCCAAAGCAGTTTTCGCCTTCTGCGATCCTGAAAGCCATGCAAACCGATAAGAAAAAGCAATTGGGGGAATTGCGATTTGCTTTGCCGGAGCGCATTGGTGTAGTGCGCGTCGGTGTACGTCTCTCGAAAGAGAGCGATTTGATAGAGGCTTTGCAAGCCTGCCAGGAGAAAACGGAGCTGACATGAAAGAAATCCTTGTTTTACATGGTCCGAACCTTAACTTGTTAGGAACACGAGAGCCACAGGTGTATGGATCGATGACGCTAGAGGAAATTAATCAGCGTTTGATCCTTGAAGGGGAACGGTTGGGGATGCTGGTGCGATGTTATCAATCCAATTCAGAAGGAGCTTTGATTGATCAATTGCAAGAAGCCCGTGATTGGGCAGCGGGAGTGATCTTCAACCCCGGCGGATACACGCACACATCGGTTGCTTTGCGGGATGCAATCGCAGCAATTCAGATACCGGTGATTGAGGTACATCTCTCGAATATTGATGCGCGGGAGGAGTTTCGGCGACACTCATTGATCACATCTGTCTGTTGGGGGAAAATTGCCGGCCTGGGGTGGAAGTCTTACTGGTTGGCCTTGCATGCCTTTGCCTTGCACTTTCAAGAACAGGAAATGCGATAAAATAAAACCTGGATTTACAGGATGGAAAGGATGCTGGACAAATCCAGTTCATCCTGCCTTTCTGTCTGGCGGTCCAGCATCTTGAAATACCTTGGCTAAGGGTAACTGGTGAACATCCTCGTCACAGGTGGAACCGGGTTTATCGGACGGGCGCTGGTGCCAAAACTGGTTGAGGCCGGGCATGCAGTGCGGTTGCTGATTCGGCCAGCCAGGCGGACGCCGCAGGTGCCAAAAGGGGTGGCGGTTCAAATTGCGGTCAGCAGTGTAACGGATGCGCGGGGCTTGCGCGCCGCGATCAATGGCATGGATGTTGTCGTCCATTTGGCCAGTGTTGAACGTCAGGGAGCTTATGCCGACCTGATGCGCATAGATATCGAAGGAACGCGGCTGTTGGCGCAGATTGCCAGGGAGAGCGGCATCGAGCGTCTTGTGTATGTCAGTCATTTAGGTGCCGATCGGTTTTCGGCTTTTCCGGTCAGCAAAGCTAAAGGCCTGGCGGAAGAAGCGATTCGCCGCACAGGGATCAAGTTTACGATTTTTCGCTCAGGCATTGTCTTTGGCGAGGGTGATGTGCTGACCAGCGGTATTGCTCAGTTGTTGGTTGCCGTTCCTTTTTTCTTTTTTGTGCCAGGGGACGGCCAAACCCTTCTCCAACCGATTTGGGTTGAGGATCTGACAACGGTGATGGCTTGGGCAATTGAAGATCCCCAAACGGTGAACCAAATCTTTGAAGTAGCTGGACCAGAAATGCTGAGTTTTTGTGAGGTGGTCGAAACGGTGATGGATGTGATGAGAAAACGGAAACGTTTTTTTTATTTGCCGCCCCCACTCTTACGGGGTATCACAGTTTTTTTGGAAACCGGTCTGGCGCGCTCGCCGGTATCCGTGTTTTGGTTGGATTATCTGGCGGTGAACCATACCTGTTCCATTGATACCTTGCCGCGCGTCTTTCAATTAAAACCCAGCCGATTCTCCCAACGGATAGATTACTTAAAAACGATCAATTGGCGGCGCGTGCTCTGGCAGCGAGTTCGAGCGAGGGAGGTGGGATGAGCCGCAAAACTTACCACCTGCGGATTCTCAGCGAACCAGATGATTTTTTTGCTGTAGAAGAACTGCAACGCATCGTCTGGCCAGGTAATGAAACGGAGGTTATCCCGGCACATCTATTGATTTCCGCGGTGAAGCATGGTGGGATTTGTATTGGTGCTTATACGACCGAAGAAGAGGAAGATAAAGGAAAACTGGTCGGTTTTGTGTTTGGGTTACCGGCAATCTATCATACTCCTGATGGGCCGCGCTTGATGCACTATTCGCACATGCTGGGGGTGCATCCTGACCATCGCAGTAAGGGGTTGGGCTTTCTTCTCAAGCGCGCCCAATGGCAGATGGTGCGCAAGCAAGGCATTGACCGCATTACCTGGACTTATGATCCGTTGCTAAGCCGTAACGCTCATTTGAACATTGTCAAGTTAGGGGCAGTGTGCAATACCTATCATATTGATTATTATGGAATCTTGCGCGATGGCTTGAACGCCGGCACACCGACTGATCGCTTTGAGGTGGATTGGTGGGTGCACTCTCAGCGGGTGAATCGGCGCTTGAGCCGTTCGGTACGCCAACAGTTGGATTTAGCCCATTATCTGGCGGCCGGCGCGGAGATTATCAATCCGAGTGGTCTGCGCTCGGATGCATTACCTTATCCAGGGGAGATTCGCTTTCCGTTTGACGTCTTCGACCTGTCCTTGCCCCCCGAAGAATACCCTGGCATTTTGCTGGTCGAGATTCCATCGGATTATTCCCAAATCAAACAACTTGACCTGAATCTGGCTATGGAATGGCGGATGCATTGCCGCCAGATCTTCCCTGTGCTCTTTCAGCACGGTTATTTTGTCACTGACTTTATTTACCTAAAAGAGCACCCTGCGCGCAGTATGTATGTCCTGAGTCACGGAGAGCATACCTTATGAAAATAGATGAGATTGAACTCCTCCATCTACGCATGCCTTTGCGTTCTCCATTCGAGACCTCTTTTGGACGCAACCTTAGCCGCGATTGTGTGCTGATTCTGGTTAAGGCAGAGGGTTTAGAAGGCTATGGAGAATGCGTTGCCGATTGGGAGCCAGGCTATTCTTCTGAGACGGTTGGCACCGAGTGGCACATTCTGAAAGAATTTATCCTTCCGGTCATGGTTGGGGCCGAAATCAATGATCCACAAGAGTTCCGTGAGAAAGTTAAGTGGATTCGGGGCCATCGTATGGCAAAAGCTGGCCTGGAAATGGCGTTATGGGATCTGTACGGCAAACAGGTGGGGCAGTCGTTGAAAGCGTTGTTGGGTGGTCAAGGCGAGCGAGTCGAGGTCGGGGTTTCGGTCGGCGTCCAGGAGTCTCCTAAAAAGCTGGTTGAGGTGGTCGAGGACTACCTGCAGCAGGGGTATCGACGCATTAAGTTAAAAATCAAACCCGGCAGAGACGTTGCAGATGTTCAGGCTGTGCGGCAAGCCTTTCCCACTGTACGCCTGCAGGTAGATGCGAACTCGGCCTACACGTTGGAAAATGCTCAATCTCTGAAACCTTTGGATGAGCTGAATCTGCTCCTGATCGAACAGCCGCTGGATGAAGAAGATCTTTGGGATCATCGCATCTTGCAAAGAACCTTCAAAACCCCGATCTGTTTGGATGAGAGCATTCTTTCCCTGCAACACGCCCGTCAGGCGTTGGAGATGAAATCTTGCCGCATTATTAACATTAAAGCCGGCCGGGTTGGAGGCTTGAGTGAGGCAGTGGCAATCCATGATCATTGTCTGTCGAGAGGAATTGCTGTTTGGTGTGGAGGAATGTTGGAAACCGGCGTGGGGCGAGCATCCAATCTGGCGTTGGCAAGCCTGCCTGGTTTTACTTTGCCAGGCGATATCTCAGCGACTGATCGTTATTATGAAGAAGATATTACTCAGGAGCGCTTTCTCCTCAACCAGGATAGCACCATCAATGTGCCAGATCAAGCGGGTTTGGGGGTAACCTTGAACCGCCAAGCCATAAAAAAATATCAGCTTAACGCTTTTTCATCGCGAAATCTTGTAAAATAAATTGCCTTCTTTGCCTCCTTAAGCTATACTATTTATTAAGAAACGGAGGAAGTCATGCGCATTTATGATATTACGCTCACCCTGTCTGACGAGATCCCAACCTGGCCGGGCGATCCGAAGTTCTCTATGGAACGCTTTGACAAGATCGAGGCCGGAGATAACACCAATACCACTCGCTTTGAGATGAGTGCTCATACCGGCACTCATGTGGATGCACCGTATCACTTCATCAACCATGGCAAGGGGGTGGATCAGCTCTCATTAAAGGTGCTTACCGGCAGGGTGTATGTCCTGCATCTTCCGAACATAGACGTGGTGACTGCAGCAGATTTGGAAAAAGCGGATATACCACCGCGCACCCGCCGTTTGCTCATCCGCACGCGCAATAGCGAGTATTGGGCAAAAGGGGTGAGGGAATTTCAAACTGATTTTGTGGGGTTGACCGCCGATGCTGCTGACTATCTGGTGAAGCGGGGTGTGAAACTGGTGGGGGTGGACTATCTTTCGGTGGCGCCTTACAAGCAAAGTCGACCGACCCATGAAATCCTTTTGCGAGCCAACGTGATTATTGTTGAAGGGTTGAATTTAGCCGAGGTTGCGCAAGGGCGGTATATGCTTTATTGTTTGCCGCTCAAATTGAAAGGTGCAGACGGAGCTCCTGCTAGGGCAATCTTGATTGGCGTCTGAAAAGACCATCGGGTGAGGCGATGAAGCGTTCGTTAGACTTTCTTCTGCTCGTTCTGGTTCCAGTTTGGATGACAGCCTGTCAACCCGCATTGGATGGTTCATCTCTTGAGGAGGTCAAGATGAACATTGAGATCATTAGCACAGCATTTGCCCCCAATGGGATTATCCCCAAGCGCCATACCTGTGATGGCGAAAATCTTTCACCGCCGTTATCCTGGAAGAACATTCCGCCTGAAACCCAATCCCTGGCAATCATCATGGATGATCCAGATGCTCCGATTGGAACGTTCGTTCATTGGGTGATTTTCAACATCCCGCCGGAGGTCAAAGAATTTGCTGAAGGTGAAAAAGGGATTGGTGTGGAAGGCATCAACGACTTCCGTAAAGTTGGGTATGGTGGCCCGTGTCCACCTCGTGGCAGTAACCATCGCTATTTTTTCAAGATCTATGCCTTAGACACCAAGTTAAACCTTGACTCAAGAGCAACCAAGAAGGACCTCGAGAAAGCCATGCAAGGGCATATCCTCGCTCAGGGTGAACTGGTTGGTCGGTACGGTCGCTGAGACAGCCGGGTGCCGTGCTGCCGCGTCTAAGACAGTTTACCGAGCAGGGTGGCGCCGCCATCGATGGTGATAATTTGACCGCGAATCATGCTGGCTTCGGGTGAGCAGAGAAAAGCCACCAGGTGGGCAACATCCTCTGGGATTACTAGGCGTCCGGCCGGGGTTTGGGCAAGGGCGGTTTGGATAAGATTGGCGTCACTGCGTAGGGCATCGAAGTGCTGCAAGGCTTCGGTTTCCACCACGCCCGGCGAAACACCGTTGACCACAATGTTTTTTGGCGCAAGTTCCACAGCCAGATAACGCACCAGGGCTTCGAGAGCCGCTTTGCTTGCCCCGACCACCACATAATCGGGCAGAACCCGTTGCGCACCCGGACTGGAAATGGCGACCATCGCGCCGCCGCCCGCTTTTTCCATCAGGGGCACAGCTTTTTGAGCACAGAAGAGAAAGGCGCGAGCGTTGATGTTCAGCGTCCACTCCCAGCCTTTCGGGCGTTGTTGCAGGGCAGGGCGATTGTAGCCCGAAGCAGCGTTGTTGATCAAGAAGTCCAGTTTGCCAAACGTATCTTCGATGGCTCGGAACAGCTTCTCGATCTCATCCAACTCACCGACGTTGGCTTTGACCAGCAGAGCTTTGCGACCCAGCGCTTCAATGGAACGTTGGGTCTCTTCGGCCGGTTGAGGATTGCGGAAATAGTTGACGATCACATCCGCCCCGCGGCGGGCAAACTCCAGGGCAATTGCCCGCCCGATCCCTCGCCCAGAGCCGGTGATGAGACAAACGCGGTTTGCGAAAGGCAGCATGGTGATGGGAATTATATCGTGAAGTAGAGGACAAATTTGCAAATTTGTTCTACACTGTTTACTGGATAGAAAAATGGGGGTATGGGTTTAGATACCCAAAGGGCATAAATGCGCCGATTGGCAAGCGCTAATTGCGAACCTCAGCGTTGGCTGGCGTGTAAAATTGTATAACCGACCACTGTATCGCCTTCATACCGGATAATTACATCATCATCGGTGAGTTCGCTATCTGTTGCGTGACTGGGCTTCATAAAATTAATATACAAGACATCTGCTTCAGCATCATAATAAAACCACATCGTCTTTTGCGGCGATTGTTTGACTTGGGGTAAAAGATTCAAATAGGTTTGATATTCCATTATGGCCATACTTGCCTCCTCTTCTCAAGTGAGCGAATGCGGCGTTGCGAGGTGTCCTACAGGGTGGGTGTCAATTTTTTCGGCTGTAGGGTTATGATAGTAGAGAGCTCTGCCGATTGGCATGTATCTCCACAGATGGTCCGGGGTAGCAAACCCTGTTTGCCAAGATAGTACTCTTGTATGCTACTTCAGGTTCGTGTAAATTATCTGGATATTATGGATTATCCTCAGGACCAGATGCTCCACTGGCGCCTGTGGTGTCTGTATCAATATATTCCACATTCCCAATGCCAATTATTGGGGCAAAATTGAACTCTAAGGCAAGGATTCCCAATGGTGTCATCCCAATGACAAATGGTTTATGCTGATTGTCCTGAAAATAAAATAGAAAGTAATTTGGCTTATAAAAAATAATATCACCTATGCTCGGCGTTGTTGTTGAAGTTAATAATATATTCAAGTCGTATCTTGAAGAATATGGATCTGAAATACTCAATAGCTTATGTTTTACCAAAATGTAGGTGACAAAACCCGCAGAATCAAAACCCTCCTCTGGTGAAAAACCTCCAGGTTTATAATTTACATTATTCTTCTTCATCCGCTTAATATCTTCTAATATTTCACTTTGCTTGGGATAAGTCTGAGAAACAAAATGACTAAAAAATTCCCCCATGTATATATGTTGCCCGAGATATTTTGCTTCTAAATAATCCTGATTGATT
>DAOTZA010000012.1:0-2543 GCA_034434515.1 Anaerolineales bacterium | reverse complement strand
CCCTCCAGGATCGTGCTGAGATCGGGCTCTGGGCTAGCGTTGGCAAATGCCAGGGCATCTTCAATTACCGCCTGCGCCTGCTTAACAATTTCCTCGTACTCGGCTTCACTCAACTTCAGCAGATGGGCAAGGCGGTGAATCGGATCGCGCGCCTGCCATTCTTTGACCTCATCCCGGCTGCGGTAAGCCTGGCGATCGCTCTTAGAATGCCCCTTCCAGCGGTAAGTAATCGCTTCCACTAGCGTGGGACCCTCACCGCGGCGCGCTCGTTCACCAGCGGTGCGCACAGCGTCATAAACCGCCAGCACATCGTTGCCATCAACCGTAACACCGGGAATGCCATAAGCGCATGCTCGCTGGCTGATGTAACGGATGTTGAACGCTTTTTGCATCGCCATGGACATAGCATACTGGTTGTTTTCGCACAGGTAAATGACCGGCAAATCCCAGATGCTTGCCATATTGAGCGACTCATGAAAGCCTCCAATATTGGCTGCGCCATCGCCAAAAATGGTCAGGCAGACCTGTTTCGTTTTGCGCTTCTTGATGCTCAAGCCCACGCCAACCGAAATAGGAATGCCGCCGCCAACAATGCCGTTGGCGCCAAGGTTGTTCATCTCCACATTGGCAATGTGCATGGAGCCGCCTCGGCCGCGGCAGTAACCCGTCTCTTTTCCAAGGAATTCGGCCATCATCAGGCGCACATCGCTCCCCCATGCCAGACAGTGCCCATGGCCACGGTGGTGATTGAGCAGGTAATCGCCTTCTTCCATTGCCGCCGAAGCACCGACTGCAACCGCTTCTTGGCCGATAGAAAGGTGCATGGTGCCGTGCACCAGCCCGCGGGCAAACAGGTCCTCAGCTTTTTCTTCAAAAGCGCGGATGATGTTCATCTGCAAAACCCACTCGCGCAGGCGGGGTTTCCCTAATTCTTCGATCAACCGTTCATGGTCTGGCTGATAAATTTCTGCTTCAACGAATGCAGCTTCTTCCATGACGCTAATATGCCTCTTCTCCTTCGATGGTTTTCTGAATGCGCCGGGCAGCAATTTCATCGGTTACCAGATAGTTAATAAATCCTGCCCGGCTGGCTGCCAAAATGGGCAAGGCTTTGGATTGCCCCCCTGCTACCCCGATTCGCACCGGAATCGATCGTAAGGTGGAATCATCTATGCCGACAATACAGCGGGTCAGGGGGGTATCAATTAGGTTGCCCTGAATGTCAAAATGAATCGCACACACATCGCCCACCGCTCCGGCTTGGCGCAACGATTCAAGCTGGCTGTAGTCCAGATAGCCGGCGCGCAGAAGGCTGGAAAACTCATAATCCACCGTGCCCACCCCCACCAGAGCCAGGTCAATCTGTTTGAATTGGGCGGTCACGCGTTGCACATGGGGGGCATTCATCAAGGCTTGTCGGGTAATTGGACTATCTACAATCAGAGGTAAAGGAAGCGTGGCATACTGACCGCCTAAAAGACGCGCCAATCGCCGCGCCAGTTCTGGGCCGTCAATATCGGGGTTGGGAGTCCCCAGCGAGCCGATCATCTGCACAACCCGCAAACCTTCGATGGTGTGATCGCGCACCGCATTGACCGTTTCAAACACGGCTGTTCCCCAAGACGTCCCAATGGTCAGGTAGTCTCGGAAGTGTTCTTCGAGCAAAAGGGCAGCCATTGCTCCTAAACGGCGAAGCATTTCCGCATGGTTCAGCGCGCCACGCTGCACAACTCGGACTTCCTTGAGCTGCAAGGCTTGCACCAGCCAGCTCTCCATTTCGGTTAGCCGCTGCAGGGGATAATGAATGCGGATTTCGACAATATTATGTTCTCGAGCTTCGCTAATCATCCGTGAAATCATCGATCGCGAATAACCTACTTTTTGGGCAATCTGACTTTGGGTCAGATTTTGCTCAAAGTACATCTCTGCAATTCGGGCCAGCAGTTCAACGCGTTGGGTTTCCATAACTCTGTATGGGGATAATTACACTGGTTAAATATTACTAAAAATGACCAAATTTTACAAGACATTTGTGAATATTATGAACAAACGTGAATATGTTTGAGATATTAAAGAGACCTGAGTCGTTTTCCGTCACAATCTAACGGATTGAATTAGCTACGATAGCCTTTGCGTTGGATATCCAACCACCCACGCAGATTACCCAAATGCGCGAAGGTCGCCTTCATTCGTGTATTCATTGCTGATTTATGGACGGATTTCTTCTAATTACCTACCACAGGCGTAATTACCTAACAAAGGCTCTATTTGGCAGGACAGACCGTCCACGAATTTTTCACGAATGCACGAATAGCGCTTTCATTCGTTACTTCGTGGTCAATTCGTGGACGGTTTTCTCAGCAAATGATCAACCCGACTTGTGATGATAGGTTGTTCCTCGATTTCCATCTTACCAGCCCAACTGCTTGTGGTCAGAAATTACGATAGCACCTAATCTCTCATAAGGCTTGTTAACACCCCAAAACCATCTATTAACCAAACTTTTACCCACCGCGTTATCTCCCTTAATACTCTCCAGGTAA
>DAOTZA010000011.1:0-22672 GCA_034434515.1 Anaerolineales bacterium | reverse complement strand
TGCGCCTCGATCATCTTGAGCTTTTCGATGATTTCGGTGGCGTTCTTTTCTTCCTCAACTTGCTCTTCGATGAACCACTGCAACATCACCTGGCTGGGGTAATCCTTCTCTTTGAGGGCTAGCTCATAGAGGTCATGGATGTTTTTGGTGACCTTTTGCTCATGAGCCAACACCTGTTCGAAAGCTTCCAGGTTGGACTTCCAGCTCGAAGGCGGTTGGTCAATGGCTTTGAGGGTCACTTCGCCACCCCGTTCGAGGATGAAATCGTAAAACTTCATCGCATGACCAAGTTCTTCTTTTGCCTGGATGCGCAACCAGTTGGCAAAACCAGCCAGGGTTTTGCTCTCAAAGTGGGCTGCCATCGAAAGATATAGATAAGCCGAATACAGCTCGTTTTTGATTTGTTCATTCATTGCGTCTTGCATCGCTTTGGGAATCATCGTTAGTACTCCTTTTCTAAAGGTTTAGCTCCTAAACAGGATAAACAAGATTTTAAATCGTTAAATTAATTTTATCATGAGGTGCTCAGAAATTGTCGGGCTAAACTGCTTTTTGATGGTTTTCTAACAATTCCTGTCTGTCTGTGAGGATTTGATAAAATTTGGTGACAATTTCTGTCGATTCCTGGTTGACAAGGGCAACAAGGCTTGCTACAATGAAGTTAGTTCCATTGACCCGTCATCGCACCAATTCAGGTATTCCCTGATTGGTCGAAAGGGTTGTATTGAAACATACATTGCCATTGCCCCATCGGGCCGATCAGGGGAGGTGAGTTTTAATTACAGGTAGGTTACAGGCAGGTTGCAACCTACCGTCTCTGGAGCGATGGCAGTTCGAAAGTCTCTTCGTCAAACGGTTCGTCCAAGACCAGCTTCAGCGATGGTGATTGGAGGTGGGATTGGGGGTATGCGCGCCGCCCTTGATTTGGCTGAGGCGGGATTGAAGGTGTACCTTGTCGAGCAGACTCCCTGCCTGGGTGGGCGAGTGGCGCAATTAGGTTTTATGTTCCCGCAACATGACTGTGTCTTATGTCGCGGAACAGCCGATCATGGCTATGGCTGTACCCGTCCCTCAATTTCCCCGGCTTACATCCAGCACAATCAGCATCCGAATATTGAAATCTTGACCTTAACCCGCGTTGTAGACGTTGCCGGGCAAGCGGGAGATTTTACTGTCTCCCTTCGTCAGGAACCGCGTTATGTGGATGTCAATCGTTGTATTAATTGTGGATATTGTGCCCAGGTTTGCCCGGTTGAATTACCCGACTCATATCAACGAGGATTGACCATGCGCAAGGCAGCTTATAAAGTGGCTGCGCGAGCAACACCCGATGCGTATGTGATCGATTACGGGCCTTACTGTGAAGCTTGCAAGAAATGTGTCGAAGTTTGTCCCACTGAAGCGATTAACCTGGAGGAGCAACCCCGCTTGTTGACCGTTGAAGTTGGGGCAATCATCCTGGCAATCGGTTTTCAAGTCTTTAATCCTGCTGAACTTGAAGAATTGGGATTTGGCCGATATGTCAATGTGCTGGAAGCCATGCAGTATGAGCGTTTGGCAAGTCGTTCAGGCCCTACCGAAGGGATTGTCCAAAGGCCATCTGATCACAAAAAACCCCGTTCCATTTTGTGGTTGCAATGCGTCGGTTCTCGAGACCAGGAGCAACCTTACTGCTCCTCCATTTGTTGTATGTTTGCCACGAAAGAAGCCATCCTGGCAAAACAGCGTTTAGGCGCTCAGGTTGAATGTACAGTGTTTAACATGGACGAGCGCGCCTTCAATAAAGAATATAGCCGCTATTTTGCCAGAGCCCGACAGGAACATGGCATCCGCTATGTGCATTGTCGCTTGTCGGGCATCTATGAAGACCCCCAGACGAAAGATTTAATTGTGCAATACGCAACGCCGCATGGCAAGAAAATCCAGGAACGGTTTGAGATGGTCGTCTTAGCCACCGGATTGCAACCTCCCGCAGCCGCCAGAGATTTGTTCTCAATCCTGAAAATCGAGCCGAATGAGTTTGGTTTCTGTCAGACGGATAAATTTGTGCCATTGCAGACCTCGCGCCCCGGCGTGTTTGTTTGTGGGGCATTTTCATCCCCGAAGGAGATTGTTGAGACGATTCTGGATGCCAGTGGGGCGGCGGCCGAAGTGATGCGTTTGCTCAACGATCGCTTGAATGCCTATCGATTTTCCCATGAAGCGCCTTTTCTTTCCAACGAAAGCTTTCCACCTGAGCGAGATGTGAGCGGTGAGCCCGCTCGAATTGGCGTCTTTAATTGCACTTGTGCCGGCACAATGTGTGAGACGCTGAATCTCAAAGCCATCACTCAGCAGGCAACAGAATGGCAAGGGGTTCAGTTTGCCCAATTGCTGGATTTGGCTTGTTTTCCCCACGGCTTGCAGCAAATTCAGTCTGCAATTCAGGAGCACGCTTTAAATCGGGTTGTGATTGGCGCGTGTAGCAATCGCACCCATGATTCTCTCTTTCAGAAAACGGTGCGGGCGGCAGGATTAAACCCGTATCTCCTCGAAGTTGTCAATCTCCAGGAGCAATGCAACCGGGTTCATCGGTGGCAGAGCGAACAGGCAAACCGCAAAGCGCACGAAATGTTACGCATGGCTGTCGGGCGGGTGAGCCTAGCGAAGCCAGTGTATAAAGAAAAACATGTCTGTCGTTCGGCGGCGCTGGTCATTGGGGGTGGGGTCGCAGGGATGACGGCAGCATTGGCAATTGCGGACAGTGGTTATGAAGTTCACTTAGTGGAACGCTCGGAGATACTGGGGGGAAATCTGCTGAATCTATATTATGTCGCTGAAGGATATAACCCTCAACGGCTCTTGCGAGATTTGGTTAATCGAGTGCGCGCCCATACCCGCATCCAGGTGTATACCCGCACAGAGGTAGCTCGTCATCGCGGCCATGTGGGAGACTTCCGTTCGGATCTGCGAACGATCTTACCGGATGGCAAAATTATCACGACAGAAGTGCGGCATGGCGTAACCATCGTGGCAACTGGTGGTCAGGAAGCGCATCAACATCCCTGGTTGAAATTGCCCGCTGTGGTCACGCAACGCGAGTTAGAAGAGATGATCATCCATGAACCGCAAAAGGTGGCGGAATGGAAAAATGTGGTCATGATCCAGTGTGTGGGCAAGGAGGGGATGGCAGAGTATTGCTCCAGAGTCTGCTGTACCAATACGATGAAAAATGCACTTCGTCTGCGCTTGTTTAACCCTGCCTGTCAGGTGATGGTCTTGCATCGAAACATTGTTACCTATGGCTTTCGCGAAAAATATTATACCGAAGCTCGCCAGCGAGGGGTCATCTTTGCGCGCTGGTCGGATGAATGCCCGCCGCAAGTGCTTTGGGATGAGGTTTCGCAGAAACCTTTGGTGCGAGTCCGTGATTTAGCCTTGAATCGCTGGCTGGAGGTTCAAGCGGATGTTGTGCCGCTCAGTGTATCGGTTGTGCCGGCGGAAGGCAGTGAAACTTTGGCGCGCAAACTCCGTGTGCCCCTTTCGAGCGAAGGCTTTTTTGAGGAAGCTCAATTGAAATTGCGCCCGATGGACTTCATGCGCGAAGGGATCTTCCTGGCTGGAATGGCAGCCTATCCAAAATTCATTGAAGAGAGCATCAGTCACGCTTTGGCGGCTGCCGGACGGGCGTTGACGTTGCTTACCCAAAAATCACTCTATCTTGGCGGTGTTGTGGCTTATGTCGATCCGCAAAAATGTGTTGGTTGTCTGACTTGCACCCGCACCTGCCCTTTTGGGATACCCCAGGTGATACAACCATCTGAATGGATCGAGATGAGTGGAGAACAAAGCGCAAATAGTTTTTATGCTGATTTGCCTTCCCGCCATCAACAACCGCGCACCGGGGTAGGCGGGTTGGGTGGGGCAGCTTTTATTGATCCTGCCCAATGTCAGGGTTGCGGCACATGTACGGGCGAGTGCCCGGCTAATGCCATCCAGTTAATTCACTATACCGATGAACAAATGATGCTTCGCTACATCCGAGGGTTGGGAGAATGGTTGACAGAATCCATTCACTAAATTCGCCAACACCTTTAGATAATCTACCGAAAGCGGAGTTTGAACCGCAAATTACTGCCTTTTACTGTATTTATTGTGGTTATATGGCTGCGGATACAGCCGGAATCTTACATATTCAATACCCGGCCAATGTCAAATTTGTGCGCATGCCCTGCACCGGCAAAACAGATATCCGCTATATCTTGGAAGCCTTTGAGCAAGGGGCTGATGGTGTTTATATCGTCGCCTGTCCGATCGGCAATTGCCATCATGTGCGCGGCAACGAACGAGGATGGGCGCGTGTGAACCGGGCAAAGAAAATTCTGGATGAGATTGGTTTGGGAGGTGAACGTTTAGATATCTTCTTTATGTCGGGGAGTCAGGGAGCTTCTTTTGCAATCGCTGCCCAAACCATGACGGAACGGATCCGTAAGCTAGGTCCAAACCCGATCAAAAGCTCGAAAATTGAGCGAGAGCGGCAAGCTTATGAGGATGTCAGTGAAGAAGAAATCAACTTTCGAGGCAGGAGGCCACGGAAAACAAACGATTGAGGGTTGAGTGAGGTGATTTGCCATGCAAAATACGCCAAAGGAGGAACTTCGCAATAACCCAGAGAGCGAAACCGACCCCATTGGGGCGGTGATGGTGGTTGGAGGTGGCATCGCCGGCATGCAAGCTGCTCTTGACCTTGCCGATCAAGGCTTCAAAGTTTACCTGATCGAAGCCAAAAGCGCAATCGGCGGCAAGATGGCCCAATTAGATAAAACCTTTCCGACCAATGATTGTGCCATGTGCACCATCTCGCCCAAACTGGTGGAAACCGGACGCCATCCCAACATTGAGCTAATGACTCTAACTCAAGTGGTAGATGTGCGCGGCGAAGCCGGCAATTTTACCGTGACCTTGCAGCATGAGCCGCGCTACGTGGATAACAGCAAATGCGTAGCCTGTGGAGATTGCGAGAAGGTTTGCCCGGTTATTGTTCCGGATCGATTCAATGAAAACCTGATTAAAAAACACGCTATTCATAAACTCTATCCTCAAGCGGTTCCCAATGCTTATGCAATTGAAAGACGAGGCATCTCTCCTTGCCGGGATGCTTGCCCGGCCGGGCAACGCGCCCAGGGATATATTGCCCTGATCCGTGAGGGACGCTATCAGGATGCGCTGCGCGTGATCAAGATGGACAATCCCTTTCCGGGCATCTGTGGCCGCATCTGCAATCACCGTTGTGAGACCGCCTGTAACCGTGGTTTGGTCGATGAGCCGATCAATATCCGCGCCCTCAAGCGGTTTGTCACCGACAAGGTCTATGCCGAACCCCGTCAACCCGTTGAACCTGCACCGCGATTGTATCCCCAACGGGTGGCGATTATCGGCGCCGGTCCGTGTGGCTTGACGGCTGCTCAGGACCTGGCAAAGGCTGGCTACGGAGTGACTGTTTTCGAAGCGATGCCGGTCGCTGGTGGAATGTTGCGCTTAGGGGTGCCGGAATATCGTTTGCCAACCTGGATCATTGAACGAGAAGTGCAGGATATTCTCGACTTAGGAATTGAATTGCGCTTGAATATGCAGGTTAATAACCTGGATGATGTTTTTGCGGAAGGTTTTGATGCCGTATTAATTGCCGTGGGGGCGCACGAGGGGATTCGTCTGCGAATCCCGGGCGCTAACCTCGAAGGTGTGCTGGTCAATACCCATTTTCTGCGGGATGTGCGGCTGGGCAAGTACGTACCACGCCATGAGGATGGAAGACCCCTTGAAGAAGGAAAATTGCAACTGGGAAAGAATGTGCTTGTTTTGGGGGGAGGCAATGTGGCTGTAGATTGTGCGCGCACGGCCGTACGGCTGGGGGCAAAGGTTGCGATGGCCTGTCTTGAATCACGGGATACGATGCCGGCCCACCCCTGGGAGGTGCAAGCTGCGGAAGAAGAGGGAGTGCAGATTTATAACGACTTGACGTTTGAGCAGATCCTTGCGGATGAGCATGGCCATGCTTGTGGAGTGGAATGTATGCGAGTGGCCTCTTTTTATTTTGACGAAAGTGGTCGCTTGCATGTCGAAAAAGTGCCCGAATCGAATTTTGTCATTCCCTGTGACACGGTGATCTTTTCGGTAGGCCAGCGAGCAGGATTGGCATTTATCCCTGACGATGCCGGTGTAGGAATTACTCACAAGCAGACTATCGCCATTAACCCAAACACGATGGCTGCCACCAGACCAGGCGTGTTTGCAGCCGGGGATAGCGTTTCGGGGACGGCTTTTGTGATCGAAGCGGTTGCCAGCGGGCATAAGGCGGCTGAATCCATTCTGCGCTACCTGCAAGGGGAAGCCTTGGAGCGTCCACCCAAACCTGAATTACCGGTTGTTCGCTTGAGCCAGCAAGAAATTGAAGAGCGGATTGCCAGAGGGGAAATTCATCGAAAGGGGCGAGTGCCATTACCGGAGTTACCACCCGAAATCCGGCGCGTTAGCTTTGAAGAGGTGGAGGGCGGTTATGACGACGAAAGTGCTCAGGAGGAAGCTGCTCGTTGTCTGGCGTGTGGGGTCTGTTCCGAATGTATGAGCTGTGTATTTGCCTGTGGAGCAAAGGCAATCAATCATGATATGCCACCCATGAGGGAAGAAGTTAAGGTAGGAGCAATCGTTCTGGCGCCCGGTTATGAAATCTATCGCGCCGAACTTTCGGAGGAATATGGTTTTGGTAGATATCCGAATGTGATTACGGCTTTGCAATATGAACGTTACCTTTCTGCATCTGGCCCTACCTTTGGACACATCCAGCGACCGTCGGATGGACGGCAACCGCAACGAATTGCCTTTCTCCAATGTATCGGTTCCCGCGATCAGACCCATGACTATTGCTCAGCCGTATGTTGTATGTATGCTACCAAAGAAGCCATAATGACCAAAGAACACCATCCTGAAATTGACCTTCAGGTTTTTATGATGGATATGCGGGCATTCTCGAAGGGGTATTGGGCATATTTTGAACGGGCTGAGAAAACCTATGGGATTCAATATACCCGTTGTCGGGTGAGTTGCGTGAAAGAGGATCCACAGACCCATAATTTATGGCTGACATATCAAGACGAGCATAATCAGCTTCATTCCCGCGAGTTTGACTTGGTTGTCCTATCGGTAGGAATGGAGATTTCGCCAGAGGTACGGAATCTTGGGCGGCGCTTAGGGATTGAGTTGGACGCATACGGCTTTTGTCATACGGTTCATTTCAATCCTGTGCAAACCAGTCGGGCGGGGATTTATGCTGTCGGTCCTTTCCGGGAGCCAAAAGACATCCCCGAAACAGTTGTCGAAGCCAGCGGGGCTGCTGCCAGCGCTGCAGCTCAATTGAGCCGTGCTCGCTTTCAGTTAACCAGTACGCCCGAATTTCCACCCGAACGCGATGTGAGCAATGAAGAACCCCGAATTGGTGTCTTTGTCTGTCACTGTGGTTCGAATATCGGGGGATATCTGGATGTTCCCGCAGTTACTGAATACGCTCGTTATTTGCCCTATGTTGTCCATGCGGAGGACAACCTGTACACCTGTTCTCAGGATAGCATTCGTCATATTACCGAGCAAATTAAAGCATTGAACCTTAATCGGGTGGTGGTTGCTTCGTGTACACCCTTAACGCATCAACCTCTTTTCCAAGATGTCTTACGGGCGGCGGGTCTAAACCCCTATTTGTTTGAGATGGCGAATATCCGCAATCAATGCTCCTGGGTTCATTCCCATGATTGGGAAGTGGCAACCGAGAAGGCTTGTCAATTGGTGCGGATGGCGGTAGCGAAAGCAGCTCTGCTGACTCCTCAACAAACCATTTCTGTACCCATTGAACACTGCGCATTGGTGGTAGGAGGCGGCGTGAGCGGTCTTTCTGCAGCTTTGAACCTCGCTCAGCAGGGTTTTAAAGTTCATCTGGTGGAACGGGAAGCTGAGCTTGGCGGAAATCTCCGCCGCGTGGTCACCGCCTTTCCGGCCGGAACGATGAATGCATTGGAAGGAGAGCCGCAGGCTCTGTTAGCCACCTTGATCCAACAAGTCAAGAGTCAACCGAACATACTTCTCCATACCCAAAGCCGCGTGGTGGATTTTGGCGGCTTCAGCGGTAACTTTGTAACCAAAGTGGAAACGAATGAGGGCAAACGCCAAGAGATCCGGCATGGCGTAACGATTCTAGCAATTGGTGGGGAGGAATATCGGGGAGCTGAGTATGGCTTGGGGAGTCATCCAGCAATTCTCACCCAGTTGGATCTCGAAGAAAAGATCGCCTTGTATCCTGATCAGATTCGGTCTTGGAAATCTCTGGCGATGATCTTGTGCGTTGGTCCTGCTGAGCAGTATTGTAGTCGGATCTGTTGTAGCGTGGCACTGAAGAACGCCCTGGCTTTGAAAGAGCTGAATCCGCAGTTACAAATAACCATCTTTTATCGGGATATCCGCGCCTATGGCTTCAAAGAACGACTGTATACCCAGGCCCGCGCCAGGGGCGTTCTATTTATCCGCTATACAGCGGATCAAAAACCCCAGTTAAGTTTTGCTGATGAGCAAGGAATACTCATCGAAGCCATTGACCTTGCACTCGGTCGAAAAATCTGCCTCCGTGTTGATGCATTAGCTTTATCGATGCCGGTTGTTCCTTCTGAAACGGCCAAAGAAATCTCGAAGCTATTCAAAGTGCCGCTCGGCGCTGATGGCTTTTTCCAGGAAGCGCATGTCAAACTGCGCCCGGTGGATGTCTCGACAGAAGGAATCTATATCGCCGGCATGGCGCATTATCCCAAACTCGTGGATGAAAGCATTATCCAGGCTCTGGCAGCAGCCTCCCGGGCTGGGCGAGTGTTAAGTCAAGAAGCTATCTCTGCCGGGGGCAGAGTGGCGGTTGTCGATGCGGCCAAATGCACAGCCTGCCTGACCTGTGTGCGCATCTGTCCCTTCCACGTCCCGCAAATCAAAGCCGATCAGAAAGGCGTTGGTGGAATCCAGGGCGCGGTAACTATCGAGGCTGCTGTATGTCAGGGTTGTGGTACCTGTGTGGCAGAATGTCCGGCTAGGGCAATCCAATTAATGGTTTTCACCGATGCCCAAATTTTGGCAAAAGTATCTGCTTTATTTGCTTGGGAAGGTGCTCCAGAGGTATGTCTGACGTAAATACGGATTACCAAATTGTCGCTTTTTGTTGCCAATACTGCGCCTATGCGGCAGCAGATCTGGCTGGCGGATTGCGTTTGCAGTATCCACCGAATGTTAAGATTATCCAGATTCCCTGCACCGGCAAGATGGATGTCCTGTATGCCTTGCAAGCGTTTGAAGCAGGGGCAGATGCGGTGATGGTCGCTGGTTGTATGCCTGGAGATTGTCATTTTTTGGAAGGAAATCTCAATGCCATGCGAAGGGTTGAACGGGTAAAAGACTTGTTACGTCAAATAGGCTTGGAAGCTGAAAGGATTAAGATGTTTCATATCTCTTCTTCGATGGCAAGTCAATTTGTGTCCGCAACAGAAGAAATGTTGAGGACGGTGGAAAAGTTGGGTCCGAACCCATTGCGGATGAACGGCAAAGCAAGTCGAAAGGAGACTCATGTCAGGCGCGTCAGTTGAAAACCATTGCAAATTGAGTCTCGCATTTCCCTTTTTGATCTTTGGAGGTGTTCAATGATTATTGCTGAACAGAAACCATTTGAAGAAGTCAAGAGTTTGGTCGGAGAAGCCCAAAAGATCCTGGTCGTAGGCTGTGGCACCTGCGTGACCGTCTGCTTTGCAGGTGGAGCGCGAGAAGCCGCTATTCTAGCCGCTTCTCTGCGCATGGCTTCAAAACTGGATGGTGATCCCAAAGATGTGACCGATGTCACCGTCCAACGCCAATGCGAATGGGAATACTTGGATACCATTGCCGAACAGGTTAACGAGGCGGATCTCATATTATCCCTGGGCTGCGGGATTGGGGTGCAAGCCATAGCCGAGCATTTTCCAAAGGCTTGGGTAGTACCCGGATTGAACACCTCTTTTCTGGGATTGCCTGTGGAACAGGGTGTGTGGGTGGAACGCTGTGCAGCTTGTGGAGATTGTATTTTGGGTCTGACGGCCGGGATTTGCCCTATTGCCCGTTGTTCTAAATCCTTGCTCAATGGACCTTGTGGAGGTTCTCAGGATGGTCATTGTGAAGTAAACGAGGATATTCCATGTGCCTGGCAATTAATCTACGACCGTTTAAAGTCCTTAGACAAACTTGAACTGCTCTCCGAAATTCGCCCGCCAAAGAATTGGCGAACTTCTCGAGATGGTGGACCACGCAAGATCGTTCGTCCTGACCTGCGTCTATGCGAGGAGGAATAGAAAATGGCTGATCAGAGTGCATCCAATGGCTATCTGAGTGGTTCGAATCTAGAAAGAGTGCTTAAATCAGGCAATTTTGCGGTGACCGCCGAGCTAGGACCACCGCAAAGCGCCGATGCAAAAGTAATCCGCAAGAAAGCAGCCTTGTTACGCGGCTATTGTGATGCGGTGAATATCACCGATAACCAAACCGCCATTGTGCGCATGTCGAGCATTGGCGCTGGCGCAATTTTAGTGAGCGAAGGACTGGAGCCGGTTATCCAAATGACCTGCCGCGATCGTAATCGCCTGGCGATTCAGAGCGATATTTTAGGCGCTTATGCTTTAGGGATGCGCAATATTCTTTGCTTAACCGGCGATCACCAGACCTTTGGGAATCACCCACAGGCAAAGAACGTGTTTGACATCGATTCGGTTCAATTAATCCAGATCGTAAAAAACCTTCGCGATGAGCATGTCTTTCAATGCGGCGATCCTTTAAAAGGGTTGGAGCCGCGCTTCTTTATCGGAGCGGCTGAGTCGCCCTTTGCCCATCCAATTGAGTTTCGGCCGTATCGGTTGAGAAAGAAGATCAAAGCTGGCGCAAATTTCATCCAGACCCAACTTGTGTTTGATATTCCCGCATTTGAGTGTTTTATGGAGAAAGTGCGCGCCTTAGGCTTACATCAACAGGCGTATATCCTGGCCGGGGTTGGCCCGCTGAAAAGTCCGGCGATGGCAAGGTACATGAAGGATAGCGTCCCTGGCATTCTGATTCCTCAAGAATTGATCGAACGTTTAGAAGAAGCTGGACGCCCATGGGCAGGGAAAAGCAAAGATGAGTTGACAAAGGAAGAGAAGAAAGCCCGCTCAGAAGCCTGGAAGCGAACGGGCATTGAAATCTGTATCGAATTGATTCAAAAGATCCTGAAAATCGAAGGTGTCGCGGGCGTTCATATTATGGCTATTGAATGGGAAGAAGCGGTGGAACCGATTGTGAAAGGGGCAGGTTTATATCCTCGGCCGGTGATTGAGCCACTTGCAGCCTGAGTGAGATTAGAACGGAGTGCGCGATGGAAAAAGAGAATCTGACCACTGCGCCAATTGTGGAAATTCGACCTCATTTAGCCCAACGAGTTGAACGTGAACTGGGGCAGAATGTCTACCTGTGCTATCAGTGTGTCAAATGTACGAGTGGCTGCCCCATGAGTGATTTCTTCGACTGGCAGCCAAATCAAATCATGCGGGCACTGCAATTGGGTCAGGAGGACATTGCCCTGCAAAGTGTGACCCCCTGGTTGTGCGCTGCGTGCCAGACATGTACCACTCGTTGCCCACAAGGGCTGGATATTAACGGAATCATGGAATTTCTAACCCGCGAGGCAACTGCTCAGGGAATCAAACCGAAAGTCCCTGAAGTAGCCATTTTTAACCGCGCCTTCTTGCGCCAACTCCGCATTTGGGGGCGTTTGTATGAACCGGGTTTGATGGTTGAAATGAAACTATCTCATCTGCGCGGTTTGTTTGATGATCTCGATTTGTATGTGCGCATGTTGCGCAAAAGAAAAGTTGGCTTTTTCCCGAAAATTGTCCGCCCGTCCCGCCGACCGCGCTCAAGAAATGTATCTACCCAAACCATTGGCTACTATCCTGGCTGTTCCCTGGAATCGAGTGCCAAAGAATTTGACCGTTCGGCGCGTGCGGTATGTGACTCCTTAGATATGAAAATTCTTGAACCCGAAGGATGGGTCTGTTGTGGAAGCAGTGCCGCCCATCGTGCAGATCCTCAAGTAGCCTTAAGCCTGCCGTTGCAAAATCTCAAGCTCTTTGAACAAAGTGGCTTTAGCGAAGTGACCATGCCTTGTGCGGCGTGTTATAACCGCCATCAAGCCGCATTGTATGAAATTCGCCATCATCCCCAAAAACGGCAAGCGATGGAAAACGCCATGGAATACCAATTTCAAGACGGGGTGAAAGTCACCACGCTGGTTGAAGCAATCTACAACCACGCTGGTAAAACGAGAGTAGCCGAGCGAACCCATAAGCCTTTGAATGGATTGCGGGTAGCCTGCTATTATGGTTGTTTGATGACTCGCCCGCCGGCTGTGACGGGTGTAGTCCATGTCGAAAACCCGACCGAGATGGAAAGTCTGTTGGCAGCCGCGGGAGCTGAGGTCATTGATTGGTCGTATAAAACGACCTGTTGTGGAGCAGCTCATTCTCTGACAAGACCGGAAATTGTCTGGAAACTGAGTTCCAGGTTGATCATCGAAGCTCAAAAAGCCTCTGCTGAAGTCCTTGCCGTAGCTTGTCCATTGTGTCATACCAACCTGGACGCTCGCCAGTTTCAGATGAGTCTGGAGAAACCCCTGCCTGTTTTGTATTTCACTCAGTTGCTCGGTATTGCGTTTGGGCTTTCACCATCCCAGGTCGGTCTGGAGAAGAATCTTACGGATCCGTTTCCGCTTCTTCGCTCCAAAGGTTTCCTCGATTAGTTTATCCTGCCTAGTGACCCATTTTTGCTTCTCCGCTACAGGCAGTCTGGAGAGCAATTTGGAGTATGATGGATCATCCTAAAGAAGTAATTGATCCGATTGAGACCATGCAAGACTTGTTAGTCCGAATCTGGTCGGAGATGTGCCGCTTATACGAGGTCAATGCCAGTTTGCCTGATCTTTCGCTCATCTTTGAGCAAGTGCAGTTGACCGAAGCTTGCATAGCCGCCGAGAAAATCCTGGTCAACCTGCTTCTAGAGATTATGGAATCGGTGGGACGCTTTTCACCTTTTTATCGGCAACCCCCACGCGCTTTTGGAGTGATGTCCTATCGTAATCCGCAAACCCAACGAATGGAGTGGGTTTTAGCCCCTGAGGGGCATCGCCGTTGGGAAATGGCTTTGAGTCAACTCGAATGGTTGTTGGGTCAATACGGAGGAATCTTTCGAGCATTAGTCCTGGTGGAAGGATTGATGGTGCGCAGCACTCCAAACGATCCGCAAGTTCTCGCTTATTGCCACTGTGAACCTCCCCATGCGATTCAGTTGAAACGATCGCTTGTGCAAAAAAGAGAAATCATCTGTGATTCTTGTAAGCAACCGTATCAGATGCACGAAATTCAAGCCGGATAAGGGGAACATATCCATAGCATTCTACCTAAATTGACTGCATGATTGAATTTGCTCAAAATTGCTCATTACTGATTTGAACAAAAACTTGCAAATTCCATCAAATTAATTTATAATATTGAAGAGTTTTGTCCTTTTCTTTCAGCAATTCTTGCAAAGACAGGTTCTCAACAGGTGAGTAAAACCCTGATCCCCGCTCAACGCCGTGAACGAATTCAAGAATATCTGGCCTTGCATCGTATTGTCCCCTCGTCCGAATTGAGCCGCTTGTTGAATGTCTCTGAAGCAACAGTTCGGCGAGATTTAGAGTGGTTGGAGAAGGAGGGGGTTGTCGAACGCACCCACGGAGGCGCCGTTCTTAGCCAACGGATGCGCATGGAACCCCAGTATATGCAACGCGCGGCTCGCTACGTAGAAGAGAAACGGGCGATTGGGCTCCAGGCTGTCTCATTTATTGAAGAAGGCGATATTGTCTTTATCAACAGTGGGACAACCACGACTCAAATGATTAAGCAGATTCCGCGCGATGCAAACATCACCGTATTTACCAACAACATCCAGGCAGCCCTAGAAGTTGGGGAAGTCGGATATGAACTGATCCTGTTGGGGGGAGATTTTCAACCAACATCGAATTCAGTTGCAGGCCGTTTTGCGATTGAAATCCTTAACCAGGTTTATGCAGATAAGGCTTTTGTCAGTGTGGACGGCATCAGTTTACGGCATGGCTGTACAGTTCCCTCCAGCGTGGAGGCCGAATTAATTCGCAAGATGCTCGAACGCACCCAAGGGGTGCGCACGATTCTAGTCGATCATTCGAAATGGGGCGTTGTTTCCAATTTCGAAGTTACCAGATTAGATCAAGTTCACCGCTTGATCACCGATGACGGCTTAGACCGCCATACACGTGAAATGCTGGCAGACTTGCCAGTTGAGGTCGTGATTGCGAACGTTCAACGCTAAACATTCGGTTGGCTTCGGTCGGTATTTTTAGATTTCAGCATTTTTGACCCATATCCATTTGGAGGCTTTTCATGTCATTTTTGTTTAAGAAAAACAAGAAGAAATTTACTCGCCTGTTCTATGCTACCGATATTCATGGCTCGGAGCGCACCTATCGGAAGTTTCTCAACGCAGGCAAGTTCTACGAAGCAAATGTTCTAGTGATGGGGGGTGATATTACCGGCAAGCTCTTAATCCCAATCATCAAGGAAGGCAATGGGCGGTATCGGGCTACCCTGCAAGGGACGGTACATCATGTGGAGAGCGAAGAAGAGCTGAAAAATTTAATCGATCGAATCGGGTTGTTGGGGTTTTATTACAAATTGATGGAAGAAGAGGAATTTAAAGCCTTGCAAGCAGACAAGGCGGCCGTCGATCAACTTTTCCATCAACTTGCCCGTGAACGTCTGGAGAGCTGGATTGACTTAGCTGAGACGCGCTTAAAAGGCACGGGTATTCGCTGTTTCGTCACCGGCGGCAACGATGACGACCCGGAGGTGTTAACCGTTTTGAAGCGAGAAGGCACTGAAGCTTTTGTGGCTTGTGAGGGCGAAGTGGTTTACATCGACGACGATCACTGCATGATTAGTGTTGGCTATAGCACGCCGACTCCCTGGAATACCCCGCGGGAGATCTCCGATGAGCAATTGGGCGCCTACATCGAGGAAATGGTTAAAAAGGTGCCGGATATGAATAAAGCTATCTTCAACTTTCACGATCCGCCTAAAGATTCCACGTTGGATACCTGTCCGATGTTAGATTGGACGACTGATCCACCGACCCCGATTGTTAAAGCCGGTCAAATTGTCATGCATGGTGCCGGTAGCGCCTCGGTGCGCCAGGCAATTGAAAAATACCAGCCAGTTTTGGGATTGCATGGGCATATACACGAGGCTCAGGGAGTGGTCAAGATCGGACGGACTACCTGTGTCAACCCAGGTAGCGAGTATGGTGAGGGCATCCTGCGCGGCTGTCTGGTGAACCTTGTCGAAGGCAAGATCGAAGGATACCAGATGACCAGCGGATGATTTAGACTTAAAATAAGCCAGGAGGTGAGACTGGAAGAAATCTGAATGCTGTAGGTTTATTTCGTGAACAATTAAACTTTCAAAAGATTTTGTTTAGAAAGGAGATTGTTATGGAAACAGCGGTGGCAAAACCGGAGGTCTTCACCCGAAAAGCCTCTGGCTTGGTACGGGTGATGTCTCCCTACTCAGCTTTTATCTATAATATTCTGACCATGGGACTGATTTTCCCATGGACATATCTTTGGGGCCCCGGGGCTTTGCCGGGCGGTAGTTTATTCTGGGGCATCATCCTTGCCATGCTCTTTGAAGTGCCCATAGCCTTTACGTATGTGTGGCTCTCGACCGCCATGCCCCGCTCCGGCGGTGACTATGTCTTCCAGAGCCGCGCTTTTGGCGGTTTCTGGGGCTTTACCATCTTGATGTCGGGTTTTGTGATCTGGATTTTGCAGTGGGTAGCTCTTTCTGGCTGGCTGCTTTCCTACCTTGGATTTGCGCCCCTCTTCTTAGGCCTCGGTGCTACCCTTTCCAACCCAACCCTGTCTCAAATTGGCGTCTGGTTCACGACCCCCTGGGGGATTGTCATTGTCAGCATCTTGAACGCTCTCCTCTCACTGCTCCTGTTGGTTAGCGGCTTCAAGAACTATGTAAAGGTTCAATATGTCATGTTCTATGGCATCTTGATTGCCTTTGCGACCATGCTCATTGTTTTGTTTACCACTCCCACTTCCCAATTTGTAGAGCGCTTGAACGCTTTCGCGGTTGCCTCCGGCGGCGCGCCGAACTTCTATCAAACAGCTAAGGATGCTGTCACTGCAGCCGGAATTGACCTCAATCCCCCCTTCAACTTTTTCAATACATTGATGGTTGCAGCCGTTGCCTGGACGAGCTTGCAATGGGCAACCTATTCGGCTGAACAAAACGGTGAGATCAAAGATGCCCGCTCATTCAAGAGTCAAACCTTCATTCTGGTTGGGTCTTTGATTATGACCGGTATTCTGCTGGCAATCCTGGGGATTGCCTTCCAACGCGTTGGCGGAACCGAGTTTCTGTATATCGCCGGTGCTGGCTACTGGTCGGGTATTCAGGAGGCGACCATCAACGGCTTCTGGTTGTGGCCGAACATTCTGGCAGTTGCCCTGACCGGTAGCCCAATTGTGGTGATTTTAATCGGCATCGGTTATATCCTGAACTCTTTCCAGATTGTCAATAACTGCTACATTGGTGTGACCCGAATCATGGTGGCGATGTCGCTCGACCGCTTGTTGCCGGCCTGGTTCTCGGAGGTGAGCGAGCGCTTCCACACCCCGGTCAATGCTCATATCGCCTATTTCCTGGCAAGTATACCGGTCATCTTGCTCTATAATTTATATCCGAACTGGGCGCCGCTGACTCTGGGGGTGACCTTTGCTTGCGGATATGTGTTCGCTTCCAGCGCGCTTGCCGGGGCTGTGTTCCCGTACCGGGCAAAGGAAATTTACGAAGCCTCGCCAGGGGCAAAGTATAAGCTGGGCAACATCCCCTGGGTAACCATTCTGGGTACACTTGGGGCGATCTTTGGCTTTGGCATGGTGCTCAGTTACTTGCTGGTGCCAGCCCTGGGTCTAACCAGTGTCCTGGCGTACAGCGTTGTCTTTGGAATCATCCTTTTCTCAGCCCTGTGGTACGTGATTGTCAAAAGGGCCCAAAAAGCGCGTGGGATTGATGTGGATTACGCTTTCAAGGAGATCCCACCCGATTAGTCAGCCTTGAAAGTGCTCCGGGGAGCTATCGCAAGATAGCTCCTTTTTTATGTTATAAATGCGGGTATGAAACTGACCTTACCCTCCATCACGATTTTAGGATTGGGTCCCGGCGACCCGCTTCTGCTTACCCGTCAGGTTTGGGAGTTGTTGGGAGAGGTGAATGAGATTTATGTGCGCACGCAACGCCACCCTGCGCTAGGGAGTTTTCCGACTCATCTCCGCATTCATTCTTTTGATCACCTCTACAACCAGGCGGACTCGTTTGAAGTTGTGTATCGGCAAATTGTCGAACAAGTGATTGCATTAGGAAGACGGACTCAAGGGGTGGTCTATGCCGTGCCAGGTCATCCGTTTGTGGCAGAAGCAACGACCCCAGCCATTCTGCGCCTGGCGCAGGAGGAAGGACTCAGTGTCCAGGTGCTGGAAGGGATTAGCTTTATCGAACCGATCTTGACAGCTTTAGCCCTCGACCCCTTGCCAAACTTGTTGATCCTGGACGCCTTAGAGATCGCCGCTTCGCATGTGCCACAATTCCCGCCTCATCTACCGCTGATCATTGCCCAACTCTATTCCCGGCAGGTCGCCGCAGATGTCAAGTTAACCCTGATGGAGGTTTATCCGCCCGATCACCCAGTGCACCTGGTGCATCAGGCTGGAACGCCGGGGATAAAAGTAGAACAACTTAATCTGTATGAAATTGACCATAGTCCTTTCATCGACTGGATGACCTCCTTGTATGTGCCTGGCTTACCCCGCGAAACCTCCTTTGAAGCTTTTCAGGAGGTGGTTGCCCATTTACGCTCTCCGGAAGGCTGCCCCTGGGACCGGGAACAGAATCATCAAACCCTGAAACCCTATCTGCTTGAAGAAGCCTACGAGTTGGTTGAAGCCATTGACCAGGAAAATGTAGCTGCCATGCGGGAAGAGCTAGGAGATTTGCTGTTGCAGGTCGTATTCCATGCGCAAATTGCCAGTGAAGATGGTGATTTTGGGATGAAAGATGTTCTCTCCGGAATTCACCGCAAACTGGTCAGCCGCCATCCGCATGTTTTTGGGGATGTTTTTGTGAAAGATAGCTCCGAAGTGTTGCGCAATTGGGAGAATTTAAAGGCTGAGGAGCGGAAAATGAATGGCGAGGAGCAAAAAGGAATTCTGGATGGCATCCCACAAGCCTTGCCAGCTCTCATTCAAGCCCAAGAATTTCAAAAGCGAGCGGCGCGGGTGGGTTTTGACTGGAGTAATGTCGATGACGTTTTGCATAAGGTTGAAGAAGAACTGCGCGAGTTGGTTGCTGCCAAAGATTCCATAAATCAGGTAGATGAGTATGGCGACATCCTTTTTTCGCTGGTGAACCTGGCGCGCTGGTTAAAAATCGATGCCGAAAGCGCGCTCCGTCAGGCTAACCAACGCTTCCGCCAACGCTTTACTTACATCGAACGGCACGCCAGAGAGCAAGGAAAGAAGTTAGCCGATCTTTCCCTGGCAGAAATGGATGCCTTGTGGGAAAAGGCAAAGCAATTTGAGTGAACAAATCCCACAGACGTTGCAGGGACTATCGCTACGGATTCACGCCGAGCTGATTCAGTTGATATAACGCTGGTTCAAACCCCGGGTGATATTTCAGGGCGAGCTTAAAGTCAGCAATTGCACCGCTGGTATCCCCCAAAGCTTTTTTTGCCATGCCGCGCCAATAGAAACTTTCTTCAATCGCCGGTTCGTCCAGGGCGGCGTTGATGGCCGTGGTGGCTAAATTCAGCACATCGTAATAGCGGCCGAGGTAAAAATATGCAAAATATGGGCCGGTCTGATACCATAGAATCCGATAGGGGCGCACAGCGCGGTCTTCAGGGAGGGTATTGTAGACGGCAAAGGCTTCATCGTATGCCAGAGCGGCGCCTCCATAGTCCTGCAATTCTTTCAAATTCGTTCCGCGATTGAACCAGGCGAAAAATTTATCCACCCCATCGAAAGCAAAAATTTCGTTCGAGGCGAGTTGGGCGGCATTCAGGTAGTTGGTGGTTTCGTCCCAATCCTGCCCGAGCAAGGATTGAAGTTGGGCTTCTTGATCAGGGGGATAGATCAGAATATAGGTATAGTTAAACGAACGCCATTCGCCGATAAACTTCTCATACGGAACGAGATAATCGGGGGTGAAATAAGAATCTTGGGTGATTAACTGTTGAGATGGATCATCGTAACCGGTGATAACCGAGTAATGTCCCATCCAACTAACCACCCCGCTGAGATCGCGAATCCAGGTGCCCTTCTCGGCTAGAACGGGGAAACCACTGGCAACCAGCCTCTTGACCAGGTCAAGACTACCACCTACGCGCACGATGGCTTTCAGGTCGGTGGTTTCATTTACATAAGCAGCCATCTCGTAAGGCATGACGTTTTTATCTTTGCTGTAGGGTTTGAGCCATTTACCGGCATCTAGCCGGTCTCCGCCCCAACCCCAATAGGAAAGCGCCATGGCGAGGTTCGCCGGGGCACAATAATTCCACAACCCATGTTGATCCATGTAACGCACACCCTTCAACGAGATTTGTTGGGGCAAAGGGGTGGGGGTCAGGGTCGGTGTGGGTGTGGGTTGCGGGGTATTTGCGACAGGGAGGGTTGGTGTCGGGGTAGGTGTTTCAGTTGGGGTTTGAACCGCCTGGAGGGTGGCGCTGACAATGGCTTCAATCTGTTGTTGGGCAGGAACAAAGGCAATCTTCTCTGGCGGCGAGAGGAATCCCTTGATCAAAACCGTACCTTCATGCACCCGCCAGGCAAGACGGTCATGGATAGGGGGAATTTGATAAAGGATTCCACCCAAAATCAGGATGGAAAAGATCAGCAAGGTGAACTGAAGGAACTGCCGACGCATACGTTTCGATGCTTCTCCTTCTAAGGGACAGCAGGACGGATTGCAATGCCTTCCCCAGGCACGCCCACCGTCTCAACGGCGAATATCCATCCCAATTGCTTGCTGGTAATCATGATTTATTCCTGTATCCTTCATCCTCAAACGTGGTATCTATCCCAAGATTATTCCAGATCGCTTATTTCTTGCTGCTCAACGGAAACATCTGGTAGCCAGGATCTTCGGGGAGGCCGGGATGATGTGCAGCGTTGAGTGCCAGGCGATCACAACGTTCGTTTTCTACGGTGGCATTGTGACCCTTAATCCAATGAAATTCTACCCTGAAAGTTTGACACAGACGAAAAAGCCGTTGCCATAGATCCACGTTCTCAATCGTTTTTCCATCGCGGCGCTTCCAGTTGGTATTTGCCCAACGCATTAACCAGCCTTCGACAGTGGGGCGGTAAACGTAAGCGGAGTCGGTGATCAATAGTACCTGTGCAGGAGGTTGAAGGCTCTCTAAGGCGGCGATGCAAGCCATTAGCTCCATGCGATTATTGGTAGTCAAGCGGAAACCGCCACTAAGCTCTCGGCGGGTTTGGCTTGTCAAGATCACCGCTGCGTAGCCGCCAGGTCCTGGATTCCCCAGGGTTGATCCATCGGTGAAGATAACCGTGCCGCGGTTGTGAAGATGATTCTTAACCAGGGAATCTAAAGCATTGTCTGTTCCTACCGATTCTTGTTCGACCAGCCATTGCATCAAAGCCGGTGGAAGAGACTGGTGGGATTGGGACTTTAACCAATTGCAGGCTTCTTCGCTGGTGTAGAAGCCCTTGTAGATGGCGCCGCGAAATCCTTCAACCTGAGCTTTAGCGCCGTGCGAGCCTTCCCATTGGGTGTAAACACCGGGTTGACGGCCTTGAACAACGAGGTAAATTGATTTAGTGCGCTTGCTCATTGACCAAACTCATGGCGTAAGATACTGTAGAGGGCAGCATCCTCAAAACGACCAAAACGATAAATGGATTGGCGCAGCGTTCCTTCGTAAGTCATGCCAATCTTTTGCATCACCCGACCTGAAGCGGGATTTTTCGTGAAATGGCGGGCTTGCACACGATGTAGACCCAATTTCCGAAAGCCATATTCTAACACTGCCTGAGCAGCCTCGGTGGCATAGCCTTGATTCCAGTAGGGTTTTCCAATCCAGTAGCCGAGTTCGGCATTCTGGTTCTGGACATCAAGTTCCAGACCGATTGCCCCAATGAGCAAATCGCTTTCACGAAGGAGAATTGCAAAGTGGATGGCTGTGTTGGACAGGTACTGGCTCTTATGCCCCTGAATCCATTGAACAGCCAGCTCTTCTTCATACGGGTGGGGTATGCTACTGGTCATCCGGGCGATGTCAAAATCCCCGGCCAAAAAGGCAACGCGGCAAGCATCATCCAATTGAAAACTTCTCAGCAGCAAACGTGGTGTGTTAAGGCTCGGTAATTGAACAGTCATCATGGATCTTTGTCCAAAAAATCTGCCACTCAATTGTTGCCCTTTGTCCGGTTTAGAAATTCCTGCTTGCGACGTTCTTTCTCTAATGGCATCGGTTATAAGTTGGAGTAAATCCAGCGATCGAATTTCGGGGTCAAATTGGTCGCTAAAGGGAGTTAAGTCAAGGGTATAGTGGTTGCCAGATGAATCTCGGTGGAGAAAACCTTCATCGACGAGGGCACGGCGCAAGCTAACATAATCCAAGCCCATGTTTGTGCCGAAATTCAAGCACCAGGTTTGAAGTTGTTCGTTGATCTCCTTCTCCGAATACCTCTTCTCTGGTTGGAGAGAAAAAGTTGCGGAATAAAGAAGGAGATGTAGATCGGCGCGTTTTTTCGGCAGGAGCGTTTGATTTAGCACCAGTGAAAGAAAGCGGCGGGAAAATTCATCCCGAGAGATTGCGGACATGGCATACCTTTGTTTAGTTCGGATTATGTCTGTTTATCGTAGATCATGGTTTGATTTGAAGGTCATGCTAACTTGAAAGCCGCGCTTTGTCAATAGCATTTCAGTTTTTGGAGTGCTGAAATTATGCTTCGGTACTCTTAAAGATTCTCTGGTTACCCTATGCTTTCGCACCATAATTGAGGCCGATTACCAGCCTATCTGCCCCCTTTCGAATTCCTCTGGTTTTGTCCATGGGATGATTAAATTTGTATTCCGCCAGATCTAAAACTTGCCCTCCTCACCTTTAGATTTGCTGGCTTTTATAAATCCGCCCTTGCTTCTTAATTGTTATGATAGGCACCTTTTTAGAGCAAATAGCGAGCATAGTGCAACAGAAAGGACATCCTGCCTTCCGCTTTAAGAGAGCGATTTCGCTCCATCCATGAAGTGGTCGATTTTTCGATTGTCATCAATAACACAAAGATTTCATCCAAAAACACTCTAGTAGTCCGTCAAACCTGATACTTAGGATAAAGACTTTTTAGCCTGATGCGAGCATCGGCAGTTGTGAACTGCCAATGAACCTGAACAACTTCTGAGTTCCGTTGCTTCTCCCAGGCTTTCACTTCGCGTATCAAAGTTTGATT
>DAOTZA010000010.1:0-2542 GCA_034434515.1 Anaerolineales bacterium | reverse complement strand
ACGGGTAGGACAATGCGGCGCGTCAGGGCGAGATTCCAGGCATAGGGGGCAAGAATCCACCGCCCGATCAGCTTTTTAGCCACTAAAGAGGGCAAGCCAAAATAATGTCCCCACTCCACAACGGCTAGCGCAGGCGGCGAAAAGTAATGCCACCATTCCAGCACGACAAACCCGGCTTGTTCAAGGCGCGCTTGCCAGACCTGCGGAGGATCGCAGTGATGATGGCGGGAAATGCGGTTAAAAAAAGCGCGATAGGCGTTGCCCAGCCAAGACAGCCCAACCCGATCGAAGAACTTGCCCACCGATAAGGCGCTCAGAAAGTGATGGTTGGGCACGCAGAAGTAAAAAGGCGCTCCGACTTGTAACACTCGGTTGATCTCTACCAGGACAGCCTCAACCTGCGGGATATGCTCTAAGACCGAGTTGCTCACTGCGCTGGCGAAAAAACCAGCCGGAAAGGGTAAACTGGCGCCCTCCGCTTGGAGAACCAGGCGATAGACATTGCGTTGGCGAGCTTCCCTGAGCGGCGCTAACCAGGGGTCGATCCCCACTTCGAGAGGACGTTCGAAGGCAACGCTGGCAAAATGCCCATCGCCGCAGCCTACATCTAGAGTTGGCGCGGGAAGTAGCAGATCTCGATAAAAACGCGCTTCCACCGCCCGCACCAGGGAGCGAAAATAGGGCAGCTCTCGCAAGTGAAGCTTCAGATAGTCCTTTTCGACCTGGGTAGGGTTCGTGATCGACAACCTCCTTCTGAAGATTATCTCTGCAAGCTCAAGCTGTTGAAAATGTTTTCGTATTGCTCGGCAATGACCATCGGATCGTGTTGGCGGCGAATCGCTTCGGTGTTTCCCCGAAACCGGTCAGGATGATGGAGGACTTCAATAATGGCATCTGCCAGGGCAGTGGCATTGTGGACGGGCACCACTCTGCCCATACCACTGCTCAAGACCGGTTGACGGACGCCGGGCAGGTCGCTGGCAATCACCGGCGTGCCGCAAAGCATGGATTCCACCTGCACCATGCCATAGGACTCGGTGCTGTTGGTGCTGGGTAAAACGGTCACCTCGGCGGTTTTGAGAAAAGCCGCGAAAGCTTTGGGTGGCAGGACGCCCACAAATTGCCAGTGTTCCCCGAGCTGTTCGATCAGCGGCAGTAACCTGGCGGCATAGGCCTCTTCCCCCAAAACGTTTTGATACTGGCCAACAAACAACACCCGCGCCGTCGGAAAGTGAGCCAGAATCTGTGGCATGGCTTCTACCAGGGTCTCGACGCCTTTTTCAGCCGCAAAGCGGGCTGCCATTCCGATCACGCGCTGCCCGGGTTCAATGCCATAGCGTTGGCGGAAGGCGGCGATCTCAGCTTCCCCAGCTTCGGCGACGGTGATCGGTGGGGGGATGGCTTTCAATTTCGCCAGATAGCGGCGCAAAAAAGGAGAATGTTCGGCGTAATCCTGAGTGTTGGTGA
The DNA here is from genome assembly GCA_034434515.1 of Anaerolineales bacterium. GTDB lineage: Bacteria > Chloroflexota > Anaerolineae > Anaerolineales > UBA4823 > NAK19. The sequence goes on along the minus strand of DAOTZA010000010.1, from coordinate 1,075 downwards.
CGATTTGCTGAACCAGTGAGGCGGTGAGATGATTTGCCAGGTTTGAAGCCAGGTTTGCCAGAGCGTGAATGAAGCCGCGCGGCAGGCGCAAGTCACAATGGTAGGTGAGCACGAGCGGTTTCTGTAACCCGCGTCCGATGAGAGCGAGCAAAGCCGCATCTAATTGAGGCACATGCAAATTAACCGCGTCGACCTGGCGAATGAGTTTTATCGCCCAGAGCGGCATGGTGGGCATGATCACACCCTTGCTGATGCGCAGCCAGACCGGCAAACGCCGCACTTGCACCCCGTCGAGCTTTTCATGGCAGGGTAACGCTGCATCATATTGGGAGGTCAGCACGGTGACCTGATGGCCGCGTTGCGCCAGAGCTTGCGCAAGGCGTTCGGTATAAATGGTCAGGCCGGAATAATGCGGTCGATAGTAAGTCAAGGCAATCAAAATGCGCAACCCCGTTTACTCCCCTGCAGCGTGAGGCTCTTCTTTCGCCATGCGTGCCTGACGATAGAGATTCAGCAATGATTCTCCATCTTGGGCGAGCGCCAGTGCGCCGATGACGCCGGTGATCAAAACCTGGATCAGATGAGCGGTCACCGCAAAAGCCAGAGCGGTAGAAGGGTTCAAACCGAAAGCACTCAACGCCCCAACCGAAGCCATTTCGACAACCCCAACCGAACCGGGTGAGGATGGAGCCGCTACGCCCAGAGAAATGACCCCTAGACTGAACACAGACCATAACACTTGTGCCTGTGGAAAAAACGCCCGGATATAGAGATGATATTGTAAGATACCCACTGCCCAGTTCAGGATAACCAGACTGCTGACGAGCAGGAAGCGACGCCAATCCGTCAGGGTGCTTAAGCCCTGCAGAAAGGCTTCGAGGGCGGTGTGGCCAAAGCGTTCCAGAATTGGGAAACGTTTTTGCAAAAACCCAAAGGCGCTCAGGAGAAGTTGCGGCTGGCGGGCGATGAGATATAAACTCCCCAGCAAGAGCAGGACGAAGAGAGCGACCCCCAGCGAGGCTTGCCGCGCCCATTCTACCCCTACCACAAACGGTAAGGTGCTGAACAATAAGAC
>DAOTZA010000009.1:0-1896 GCA_034434515.1 Anaerolineales bacterium | reverse complement strand
CAGATTTATCCGCGCAGTTTTGCCGATAGCAATGGCGATGGCAATGGGGATTTACAGGGTATCCTCGCCCATTTGGATCACTTGAACGACGGCACGCCCAATTCGCTGGGTGTGGATGCGATCTGGTTATCGCCAATTTATCCATCCCCAATGCACGATTTGGGCTACGATGTAGCTGATTATTGCGATATCCATCCCATGTTCGGCTCATTAGCTGATTTCGATGCCTTGCTTCAGGCTGCCCATCAGCGCGGAATCCGTCTCTTAATGGATTTGGTCTTCAATCACACCTCGGATCAGCACCCCTGGTTTCAAGAGTCACGGCTTTCACGGCACAGTCCCAAACGCGATTGGTATATCTGGAGAGACCCTTCGCCGCGCGGCGGCGCGCCAAATAACTGGCAGTCTGTGTTTGGCGGGCGAGCCTGGGAATGGGATGAAACCACTCAGCAGTATTACTACCACATGTTTCTTCCCCAACAGCCCGACTTAAACTGGCGCAACCCGCAAGTGCGCCAGGCGCTCTTCGATGTCATGCGCTTCTGGTTGGAACGCGGCGTGGATGGCTTTCGTCTGGATGTGGTCAACGCCTACTTTAAGGACGCTTTATTCCGAGATAATCCGCCCCGTCTCGGCTTACGCGGCTACGATCGCCAGAAACATCTCTACGATAAAGACCAACCAGAATTGCTGGAAGTGTACGCGCAGATGCGCCAGCTTTTGGATAGTTACGGCGAGCGGATGTGCGTTGGCGAAATGCTGAATGGTAACCCAGAAATGAATGCCCGCTATTGTGGGGATAGAAAGTTGAATCTGGCTTTCGACTTCAACTTCACCCGCCAACCCTGGCATCCGGCTGCGTTTCAGCGGGCGATACTGCGCAATGAAGCCAGCCTGCCTCCTGGCGGCTGGCCCTGTTACACGCTGAGCAACCACGACATCTCGCGCCATCTCTCCCGCTATGGCGGGCGCTACCCGAAGGAGCGCGCAAAAGTGGCGGCTGCCATGTTGCTCACCCTGCGCGGCACCCCCTTCCTGTATCAGGGTGAAGAAATCGGCATGAGAGATGGAAAAATCCCCTATTCAATGATCCAAGATCCACCCGGCAAGCGGTATTATCCCTTTTACAAAGGCCGTGACCCGGTACGCACCCCTATTGCCTGGGATGCCTCGCCTGGCGGCGGTTTCACCACCGGAAAACCCTGGCTTCCCCTGAACCAGGACTACCGCCAGGTCAATGTGGCCGCCCAACGAGACGATCCCGATTCGGTCTTCAGCTTCTACCGCAAGTTGATCTGGTTGCGAAAGGATTGCCCAGCCTTGCGACGCGGAGCATTCGAACCATTGATCCAGCGTCCCCGCGATGGGCTTGCCTATCTGCGCCGCAGCCAGGAGCAGACCGTTCTGGTCGCCCTAAACTTCTTTGCCCTTCCGGCAACTTTGCGGCTTGAGGTTGATTTATCCGCTCAGAAGTGGAGAACGATCTTAGGCACCCATCGGGCGAGGGATGAAGCGGTTGCCCTCGAGCAGACGATTTGGCTTGCCCCTCACGAAGTGTGGATCGCAGAGGCAAACTAGTCCCAGCCATTGGAGCGCAGTCAACCTTGCCAGCCAGGTTCCAGCAGCCGCAAATCCCACTCGCCAGTAAGGTGCGCTAAGGCAGAATGCGCCGCGCCTCCATATAGTACCGCTTCTCATGCGCTTCTCCCATCGAGAAGGTCTTGCGCGGCAGCACCCCATCGCGGATTACGGTTTCAAAGAGAGCGTGTTTGGACATGGCTGGCAGATAGAAACCAACCCTGCCTGGCGGGGTACTCAATTGAATTAGAGCCTCCTCTCCGTGAATGTAATCGATGCTCTCTGCCCCGTTTTGGCTGAGGAATTGATCCAAAAAGG
>DAOTZA010000008.1:0-14203 GCA_034434515.1 Anaerolineales bacterium | reverse complement strand
CGGCTGCACTGGCGGCGAGCGTGGTTGCCTGGCGCACTCGCAACGTCCTGCTCACCCTTGCCGTGGGCATGGCAACCCTGTGGGCGTTGCAGATGGCACTACCGTAAGATTGGGCAGAGGGGTGAGAGTAGCTGAGCTTTGGAAGCAAGTAGAAGCGGCCGTCACAATCATCGGTGCGGCAAACTGATCTTAGCGCCAATGCCTTCGGGGGCTATGGAGAACCTGGCTTGCATCTCGCCGACCTTGAACAGGCTGATTAGATAGAGGCAACTTGATTAAGTTATTGGATACAACCCTTTGCCCGGGATAACATGGCGGATACCACCTCGCGGGTCTTCAACATCGCCTGGATAGCGAGGGATGATATGAATATGGACATGGGGTATTGTCTGCCCGGCTGCTGTTCCCACATTGAAACCCACATTAAAACCGGCGGGTGAAAAGCGCTCCTTGAGGAGTTCCTTTACCCGCTCGACCATGATCCACAAGGCGGTCTTGTTATGGGTGGATAGCTCGAAATAATCGGCGAGATGTTTCTTGGGGATGACCAATCCATGACCGGGCGAAACCGGGTACTTATCCAGAATTGCGTAAGCGGATGCCGATTCGGTCAGGAGTTCTCGCCCTGGCTCGGGAGCACAGAAGGGACATTGCTGGGGGTTAGGATGAGTCAGTTGGTTGTAATGCCGATATTCGTAAATTTCCGAACTCTCCGAACAGTGAATGCTTCGATAAGGTAGTTTTACATTGCACTGATATACTTTTACCCCATGTTTCAGATGGGTTCGATACCCATCCCGCGATATATCCCGCCTCACGGAGAAAAAAGCCCTTCCCTGCGGCTTCAGCAGCTCGGAAACCGCCATCAGGACGTGCGCCTGTTCTTCGGGAAGCAGTACATTAAGGACATACAAACACAGGATGGTATCAAATTTGCCCTGGGGTAATTCCGGAAAGTAATAAGGATCGTACCCGACCACCTCAAAGCCTTTGCGACGCAAAAAATCTACATCTGCTCCCAATCCGCACCCGAAATCCAGGATGCGCCCTTGAAGATAGCCCTCTTTCCAGAGAAATCGAGTTGGAAACGAAGGTTCTCGGCGTTCCTTGACCGTAAGGTGGCTGTTCGGATTCTGGGGCGAACGGTAAACCAGGTTCATGGGCTAAATCTCCAGCCGGTTACAAAGCCCATATTGGCGGCAATCGGAATTTGAGGCGCAATCGCTTCGCGTAATCTCTCCCGAAAGGTTGAAAGGTTCATGGTTTGAAGTTCATGAATATCCCCGATTCGGAAAAGAAGCACATAATCTTCGAGAAGTCTTTCACTTCTCGATGTTTGCGAGACGATCTGAACCGCTTCGTGTTGTAGTTCGGCAAAGCGATCAAGATATGCAAGGTCAGGAATGCAATCGCTCTTGGCTGAGTTGACCTGGCGAGTCGTCGGGGCGAGGTTCCACAGCGCATCATGGGCAACAAACCGCCACGGCAAGAAATGATCGATTGAATAAGCCCCGCGATGGATAGGCTCTCCTGAATAAATGCAATGGATTTGCCCTTTTCGCGATAATACCAGATTCCAAAATTGTCTCGCCAGGCTTAGCTCTCGTTGAGTTGGAATAAATAGTTTGGCGGCAATATTCAGGACATTTGGGTTGTTCTTCTGGAGATAATTAACCAGATTCCAGTAACAAAAATCGGTCAGAATTTTAAGGTGTTGCTGGAGATAGTCGTACCAGTCAGGATGGATTTCAATTCCCAACTCAGGAGTTCTGACAAAGCGGTACAGGCAAGGCTCGGGCGAAGAAAAAGCCTCTTCCGCCAGTTGGCGGATGCGACGATTTTTCTCCCAATCTGGCCGCCCCCTGAGCTGTTGCGCAAAAAATGGGCTGAGAAAGCGGTAAGGCACAAAGGCGGCTAATCGTGCTATCTGAAGTCCGACACCATCTCTTGATTCCAGATGACGCAGCGTGGTAGCAAGAATTTGGGCTTTTGAACTGCTGGCATCCAGGGCGGAGACCTGGCTGATTAGATTAACCGCTCGCCCCAGTTGATCTTGTTTGCCCAATGACAAGCGATAGAAAATCAAGGGATACCAGGACAAGCCGACCATGGAAGCTAAAAGAGAACGAAAAGGAATCAACGCAGATTGGTTTTCGCGCACATGGTCTAAAATTGCTAGAAACCAGTAAAACTTATAGGAATTGGTGACCTGCTCAAAACAGGAGGCAAGCGCCACAATGGGCAGTTTTGGAGAAGGAGGAAGTGCAATCATATCCCTCTGTGATCCTTCGGAGAGGCTTATAGATATTTTACCCTTCTTTGGTTAGGAGTGCCGGTTGGAGACAGGAGGAATGGCAGCATTCAAGGGGAACTGCCGGACAAACACAATCTGATCTCTCTCTAAACCCCTCAAAAGAAAATCAAATCATTCAAAGTAGGAAATGACCTATCATAGGCTCTATTGGGCAGGGCAGACTGTCCCCGAATGTTTATCGAATGCACGAATAGCTCCGTCAATCGTTTATTCGTGGCTTATTCGTGGAAGGTTTTCTCAGCAAATTACCAATACAACTTGTGATGGTAGGTTGTTATTCATCAGGTAACTTACTTGCGCGCAGGAAGTGTTTGTGCTATAATTTTTGAAAACGCTCAACTGTCTGGCTTCTAATGAGGAGCTATGTTAACTCAACCCCAGTGCCATCGACCCTCTCTCAACTCATAGGTCTCGGAGTGGAATGTGATGGAGTACGAAAAACTTGTGCAAGATTTTGCATACCGCACTCGCAAAAATCTCGATGCTTTGCTCTATCTTAAAAGGACAAAACCCGATAATAATATAGAAGTGTATGAAGTCACCCAACTAATCAATTCGATGCTTGGACTTCTCGTATTCCCGAAAGAAAGGTATTTTGACAAAATACCTAAAACACCTCTTTCGGAATTAGCAAACCAAGGCTGGCCTATCCCGACAGTTGAAGGCAATTATGAAGCAAAAGACTTGCAGGAACTCGTCCGTTATTTACGGAACGCTATCGTACATTGCAACTTGGAGTTTCTCAGTAATAAAAATAAAGAAATAACTGGGTTACGTGTTTGGAACTCTCGATACGGCCAAACTACATGGGAGGCAAGTCTCACCATAGAAGACATCGAGAAAATCGCTTATAGGTTCATTGAACTCATACTGAAAGATAGTAATTCATAACTATCCTGCTTTTTCAAATTCAAGATATTACTTTCAAAGGATCACCAATCCAAAAACGTCGATCGCTCACCCAAGCCCGCCTCATTAAAGCGAAAGCAAATCCTTCAAGGCCGCCAGTTTGTCTGCGTGCTCCGCTTCCAGGAGGGGTTTACAGTCCTCCAATTGCTTCAACCCCAGCACCAGCTTGGTGGCAAAGATATAACAGGTCAACTCTTCGCATTGGCGACAGTTGGTGTTGGGTAGCAATTTGTAGATTGTCATATGGGTCGGGCGCGGGCGGGTGCTCTGGTCAGGGGTGATTTCACGACGGCGCTCCCACGTTTGATTGACCAGGTCGATCCACTGCTTCAGTTGTCTTTCCGCAGCGGCGTAGTTTTCGGCTTCGGTAATGGCGATTTCATAAGGGTGAAATGCCACCAGCAGGCTGCCCTGCTTGACTATGAGCATGTTCATCGATGGCACATAATGAGCGCCGCGCAGGACAGCATTCAGGTAAGGGAGGACTTTGGATATGTTCACCGAAAAGCGCGTTCGGGCAGCAAAGCGGTCGCTACCCGGACCCCACGGCGGTGGATAAAGTTCGATACTGAATTCTTCTATTAGCATGGACTTGCCCGCGGTGTCCAATCCATCTGTTTAATCTTACCATTTTTCGCTCCAGTGCGGAGAAGTTTGCCTCTGGGTTATTCTTCCTTGCTATCAAAGCGCCATATTCTCCCAAAAATGCCCAAAAACCTGTTATCCTCTCCCCAACCTTTTGCGGGCTTGCGGACTATATGCTATAGTGTGAGCGCTCACCCAACCCCTCTCGGAGGACGATGGACGAAGAAGCGGCTATCCAGCGTTTGAAAGATGGCGATCTCGCCGGGTTAGAGTTCCTCGTCTTGCGCTATCAGGTCAAGGCGCTGCGCGTTGCCAATCTCATCACGCGCGATCTTGCCCTTGCCGAAGATGTGGTGCAAGAATGTTTCCTGCGCCTGACGCGCGCCATCCGCAGTTTCGACTCGCAGCGCCCCTTCGAACCCTGGTTTCTGCGCAGTGTCATCCGCGCCGCAGTCAGAGCAGCCAGGCAACAGGCGCGCAACCTCTATGCCGAAAGCGATGGCGAGGAAGTCTGGTTCGAGAGCCTGTTTGGCAGCGGACAATCGGCTGAAGCGGAGGTTGAAGCCTTGCAAGATCAACAACATCTGCTCAATGCCTTGCAAAAGCTTTCCCCTCGTCAGCGGGCGGTGCTGGTGCAACGATATTACCTGGGTTGGAGTGAGAAAGAAATGGTGGAAGAACTCGGCCTTCGGCCTGGCACGGTGAAATGGTTATTGAATGCTGCCCGCGCTCGTCTGCGCGCCTTGTTGGAGAAAGAAGGGCAAGATGAAACCTGATGAGCGTCTAAAGTCCGCCCTGCAATCCATCGCTCGCCGGGAGGTGCCGGAGACGGTCAACCTGTGGCCGCAACTGGCATCAGCCCTCGAACAAAAGGAGATCAAAACGATGAAACCTGCCAGAAAACTGCTTTGGACCGTGCTGCTAGTCTTGCTGGCGCTTGCCCTGGTCAGCGGCGTTGCGTATGCACTCTATAATTATTTCCGCGGCGATGTCGGTTTAGAGGCGGTCAGCCAGGCCGGCCTGGTCAGCGAGCAAAACGCCACCGCTGTGCCCACCCCTCTGCCAACTGCCACACCTTTGCCGCCTGCCGTTCCTGTGGGTGAAGCCCAAACCCTGCAGGGTGTGACCCTGCGCCTCGATTGGGTATATCTCGATCATATGTGGCAGGCGATTGGCTTTTCGGTCTCTGGCTTGAAAGATGGCAAGCATTTGGGCATTCCCCAACTCAACTTTGGCAATCTGCAAGCCGAGCAATATGTCGGGGCGGGCATGGCGCTCACGCCGGGCGAAAGCGGATGGAAAGGTCGCTATGTTGTCCATCAGCTCATTCGAGCGAGCGAAACCCCAGACCGCACCGAAACTCTGACTGATCTCAGCCTTGCCATTCCCTTGCTCGATGAGAACGGCATGGTTCTGGATACTTTTCGCTTCACCGCCGCCCAGGTGCTGGTGCACCAGACGTCTTATGGCGGCGGAAATACCTACGCCGTGCGCTATGGTGGTCAGGAAACGCGCCTTGAGTGGGTCGTGGCGACCCCGCAGGAGACCCGCGCCAGACTCTGTTATCAACAATCCAGCATACCCAGCCCGAAGCTGAGCTATGCGGCCGGTTTGGAAAGCGGGCAAAACCCGCAGACGATCTTCACTGCCCCTGCTGTGCTTCCGCAGCGGCTGATCGAAAGCGTGGCCGAAAACGGCTGGCATTGTCTCGAAGCGCTCTTTCCACCTCTGCCGCAAGATGTGCAATCCCTGCGGGTGTTGGTAGAAGGGTTGCAAGATGCGACCGGCCAGCACCTCGGCGGGTCGTTGGAGTTCATCTGGGCGGAGCTGCCGTGGCGCAAATCCGTTCCGGGCATCGATCCGCTTCCTTCCCAGGAACTTGGCGAGATCAGGGTGACCCTGCTGCATGCCTATGTAGATGCTCTGCGCGCTGCCGTGGTTTATCGGGTCGAAGGATTGTCAGCCGAGCAATACCCCGACATCCAATTGACCGATCTGGAAGGCAAACCATTTTTCGTTGGTGGAGGCGGTGTTCAATCCGCTGAAAACGACCCAACCGTTTTTATCGCCACGCTCACCTTTGCCCAACCGCCTGGTCAAAAAGCCGATAGCGATGTCTTCTCATCCAGGCAGCCGATTGTGAACGGACGCTTTGTAGGCAAGCTGAAAATCACCTTCAATGTCTGGCAAGCGCAGGGAGGGCAGGAGTTCACCTTCGATCTCGATCTCCCGGCTTACCCGGCGGTTGTCCTCACGCCGCTTCAGGATGTCAGCGCCGAAGGCTTACAGATGCGCCTAGAGAAGCTGGAAATCACCCCCTCCTTCACCAGAGCCTATCTGTGCTACCACAAGCCTGGTCAGGCGGACTGGATGCTTTCCAACCAAACCACGTTGCAAATCGGCCAGGCTCAGGCATCGCTGAGCGACTATGGGTTGATCTTTGATAGCGACTACGGCATGACTGGGCGACCTGAGTGGGCAACCCTGCCCGGCAATGTGCGTTGTGTGATCGGCGGGTTCGCCGTCGGACATCACAGCCGCCCCGAAGCGCTCATCCTCACGGTTCGCATCGAACAAAGCCAGCCAGAAATCATCCCCGACGATCAACTGCAAGCCGCTAGGGAGAAACTGCGGCAGCAAGGGATCGAAATCGAATGGATCACCTTTTCCGGAAACGGAGGTGGCGGAGCATGGCCACAGATCAAACAAAAACCGCCCCAGATGACCGATCTGGAAGTGCTGCAGCGATTCTACGATGCCCTTGGCTACAGTTTCCCAGCCACGTGGACGTTCAGCGTAGAGTTTCAACCGTGAGCTTCTACCTCAACCAACTTCTGGGGCATAGGGGGGAAAACCCCTGCTTGCCAGGGCATTGCCTTACCTGCGGCCGGGCATAAAGATTGCATCCCTTCCCAAAGCTGTTTAAGAAAACTTGTCCGCCACAGCGGACAAGTCCTAACCCATCGATATGGAGGATGACAACAGGTGCCGAAGGTGGGATTTGAACCCACACGAGCGTAAGCTCACTACGCCCTGAACGTAGCGCGTCTGCCAGTTCCGCCACTTCGGCTTTCTATACAAAATTTTACTCCGATTATGGCGTTTGTCAACCTTGTTGAGTGAAAAATTTTTGCCACGTGCTATAATTTAGCAAGGATTTGCCCATGCCAGATGTTTTTCAACCCTTTCTGGACTTACTCACCAACCCGCCGGGCAATTTAATCTATCATTTGGTAGTTGCCTTCTCCCTTGTGGCGGTTTTACCGGTCAGTCTCTACTTGGGGAAAAGCGACGAACCCACATCAAGCCGCCGCCTGCTGATCGGTTTTTTGCCGCTCATCGTTTTACGCCTCGCTCTCTTTGTTGGCGGAGGGCTTGCCTGGCAGGGCTTGATCGCTGAACAGGCTTTGTTGCCGGCCCTCGAGCGCAGCGTTGGGCTGGTGAGCCTGATCATCTTGCTCTGGCTGTGGGCGTTCCCTCAGCCGCAACGCCGGGCGGATTTTGCTGCCCTGTTATTTTCCTTCTTTGGTCTCTTTTTTGGTCTGTTTCTCTGCCTGTGGTGGCTGAATCAGGCCGGCACGACGTCTTTCAACGCCAGCCTGATCGATCAGGCGGCTACGCTGGCTGGGGTACTGATTGCCTTGCTGGCGCTTAGCTTACTCATCCTCAAACGCCCCGATGGCTGGAGCGCGGGGTTGCTCTTCTTTCTGGTCATTGGGGCGGGAGTTCTGCTCCACTTTCTCTTTCCAGCCCTGGAGCGGGATTATTCGGGCGTCATTCGGCTGGCAGAGATCATCGCTTACCCGCTGTTGATCCTGATCCCCTTGCGCACACCGCTGCCGCTTACGGCTGAGCCATCCGCCTCGCAGGCTGAAAGCGTCGCCCAGCCTGAGCGCCTGGCGCCCCTCGAAATGCAACTCATTCAAACCTGTCTGAGCCTGCCCATGGACATGCAGCGAGGGCAGTTGAGCAACGCCTTGTCCGCCCTCTTTGCCCGCGCCCTGCGCGCCGACTTGTGTTGTCTGGTCTCTCCACCCGATGAGAGCTGGCACATCCTCCTGCATGGCGGCTATGACCTCATCCGCGAGGTAAACCTGGAGGGCGGCGTTCTCGATGGCCGCCAGATGCCCACCCTGGCAGCCAACCTTCGCCATGCCAAACCCATGCGCATGAAAGCCGATGCCCCTACGCCGGATTTGGGTTACCTGGCTACTTGCCTGGGCTTGAATCAAAGCGGCGATCTCTTGATGGGCGTGATCCATGCTGACGATCAAGCGCCCCTTTTTGGAGTTATCCTGCTTTCCCCGTATTCTAAACACGCCTGGAGCGGTGATGAGCAAATTCAATTGGTGAACTTGAGCCGCGTGGTTGGCAAGCTGATCCGTCAATTGCAACCTCAACTCCAGGCTGCCGTTGAACTTGCTGAAACCCGTCAGGCTCTTGCCGAAACTCAGGCGCAACTGGAAACCCTGCAGGCTGAACTGGCCACCTTGCAAGAGAGCGCGAGCCAAGCAACCGAACTTGAGCCGCCTGCGCCTGTCCCGCTTGAGTTGCCCCGCCTGGCGGCTAACGACTCTGCCAGCCTGGAAGGTGAACTGCGCCTTGCCCTGGAAGAGATTGCTCGTTTGCGAGCAGAGCTCGAGGAAACTCAGCAACAACTGCGCCGCGCCCAAATTGAAGGTGGCGGAGGGGAAACCGTCAACCTACTCGCTAATCTGGGCACCGAACTGCGCCAACCTTTAGCCTCCATTGTCGGCTACACCGATTTCTTATTGGGCGAGTCGGTTGGCATCCTGGGTGCCTTACAGCGGAAATTCCTGGAGCGGATTCGCCTTGCCACCCAGCGGATGATGGCGATCCTGGACGACTATACCCCGCCTATCGATTTGCAGGGCGGTCAGATTCAACTGAATGTTGAAGCCGTTTCATTAAAGGGGGTCATCGAAAATGCCTTGAAGGAAGTGCGCGAGCTCCAGGATAGCCGTCGCATCGAAATCCAGAGCGACCTGCCGGGCGAACTCTCGCCTGTATCTGGCGATCCAGGGGCTCTCGAACAGATTCTGGTCAAACTTCTCCAGAATGCCATCAAAGTTTCTCCTGAGGGCAGCACAGTGCACATCTCTGCCAGGGAGGAACGGGAAAATACCGCTCAGGGATATTTGCTTTTACAAATCCAGGATAGCGGGGGCGGCATTGCCGTGGAGCATCTGCCCAATCTTTTCGCCCGCGAACGGCGGGTCGAGATCCCTGGGGTTGCCGAGAACGGCGCCGCCTTGTACATCGTAAAGACCCTAGTGGAGGCTTTGAACGGCCGCATTTGGGTGGATAGCCGCCCGGGTGAAGGGACGACCTTTAGCGTCTTGCTCTCGACGGCCTCCCGCAACGGCAAGGAATCAGCGGAGGAGCGTGAACCATGAAAGGAAAACTGGGTTGGGGCATCGCCATCGGCTTATGGATGATTTCTCTGGTGGTCGTTCTGGGCAGCCTGGTGCTTTCGTTAACCGAAGGCGGATTGCTGCGCCCAAACAGCAGTGCGGAGGAAACCGTCGAACCCACGGCTGCCGTGGAGCAGGCGCTCCAGAGCGAAGCGGTTTTGGAAGTGCTCCCAAGCGCAACGTTTACCCCGGCGCCAACCCAGACCGCCACGAGCACCCCATCGCCCACCCCAACCTGCGCCTACCCTGTTGGCTGGGTACCGACGACCCTGACCGCCGAAATCTCCCTGGATGCCCTTGCGCTTCAATACGGCCTAAGTCCAGAGGCCATTTTAGAAGCGAATTGCCTGACCGCCGCTGAACTGCTGAGCGCCAACAGCGTGATCTACTTGCCGCCGGCAACCATCACACCGACGGCTACGGCAACCGAAAAGCCGCGTAAACCCAAAGCCACCCAGCCAGGCGGCGGAGCAAAGTGTGGACCTCCATCCGGTTGGGTGATCTATATAGTCCAGAAGGGCGATACGTTATATGGCATCGCCGTTCAAAGCGGCGTTTCGGTGGCTCAATTGCAATGGGCAAACTGCCTGGGGAATTCCACCACCGTGCGCGTGGGGCAAAAACTGTATGTGCCGCGTTTGCCCCAGGGCAAACCGCCAACGGCCACCCAAAAAGCGCCGAAACCAACCTCTCCCTCTGGTCCTGGGGTGACGCCAATCGTCATCACCCCCTTACCCACCACCGCCCCGTGATACTTGCGGCCAGGACAGGAACATTGCCTGAGCAAGCAAACTTTCAGCGCCATTGGGCAGAAAAGATGGTATCCTTCTTGCAATCCTGACTGCTTGATGAACAAACCGAACTGTCTTCTCCTCTACCTCTTTTTATTGACGCTCTTTCTGAGCGGCTGTATCTTGCCTAACCTGACTGCGATCCTCCCCCCGCTCACCGAAGGGCTGGCGCAAGATTTGCCGGTTGAGAAAGCCAGGGCACAAAGTCTCAACGTCACTCCCAGCCCAACGCCTTTCCAGCCGTTGCCGCCGACGCCGGTGATCACCCCTACTGAAATCCCGACCTTTACCCCCGAACCCAGCGCCACCCCACCAGCGCCGCTGGAAACCCCCGCCCCGCAAACCACCTTCACCCCCGCTGAAGCGGTTGGAAATCTGCCCAAACGGCTCAATATCCTGTTGCTCGGTTCTGACCGCCGCCCAGGCGGCACCCTGTTCCGCACCGATACGATCATCCTGGTCAGCATTGATACCGAAAAAGGTACGGTTCACATTTTGTCTTTCCCGCGCGATTTATATGTCTATATCCCGGGTTGGACTCAGGATCGCATTAATGTTGCCTGGCAACACGGCGGGTTTGAAGGCTTAGCCGCAACCATGCAACAGAATTTCGGCGTCAGGCCCACCCATTATGCGCTGATCAACTTTCGCTCCTTCAAGCGGGTTGTGGATGATTTGGGCGGATTGGAGGTCAAAGTAACGCAACCTTTATACGATAAGTATCCCGGCAAAGGGTGGATTACCATCCCCAAAGGCAAAGTGCACATGGATGCTGATATGGCGCTGTGGTATGTGCGTTCGCGCAAGACTTCCAACGATTTTGCCCGCAATCGCCGTCAACAAGAGGTCTTGCTTGCTCTGTTCGAGAAGTTCATCAGCCTCGACGCCCTCAGCCGCGCTCCGGAGTTTTACAAAGCCTACAAGAAGGCTGTCGTCACCAACCTGAAATTCGAAGATGGCCTGGCTCTCTTGCCCATTGCTGCTCAGGTTGCCCTTGACCGCTCGCGCATCAAGCATTACTTTATCACCCCAGAGATGGCGTATGACTACATCACGCCTGGCGGGGCAATGGTGCTGCTGCCCAACGAAACTGCCATCCGCAAACTGGTCAAACAAGTGGTTGGCGGCAAATGACCGCCCGGCGAGGGTGTAAACAATGACGGTGCAAGGCAAAGGCTATTTTATCTGGCGCATCTGGACATGTGAAAACGGCGATGTCAACGCCATTGCCAATCTGGCGCAACAGGCAAACTTCACCTATGTCTTGATCAAAGTTGCCGATGGCGCATATAGCTATAACATTGTCAACAACGTTGACCTGGTGCCGCCGCTGATCGCCGCCCTGCGCCAAAAGGGCATCCAGTGCTGGGGCTGGCATTACATCTACGGCAACGAGCCAATCAGCGAAGCCGATAAAGCCATTCAACGCATCGGTCAACTGGGGCTGGACGGATATGTCCTGGATGTGGAAGGGGAATTCAAGCAACCCGGCAAAGATGCCGCAGCGCGCACGTTTATGAAACGCCTGCGCAGTGCCTATCCGACCTTCCCGATCGCCTTGTGTTCTTACCGCTATCCCACCTACCACCCGCAGGTGCCATGGAAGGAATTCCTCGAGCCGTGCGACTACAATATGCCTCAGGTGTATTGGGAGCGAGCGCACAACCCTGCCGATCAGTTGCGCCGTTCGGTGCTGGAATTTCAAGCCCTGTCTCCTTTCCGACCCATTCTGCCGGTTGGGGCGGCTTACCGCAGCGGCAGTTGGGCAGCCAGCCCCACAGAAGTGCTGGACTTTCTCACCACCGCCCAAAGCCTGGGCTTGAGCGCAGCCAGCTTTTGGGAATGGTCGAACACGCGCAAGTATCTGCCACAAGTATGGAATATCATCCGCGATTACCCCTGGTCTTTTGCCCCGCCATCCGCCGACATCAGCCAGATTTTGATTGACGCCTTAAACGCCCGCAATATCGATGCGGTGCTCGCCCTGTACCTCCCCGATGCTGTGCATGTCAACGCAGCCCGCACCATCCAGGGATTAACCGCCCTGCGCGCCTGGTACGATAGCCTGCTCAACCAGCTATTGCCCAACGCCACCTTCACCCATCTTGCCCATAGCGGACAGGGGAGCGCCCGCTGGTTCAGTTGGCGCGCCGTTTCGCCCCGCGGGCGGGTGGAAAACGGCAGTGACACCCTGGGTTTATATCAGGACAAAATCGCCTATCATTACACCAGTTTCACCATCGTACCCCCCTAATCGATCTCCACCCGGTTGCGCCCGGCTTGTTTGGCGCGCTGCAATGCCTGGTCGGCGCGCAGAAACACCCTTTCGAAAGACAGATCTTCAGCACAGGGCAGGCTGCCGCCGATGCTCAGGGTAAGGGCGTAATTTTCTTCCCCGAAAGGAAAGATCAAGGCTGCGCAATCCTGACGAATGCGCTCGGCTGTGCGGAGGGCAGCCTGGCGGTCGGTTTCCAGGAGCAGAACCCCGAACTCATCGCCGCCCAGCCGCCCAACCCGGTCATGTTCGCGCAGCATTTGGGTCACTGCCGTAACGAGTTGTGTCAGCACGGCATCGGCTGTCTCCGGCGAAGTGCGCTGGTTGAAGGCTTGCCATTCATCGATATCGAGGATTAAAAAGGCAAAGGGACGTCCATAGCGCTGAAACTTGCGAAACTCGCTCACGGCTTCATCCAAAAAAGCGCGCCGTTGCAGGGCGCCAGTCCAATCCATCTGCTCGAGAAACTGCGAGTCAATTCCCATGCGCTAATTATAGCGGCAAAACGGCTACGAAGGGCTGGCATTCTCGGCTTTGATCCGGCCATTCGGTTTGAGTTTACGCCCGATCCAGCGCCCAAATTTGACCAGTGCAACCACCACAGCCATCACGATTGCCAGGCGCAAGAGAATTCCGACCAGCCCCAACCAACCTTCGCTCGAAGGGAACTCATCAATGCGCTCGCCACCGCCAGCGCGGCGACCAAACCCGCGCCCATCGCCTGGTTCGGCCTCATAATCGGATCCATCTCCCTCGCCTCGTTCGGTGCCCTGGCCGAGTCCGCCTTCTTCACCTGGTCCGCCGCGCCAGCCAAATCCGCGTCCCTCGCCTTGTGCGGCGCCAAAACCCCGCCCTTGTCCATTGCCTCTCCCACCAGGCTCAGCACCTTGCCACTCGAACAAATCCGTGCCTGCTTCGGCAGCTCGCCCGCCGCGACCAGAAGCAGCCTCCAGCCCCAGGCGGTTTTGCACGGCGGGATTCTCGAACAGGGCAACGATCCCGACGCCGATCAAGATCATCACCAGAAGGATGATGCTCAGACGCAGGATGGTTTTCATGGCAGCCTCCGCGAAGTTTCTTCAAGAGATTGAGGACAGACATCTGTGTTGTCCTTGATCCTGAGCGAGAGACCGCTCAGACCCTGACGGAGGGGCGTCCACACGTAGCGCTTCAGCGTGCAGACGATCCAGTCCCAATTCAAGCCGAGATGAATCGCCAGGAACAGCAGGCTCCAATCGGCCGAAAGCGAATGGATCGGCCGCCAGATCGAACGGTGGTCGGTTTGAATCCCAAACAGCGGTAAGATACTGCGCGAGATCAAGAGTCCGCTCACCATCACGGTCACAAAAGCGATCAGGAACAAGAGATCGACAACGAACTTGAGCCGGGAGAGATGAAACAGGCGTTTGAAATACCGTTTGCCGACGTTGAGCATCCAATCCCAATGCCAGAGCAGGTGAACAGTCAGGGTGATGCCCAAAGCCAGGCTCAGCCATTCGTGAATCGGGATGCCGCTCAGGCGTGGCTCGAAGGCAATTAACGCCGCCACAAAGAGCAAAAGATCCAGGAGAAAGTTTTTCAGCGTCACAGGTTACCTCCATACAAAAGTGTTTTATAAGCCCTCACTCACAGGGCGAGGGGAGTGTCCCTCACCCCCAGCCCCTCTCCCACAGGGCGAGGGGAGTGTCCCTCACCCCCAACCCCTCTCCCACAAGGGGCGAGGGGGATTGCCCTCACCCCCAACCCCTCTCCCACCAGGGGAGAGGGGAGGTTGCCCTCACCCCCAACCCCTCTCCCATGGGGCGAAGGGAAATGGAATCAGAAGAAGCTCTCACACCCTGCATTCTAGCGAAATCTTATTAAGAAATTGTGAAGTGGGGATGTAGGAAAGATG
>DAOTZA010000007.1:0-16466 GCA_034434515.1 Anaerolineales bacterium | reverse complement strand
AGATTTTACCCTATGTTTGGTGAGGAGAGGAGAGTTTTGTTGGTTAGTTAGCCTTGACTTTTTCCCCTAATCAAGTAAAATACTTTCTAAAGGTAAGTAATTTATGCAAAGATTTCTAGAATGACTGCCTCAGATGTTTTCTAATCTCCCTGACTCTCCTACCGCCAGTAGTGGCAACGCAGCCCTGATGCGGCGGCTCAATCGTTCAGCCGTCCTGGATTTACTGCGCCAGGCCTCCCCCATTTCCCCGACCGAAATTGCGGCGCGCTTGAACCTCAGTTTGCCAACGGTGATGCGCATTCTGGAAGAACTTGCTCACCAGGGAATTGTTGTGCGCCTGGAAGAACAACAATACAGCGGTGGCAGACCACGTTCCCTGGTCTCTTTCAATGGCACTTCCCATGCCGTGGTCGGCTTAGACCTCGGTGGGACAAAAATGTACGGCACGGTAGCCGACCTGTGCGGCACCATCCAGGCCGAGGTGTATCGTTCCTCCGTTCCCGCCAATCCGGAAGAAAATTTGAACCTGACCATGGAAATGATTGAAGAACTTTTGCAAGTTCCTCGTCGCGAAGGTCAGCAGGTGCTGGGCATTGGCGTTGGCGCCCCAGGCATCACGCTCTTCGAAGAAGGAACGGTCACCTGGGCGCCAAGTTTAGGCTGGCGAAATCTGCCCTTGCGCGATATCCTGGCAAGGCGCTTCGGGTTAGCGGTGGTGGTAGAGAATGACGTCAATCTGGCCGCTTTGGGCGAATATGGCTTTGGGGTTGCCAGAGGCGCTTCGAGTCTGGTTTGCCTGGCAGTGGGCACAGGCATCGGTAGTGGAATTGTCTTAGAGCGGAAAATTTACCGCGGCTTCCATCAATCGGCGGGCGAGGTTGGCTATCTATTGCCCGGCAAAGAAGCTCTGGGGAAACGCTATGAACATTTTGGCGCCCTGGAGAGCTTAGCCTCCGGTACGGGTGTTGTCCAGCGAGCTACAGAGCTGATTCGCTCCCGCAACCTTCCCGTTGATCTGAATTCGCTAACGGCTGAAAAGGTTTTCGATTGGGCGCGCAACGGAGAAGAATGGGCGCAAGCCATTGTGGACGAGACCGTGGATTATCTTGCGCTCATCATTGCAGCCATCAGCGTTGTCCTGGACCCGGAGGTGATTGTCCTGGGAGGCGGTGTCTCTCGCTCGGCGGACATCCTGGTTGAACCGATTTTAAACCGTTTACAGGGCTGCTTGCCTGCCCCGGTGCGATTGGTCGTCTCGAATTTAGGCTATCGCGCCGCAGTAATGGGCGCCATTATGCTGGTCTTAGACACCTCGTTCGAACATGTCGGCTTAAAAGCCAGCTAGACCTTAAAAAGGAGTTATGGTTTATGTCCAAACTCGCTCTGCTTGGTGGTGAACCGATCAAAAAAACACCCTTCCCAGCCTGGCCAGTGTATGATGAAAATGAACGCCAGGCCTTGAATCAAGTTCTGGAAAGCCGTGTGTGGTGGCGAACCCCTGGTACCCAAACGCTGGCATTCGAGCAGGAGTTTGCCGCCTATCATCAGGCACAATACGGAATCGCAGTCACCAATGGCACTGCGGCGCTCGAAGTTGCCCTGAGTGCCCTGGAGATCGGGCAAGGGGATGAAGTGATCGTGCCAGACTTCACTTTCGTAGCAACGGCCAGCGCAGTGTTGTTCACCGGCGCCTTACCCATCCTGGTGGATGTGACCTCCGATACTTTCTGTATCGATGCGGCTCAGGTGGAAGCTGCCATTACGCCGCGCACCAAAGCCATTATTGCTGTGCACGTTGGCGGACATGCGGCCGATCTGGACGTCTTACAGGAGATCGCCCACCGTTACGGGGTCTATCTAGTTGAGGACAGCTCTCATGCTCACGGGGCAGAATGGAAAGGACACAAAATCGGCGCAATTGGAGTCATTGGCACGTTTAGCTTTCAGGCTTCCAAACTGATGACAGCCGGTGAAGGTGGAATCATTATTACCAATTCACCCGATCTGGAGCGCAAGGCGCGGTCAATTCACGATTGCGGCCGCATGCCTGGCGAGTGGTTTTACGCTCACTTCATCTACGGCTCGAATTATCGGCTCAGTGAATGGCAAGGGGCAGTTCTACGCCAGCAACTAAAACGTCTGGACGAGCAAGCCGCCATCCGTTCGCGCAATGCCGCTTTCCTCGACCGAGAACTGCCCAAGATCGAGGGCATCACCCCTCAAAAGCTCGACCCGCGCGTGACCCGTCACGGTTATTATGCTTACATCTTTCATGTTGATCGCCGCGCCTTTGCGGGCATTTCCACCGAACGTTTCATTGCAGCCTTCAACGCCGAAGGCATTCCCACCCAAGCCAGCTATCCGCCACTGCACGAGTTAGACGTCTTCAAGAGCGGTGCCTATCGCAAACGGCTTGGGGAAGCGCATGCCCGCACAGAGCATCCTTTCCTGCGCAGCGGCTTTCCCAATACGCTCAAAGCGGCCTGGGAGACCGTCTGGCTACCCAACCCGGTTCTGTTGGGCAGTGAAGAAGAAATGCAGATGATCGTCGACGCCATTCGCAAGATCCAACGCTTTGCAAATGAGTTAAAATAACTGCGTTATTGGTTTACAGAAAGGATCATGGCTGTACGCAACATCCCTGTCTTGTTTACGCTACAGTCTAATCATCTGAGGGTTGAGCGGATTTCATCCCGCTCAAATGTTCCCCGGCGCGCAAAGCCGCAATTGACGGGATCGGCGCGAACACGCAGGTTGTCCTCTCCAATTCTAGAGAGGAACGTTCAATTTCCACACCAACCTCATTTCAGTTTCCAGGCTTGCCAACACTCACTTTCTGGAAAGGAGGTGGTTGATTAAGCGAAATATTCTAAAGGACAGGTTGCTTCCATATTCATCTCAAGCATATTGGCACCGAAAACCATAAGAAGAAAGGAGAAGAAGAAATGAAAAAGTTTGTGTTGCAACTGGTGTCTGTTTTGGTTCTCGTTAGCCTCGTGGTTGCTTGTGCTCCCCAACCGCCTGCAGCCACCGAGGCACCCGCTGCTACAGAGGCGCCTGCTCCCGAACAACCCGCTGCCACCGAAGCACCAGCAGCTACAGAGGCGCCCAGCGCAAGCAAATACGAACCAATTGTGGTTGCCTGTTGGAGTGGGCCGGAACACGATAACCTGGTCAAAGTTGCCGCCGAGTATGAAAAGAAAACTGGTAACAAGGTGATTGTCGAAGAGATCGCCCGTGAAGCTTATTATGACAAGCTGACCACCACGTTCATTGGCGGCGGCTCGGACTACGATGTGGCTTATGTTTCCTCCGACTGGATTCCCAGTTGGGTGGAAGCAGGCGCGCTCAAAGATCTCACCAGCTTCATCGAAGACCCCAATGTGGCTATGCCGGGTTTGGACCTTGCCGTATATGGGAAAACCCTTGAATACTTCACCTTCGATGGGAAACTCTATGTCTTCCCCTCCGAAGGGGATACAGCCTGGCTGTGGTACCGCAAAGACCTCTTCGAGGAAAAGGGTTTGAAAGTCCCCGAGACCTGGGATGAATATCTCCAGGCAGCCCAGGCATTGAACAATCCTCCCGAAATTTACGGCACGATCATCGGCGCCAAGCGCGATGAAGTGTGGTGGGATTTTATGTACTATCTTTTTGGAATGGGCGGCGACGTACTGGATGAGAATTACAACCCCATCATCAACAATGAAATTGGCGTTCAGGCGCTGACCTTCTACGCTGACCTGTTGCAGAAACACAAGGTGGTCAGCCCGGATGTGGTTAACTATGGTTACAATGAAATCCTGACCTCCCTGCAAGAAGGTAAAGCTGCCATGGGCATTCAGTGGATGGCTGCCACCCAAACCCTCACCGATTGCAACCAAAGCCCTAAGGTCTGCAAAGACGGTCAGCCACTGCTTGGCTACACCCTGGTACCAGGTGTTCGCCAGGCCGACGGAAGCCTGGTGCGCAAGACCGGTGGTTCGCAATGGGGTTGGGCGATCCCCAGCGGCGCCAAAAATCAAGAAGCAGCTTACAAATTTATTGAATGGCTAACCGGCAAGGAAGGTGCCACGATGTGGGCGCTAAACGGGGGCATCCCCGGTAACATCGAAGCCTTGACCGATCCGCAAGTGGTTGCAGCCGTGCCGCAATTTGAGCTACTGGCGGAAGTGATGCCCTATCGCGCCCTCTTCCCCGTCCTGACCGTCTCGCCAGAGATGTTGCCGGTCGTGCAAGATGGCGTCGTTGCTGCCGTGACCGGTGTCAAGGATCCAAAAACAGCCGCCGATGAAATGGCAGCCAGGCTGACCGAAATCCTCAAGAGCGCCGGTTACCTCAAGTAAACTTCAGGTACAATAGAGGTCTGGCAGAGCTTTCTGCCAGACCTCTCTCAACCCAAGCAGCTATGGCTTTATCCTCTCAGACGACCCAAAATTTCTCCCTGCGCAAATTCATCCGGCGAATCGAACCAGCCTTTTACATTGCCCCGTCCTTTGCAGTGATGGCGATCATCTTAATCTATCCCTTAGGCTATTCGCTGTGGCTGAGCTTTCACCGCTGGACGCTGCGCACCTTTAAACAAGGCATCCCTTTTATCGGTTTGGAGAATTACCGGCAACTCTTCAGCAACCCCGAATTCTGGAGCTCTCTCCGCATTACTTTCACCTTCGTTCTTCTGGCAATCACCCTTGAGTTCGTGTTGGGAATGGCATTGGCTCTGTTACTGAATCACGACCTCAAAGCCAAAGGGTTGATTCGGTCTTTTATCCTGTTACCGATGATGTGTACCAACGTCGTGATTGGCTTGACCTGGCGTTTGCTCTTCAATTATGAATTTGGCATTATCAATTATTATTTGACTCAACTTGGTTTTGGGCCGGTGGAATGGCTCAGCTCACCAAAAATTGCCCTCTGGTCGGTGATTCTGGTCGATGTGTGGAATACGACCTCGTTTGTTGCCTTGATGTTATTGGCCGGCCTGCAATCCTTGCCTGAAGAACCTTTTGAAGCCGCCCGCATCGATGGTGCCAATTCGCTGCAGACCTTTCTTTACCTTACGTTGCCGCTGCTGCGCCAAACGATCCTGGTGGCTTTGCTTTGGCGGCTGATCGACACCTTTCGCATTTTCGATGTCGTCTATCTGCTCACGGCTGGCGGGCCGGCGCGCGCCACGGAAACGGTGAGCATTTACATTTATCGTTATGGTTTTCAAGCGTTCAATCTCGGTTTTGCCTCTGCGGCTTCATATATTATGATTGTCATCATGTTGTTCCTTGCCGGCATGATGGCGCGGGCGATCGGAAGGTCAGAAACGGTATAGGAGGAAGCAGCCACAATGTCTTCGGTTCGCCTGCTACGCTATCTCAGCCGCTTTCTGATTTATTTCCTGGTCATTCTGGCTGTTATCCTTTCGTTAGCGCCTTTGGTGTATCTGTTCATTACTTCCTTCAAAGAACCCAATCTCACCTTCAACCTGCCACCGGTATGGATTTTCACCCCTACCCTGCAAAACTACCGCGAGGTGTTGGCCGGCGGGCAGTTTGAGAAATACTTTGTCAACAGCCTGGTGGTGGCACTCAGCACCACAAGCATTGCCTTATTCTTGGGTGGCCTGGCGGCGTATGGTTTTTCGCGCTTTCGTTTTCGCGGCGCTTTCTGGCTGCGGATGAGCGCGTTGATTCCGCAAATGTTGCCGCCTATCACCATCATTGTGCCGCTCTATGTCCTGTTCAATGGTTTGAAATTGCTGGATACCCGCTGGGCATTGATCATTTCCTACTTAACCTTTACCATCCCCCTTGCCCTATGGATGATGATTGGCTTTTTCGATGATGTGCCGATTGAATTGGAAGAAGCCGCCATGATCGACGGGTGTACTCGCCTTGGGGCATTGATCAGAGTGAGCCTGCCGCTGGTTGCGCCAGGTTTGGCTGCTACGGCGATTTTGGCGTTCCTTTATTGCTGGAATGAGTTTCTCTATGCGGTCATCCTGACCGGCCGGGAAGCGCGCACCTTGCCGGTAACCATCACCAGTTTTATGACCAACAAAGCCATCCTTTGGGGACGAATTGCCGCTTCTGGCTCGATGGTGCTGGTGCCGGTCTTAGTCTTTGCCTTGCTTGCCCAACGGTATCTGGTGCGCGGTCTATCGCGTGGGGCGATCAAATAGCCTGTTGGGGTTGTTTATCACGGAGGTGCTATGATTGCTTCTTTGCCATCCACTGCTCCGCTTGGCCTTTTCCTTCTGCGAGCAGAATGGTTTGACTCGGTCGTTGCCTTACCTGAACTACGCCAGGCCGTAGAGCTTGATAAAGCGCGCCTTGTGCATGCGCTCCAAGGGCGGATTAATCTCCATCAGGTCTGGACGGTGAACTCACAAACCAGCCTGGAAACGGCCTGCTCCGAGCTGCGCTCCAGTGAGGTGCAGGGGGTGATTCTGGCTTTTCAGGTTTGGGCAGAGGATTTCTATCTGGCTCCCATTTTACAGGCTTTAGGGAATCGTCCTTTAGCGGTTTGGTGCTTTCAACCCTGGCAGAAATTGCCTCTTTCGCTTTCTTTTCTGGATGTTTTGCGCGGCTCGGGATGGGTTGGCACATTCGAGGGGCTTGGCACCCTGCGCAACCTGAAGAAACCTTTTTTCTTTACGTTTGGAGCAGCCGACCAGGAACGCGTCCTCACCGACCTGGAACAATTTGCCAAAGTCACTACCGTCTATCAGGCATTGAAACAAGCCAATTTTGGTCTGTTGCCGCACCGCAACGAGCAAATGCAAAGTACGTTTGTAGATGAGTTTCGTCTCTTACACGAACTGGGTCCTCGGGTGGAATATCTTTCAGTGCAACAACTTGCCGATGCCACCCAGCGTCTGAACGACTCAGAAGTAAAGGAATACATCGCAGATCTGCGGCAGAATGTTCCGATTCGCGGCGTAAAGGACGAAACTTTAGCGCAGGCGGCCCGCGTTTCTCTGGGATTGGCCCATCTGGCAGTTGAACGAAAGCTCGATATCCTTTCGTTCAACGACATCGCTGAAGAGACTCACCGCTGTTTTGGCTTACGACCGGCGCTTTATCCGCCGTTGTTGTGGGAGCAAAACATCCATATCGGCCTGGAGGGGGATTTAGGGGCAGCAACAGCTTTGTTTCTTTTGCAACGGCTGAGCGGCAAAGGGGTCTTCTTTGCCGAATTCTGGGTCTGGGACGAAGCGGAGAATCTGATTATCGGCGGACACGCCGGGCCACAAAATCCACAGTTAGCCGAACCGGGCTCGCTCTGGATTTCTCCCGATTACGAATTTGCCCAGAGCGACCCGACCGAGGGGGCACACTTACAGTTTGTGGTTGCCAAAGGCAGGGTTACCCTGCTACAACTGCGTTGTACGCCACGGGGTTGGCAGGCAATTGCAACGCAGGGCAGCAGCCTGGGTGGATCGCCGCGTTTGGAAGGTTATCCGCATGTGATCTTGCGTTTAGACCCAACCATTGAAACCTTTTTCCGTCGCTGCGCAGAGGTCGGCACCACACAACACTTTGTCCTGACCTTTGGGGATCTGCAGCGCGAGATTCAGCTTTTATGTGAGTGGTTAGGCATCTCATTGGTCTGGCTTGGCTAGGTGAGAGCAATTTTCTTTCCATAAGAGACGAAACTATTGACGGAATGTCTTTTTTTGTGATACAATTATCGATAATCATTAATCGATAATAGTTAGCAAAATTGTTTTATCCCCCATGACCCTTCTGACGGAGAGTGCCACCCCACCCAAACCCAAGACCCTTTCCACCCCCCACTTAACCATTCACCATTTTTATCCTAAAAGGAGGCCCCCATGTTTGATACAAGCGAAGTTCTGGCAACCTTCTACGGCGACGAGAGCTTTCCCGTCGAGTGGAAGAACGAGGAAGAGAAAAAACTCTTCTGGTTCTATGACGACAATCACGTCCCCAACCCCGTTTCGCCGATGTATTTCAGCCTGCATGGCTGGTGGGGACCCACACTGGATTATATGTATCGACGCTTTGGTTTTCCCATTGGCTGTGCCTGGAACGCCAAAAAGGTCAACGGTTACGTCTACACTGCCATCAGCCCGCGCGATCCCAATGAGGCTGCTCTGATTGGACCATATTATGGCTGGATCATGCCCACCTATGCAGAAAACTTCCTCGAATGGTGGCAACAACGCTATCTTCCCGAAATCAAACGCAACTTTGAATACCTGGATACCTACGACACCAAAAACGCCTCTCTCCAAGACTTAATGGTCTTCCTCGAGGAAGCTATCGACATCCAGGAACGCCATTTCCGTCTGCACTGGATTCTGAATCTCGCTCAGTTCCAGGCTTCGCTTACCTTCCAGATCCTCGCTAAGGAATTGATTCCAGATGTGGATGGGACCCTTCTCGGGCGAATTTTGATTTCCCTCGAAGACCGCAACTGGGATTCGGTGCGCGAATTGTGGCAACTCAAAGAAGAAGTCAAAGCCAACCCGGAACTAAAGCAACTTTTCGATAGCAAAGAAACGGCTTCGGCGATTATCCCTGCCTTGCAAGCTACTCCCACCGGGCGAGCCTTTATGGAAAAAGTGCAGGCCTACCTGAAGGAATACGGTTATAAACCCCTCTACACCCATGAGTACATTTACAAACTCTGGGTCGAAGATCCCACCCCCTGCGTGGAGACGATCAAGGGCTATCTTGTGTCCGATTATAATTTCCCCGAAGAGTACGAGAAAATCAAGAACGATCAGCAAGCTGCGATGCGAGAATTGATGGAAAAGGTTCCAGCCGATGCTCCCGCCGAGAAAAAGGAAGCCTTGCAGGAAGCGATGCGCTTAGCGGTAAAGATGATGCCCCTCACCCCCGACCATCACTTTTACTTCGATCAAGGCACCTTTGCCCGCATGAGATTGGTCTTGCTGGCAATTGGGCGAAAGATGGTTGAGATGGGTTTGCTGCGCGATCCAGAAGACATCATGTTCCTTGAGTACGACCAGTTACGGTATTATGTTGCAAACCCCAAGAGCGAGTCAAATCCCAACGGCTATGATGGCATCAGTATAATCAAGGAAGCGCGCCGCAAGTGGGAAGATGCCTTTAAGATCACTCCTCGGGATTGGGTTGGCACCGTCACCCGCTGGAACATGTATGAGGAAATCTACCACACCCTGTGGGGCTACCCAGAGCGCTTCGAGCGCGCCCGCGAAGGCAAGAAAGAAGCCGCCGATAAGGTAATCGGCTTGCCGGCCGCCGCAGGCGTTGCCGAAGGGTATGCGCCCATTGTCAAAAGCCCGGATGAATTCGATCAGGTCAAGCGCGGTGAGATCATGGTCTGCCTGATGACTAACCCAGCCTGGGTGATCGTCTTCTCGAAGATCAAAGGTGTCGTCACCGATGCAGGTGGGGTGCTTTCTCACACTGCAGTGGTCTCACGTGAATTTGGTATTCCGGCCGTGGTTGGCACCGGCGACGCGACTCGCCGGATCAAGAGTGGCGACCGGGTGCGCGTGAACGGCTTTACCGGCGTAGTGGAGATTTTAGAGCGCGCGTAGGAAGAGAACGAATGGGTTACCTTCACCCCCAACCCCTCTCCCAGCGGGAGAGGGGAGTAACTCTTTCCCCCACTTCCTTTCCCAAAGGGAGAGGGGAGATTACCCTTACTACCTTCAGCTTTCGGAGGAATAGATGAACCCGTTTATCGGTAATCGCCTGTACATTGACTTAAGCAGCGGTGAAATTCGTATCGAACCCCAAGACCCCGTTTTCAGCCGCAAGTTTTTGGGCGGACGGGGATTTACCTCGCGATTGAACTACGAACTCAACCCCAAAGAACTCGATCCTCTTAGCCCAGATAACGTCCTGGTCATTGCGCCAGGAGCTTTGAGCGGTTCACCGGCCTTTTCCAGTGCCCGCTTTGTGGTCGGCACCCGCTCTCCGCTCACCGGCATTTTTGGGGATGCCAACGGTGGCGGTTTCTGGGGCGCTTATCTGCGCCGGGCCGGCTTTAGCACGATTATCCTACGAGGAAAAGCTGACAAACCGGTCTATATCCGCATCGATGATCAGGCCGTCTCGATCCATGATGCCAGCCACCTGTGGGGCAAAGACACCCATGAAACCACCGATCTGCTTCAGGCAGAGTTGGGGAAAGATTTCAGTGTGGCAGCCATTGGACCGGCAGGAGAGAATCTGGTGCGCATTGCCGGCATCGTCGTCGATAAAGACCATCTGGCGGCGCGCTGCGGCGTTGGAGCGGTTATGGGTTCCAAGAATCTCAAGGCAATTGCTGTCCGTTGCACCAGGCCCTTCCCAATTGCCGATCGTGAACGCTTTCTGCGCAATGTCGCCCGCCTGCGCGAACTGGAAGTTGATGACGCCCGCTTGAAAGATTTCTCACGCCGCGGCACCCTGGGAACCTTGATGGATCATCATACGATCTTGGGCGGCACCAACACAATGAACTTCCAATATGGGCAATTTAAAGGCAAAGAAAAAATCGACGGCGAAGCCTTGATCAAACAATATCTGGTCAAGACCACCGGTTGCTAAACCTGCCCAACAAAATGCGATCGGTATAGCATGGTCACCGAAGGAGAGTTTGCTGGTACAGTGGTTGGCGGCCCGGAATACTGTACTGCGGTTGCTTTTGGCTCCGCAATCGGCAACGATAATCTTGCGGCCATTCTCAAAGGGAATGACCTTGCCGATCGATTAGGGCTCGACACCCTCGATCTGGGCGGCGTTCTGGCTTTTTCCTTTGAGTTATATCAGCGCGGCATCCTGACCGATCAGGATACCGAAGGATTAGACCTGACCTGGGGCAATTACCACGCAGCTTTAGAGCTGGTTCGCCGCATTGCCTATCGGCAAGGTTTCCTCGGTGAAACGTTGGCGCACGGCGTCAAAGGCGCGGCCGCCATCATCGGCAAGAATTCCGAGCGCTATGCGGTACACGTCAAAGGTCTAACTCCGGCGCCCCTGGATGCGCGCGTTGTCAAAGTGTATAACTTCCGCTATGCGGTCAGCCCCCGTGGCGGCGACCACCTGCGCATCTCTGCTCCGGGCGCTTATGGACTGGACGATTTACCCATCGACGAAGCTGTACGACATTTGCACAGTTGGGAAAGCATCATCACCCTGCCGGACTTGATGGGCGTGTGTAAATTCCCCTATACCTACTATACCGCTACCACCGATATCACCATCGAAAAAATGCTCACCATTATCCCTGAGCTCTATAGCGCTGCTACGGGCTTCGACGTGGATAAAGAAGAGCTAATGGAAGCGGCAATGCGGGTCAATCACCTTGAACGCGCCTATAACGCCCGCTTAGGGTTACGCGCCAAGGATGATATCCTGCCACCACGTTTCACCGAAGACCCCATGCCCGAAGGTCCTGCCATAGGCAAGGTCTATGATATCTTAGAGCCAATTCGTGAAGCCTGGTATCGGCAACACGGTTGGGACGAAGAAGGTGTTCCTACCCGCCAAACCCTGATCGATTATGGTTTGGAGGACATTCTCGAAGACCTGGAACGTCATGGTGTCACGGTCAAATAATGATACTCTTAGGAGGTATGCAGGATGGTAAAACTGATTGATTTGAGCATGGATGTTCACAGCGATATGGTCGTCTTCCCACGCGTAATGCGCCCAGTGATTACGATGTTAGAGACGTGGGAAGAGTTTGCGACCAAGGTTGGCGCTGCCAAATACGGCTCGACCTGGTTGACTGCCCACTGCCTGGTGGTCACCGGCGACCACGTCGGCACCCATGTCGACTCCTTACGCCATATGCGCAGCGATGCGCCTGGTCCCGAAGGAATTCCTTTGGAGTACTGCTATGGGGATGGCGTCTTATTGGATTTCACCGACAAACCGGCTGGCTATGGCATCACCGCCGATGATATGATTGCCGCTTGTAAGAAAATCAACTATACCATCAAACCCCTCGACATCGTCCTGATTTACACCGGCGCCTGTCGTTACAACAATGAAGAACGGTATCTGAAAGAGCAAAGCGGGATGACCGAGAGCGCCACCAACTGGCTGCTCGATCAAGGCGTGAAGATGACCGGCATCGATGCCGGCACCTACGACCGCCCGGTGTGGGCAATGTTTGAGGATAAGCAGTTCTGGCCCGCTCACAAAGTGATGATCGACCGCGAGTATTATCATCTGGAGAACATGGCGAACTTTGACAAACTCCCCCGCCCGGTTGGCTTCAAAGTGTGCGTGTTCCCCATCAAGTGGGTAAATGCCACGGCGGCGCCGGTACGAGCAGTGGCAATCTTTGAGGATTGAAGAAAACTGTGACAAAGCTGTCGGGGCGCGCCGGGATTCTCCTGCCAAGATTCCGCAGGCGGAGAACGCTGCGCTCCGACGTAGAAGAACAATAAGCCAATGAAAGTCTCCGTACGGGTATTCTCCTTTCTGCGCGAAGCCTTGTCTGTGCCAATCAACGAGCGCGGCGAAGCCGAGCTGGAATTGCCTAGCGGCGCCACCTTGAAGGATCTATTTCTTGCCCTGGGCATTGACCGGCAAGTGAAAGAGGACCTTTTCAGTGGTACGGTGCAACGCGTCTTTCAGGTCATGATTGATGGACAGGTGATCAACGACTTCGCTTACGAATTGCAAGAAGGACAGCAAGTGATCTTATTCCCACCCATGTCAGGTGGCACTCAGGAGATGCTTAATGGGTAAATTTTGCCGGACATTTTCCGAAATTTGTCGTGATGATGTACCAGAAGCTGGCGGCAAAGGCGCCAATCTCGGCGATATGACCTGTGCAGGATTACCGGTCCCGCCGGGTTTTGTCATTTTATCTTCCGCCTATCGGCGCATTTTCGAGCGCGGCGGCTTGCGAGAACAGGTCAAACATATCTTGAACAGCATCGATCGCAGTAATGCCCACGCCTTGCAAGAAGCGGAAACCACCATCCGAGCCTTGTTTGAGCGAGTTGTGATCGATGAAGAGCTGAAGAAGGAGATTCTGGATCACTACCGTCAACTGGGCAGTGAAGTAGCCGTTGCGGTGCGTTCTAGCGCCACCGCCGAAGATATGGGCTGCGCCAGCTTTGCCGGCCAGCAGAGCACTTATTTAAACGTGCGCGGCGAGCAAGCTTTGTTAGACAACGTGATCAAGTGCTGGTCTTCATTATTCACTTCACAGGCAATTTATTACCGCTTCTGTAACGGCTTTGACGATGACCTGGTTTCAATGGCAGTCGTGGTGCAAAAGATGGTCAACGCCGAAAAAGCTGGGGTAATCTTCACCGTCGATCCGATCTTGAAAAACCCCTATCAAATGATCATTGAAGGAGTGTATGGTCTGGGAGAAGGGATAGTCTCCGGTACGATCACACCTGACCATTACAAGATCGATCGGGAAACTTGCGAGGTGCGCTATCATTTTATCGCCCGGAAATCGATCCGCATTGTCAACGACGGTTTGAACGGAATCATCGAAGAAGAAGTGCCGCCTGGATTGAAAGATCAGCCGGTGCTAAACGAAGCCGAATTGAGAGCCCTGGTGGAGATGGGCAATCTGGTTGAAAAGCACTTCGGCTGTCCCCAAGATATCGAGTGGGGAGCAGAAAAGGGTGCGTTTTATCTACTTCAAAGCCGACCGATTACCACCTTAGGCTAACCCTGTCTCTTGTGAGGAAAACATGACCGTATTATCCCGCCAATTCAACTCGAAACAAGCCCAAATCCGTTTTGATGTCGAAAGTGCAAGCAGCAAGAATCCGCTGGATGCCATGGATATGACCTTCTTGAATTATCGTCTAGCAAATGTGCAAGTTGCCGAACAGGTAACGCTTGCCAACCCCGATATCATCTGGCGACCGCAAATGGCCATCAAGGATATCCGTTATCGCGGGAATATTTTGGAGCTGGATGGCGAATGGTATGCAGGCGAGATCCAGAAAATCCTGGTCAGTATGCTGGCTTTTCGCTTAGAGGAATGCGGCTTGCATCCCTTCCATGCTTCGGCGGTGCGTTACCAGGACAAGACGATCATGTTCATGGGCGGGGAATCCAACCATGGGAAAACGATGTCCCAACTTGAGGGTTGTCGCCGTGGCGGTTTGAACATCTCCACCGAAACGCTGGTCATCGATGAAAGAGGGTGGGTGGCGATGGGCTCCACCAACGTTTACCTTGCCAAGCGCGCCAAAGGGACAGAACGTTCCGACCTCGCGGATCAAGACGAAGGCGTGAAGAAACTCTTCGGCAAGGCGCCTGAGGTACAACATTATCTGCAACCATCGAATGTTGACCTCGTGATTCTGCCCTCCATTGATGGCAACTATGCTACCTCGGTGAAAGAACTCGAGCAGTTTGAGAAGGAATATCAGGGTTTTCACTCGATGATGAATTATTTTGGGCTAAACCAACTGCTCTCACCTGGTCTGGTTATGCCAATCGTGGATACCGAAGAGAAACGCCGCAAACGGGCAGATTTCGGTCATCGCTTTGCCAAGCCACGCCCCTATTTTATGATCCGCGCCGCCAACCCGCAACTGCTCTTCGACGAGGTGGAAAAGCTACTCTAAACTGCTCAAATTGGAGTAGAATACTCTGGCAGAGAAGTTTAAAGTATTCGATGCTTTGGGAGTTAACCGTTGGCAAATAATGAGTTCGAAAGTGCAAACGGAATCAACAAAACCGTCCTGAGCGATCAGGTGAAGCAGTATATCCTGGACGCCATTGAGCGCGGCGAATTACAACCCGGTGAGCGGTTGGTCGAGAGCCAGCTTGCCCGCCAATTGCGCATCAGCCAGGCGCCGGTGCGGGAGGCAATTCGTGATCTGGTCAGTTCCGGCTTTCTGGAGCGCGAACCCCACAAAGGGGCAATGGTGCGGCTGCTGACCGATAAGGACATGCAAGAGATCTATAGCGTGCGGGCAGTGCTGGATGCCCTGGCAGCCGAACAGGCTGCCCCAAAGGTGAGCGAAGAAGATTTGCAAGCGCTGCGCAATACGGTCGAAAAGATGCTGCAAATGGCAAAAGTGGGCGACTACCTTGCGGCTGCCCGCTACGATTGGCAGTTTCACATTCAAATTGTCGCCCTTTCTGGAAACAGCTTGCTGCGGCGCATCTATGACAATTTGCAATTAGGTCAGTACATTTTGATTACCATGCGGCGCTCGTCTATCAGCCTGGAGCAATTGGCTGCCCGTCACCAGGCAGTCATTGAAGCCCTCGCCACGCGTGACCCGGCTATTGCCAGGCGCGCCATGCTCCAACATATCGTCGAACTGCAAAAAGAGAGAGTAGAGGCCTAAAGAGCGAACAGGTTAGGGGGAAGCCATCTATTTTGCCTCTTCTCGAGGGCATTCCACTGCTGGCGGTGGAGCACATCTTCAGCAAGCCCGAGCCAGCAGGACAAATTATCCAAACTCATCCTGCTGGTCCCAGGTTAATCTAACACCACAACCGAGGTCAAGTTCACTGGCCGATCCGGGTTTAACCCTTTCGCCAGGGAACGATAATACGCTATCGCCTGGAGAACAGGCAGGTACAAAACCCCACGCAAAATTTCCGCCAACCCACTTTGAAAGTTCACGGTTGCATCGTTTTCTGCCAGGCTTAGCACCCTGGCGCCTAAACCTTCTGCTTCTTCCAGTACACGCTGCTCATGAGAACGGGTTGTATCGGAGAGCAACCCGACCACTGCTGTTGTCTCGGTTATCATGCTCTTTGGTCCATGGCGAAACTCCAGGAAGTGGAACGGTTCGGTGTGGGTGAGGGTCATCTCTTTCATTTTTAAGTTCGCTTCACAAGCTAAACCATATCGAAAACCCGAACCCAAAAAGTAAAATCGATCCAAAGTCAGATTCTCCCCCCATTGACGTGCCAATGGATCATAATCTCTGAGCAATCGTTCGCCCACCGCAGGCAAACGCCTTAAATCGCCCAATTCAGACTGGCGTCCGGCGGCGATTAAAGCCAAAGCCGTGGTGGTGACAAAAAGCGAGGCAAAAGAACGAGTCTGCGCCACACTTTGCTCCTGCCCCTTTTCGACCACCAACGCCAAATCTGCCATCTCCACCAGGGGTTGATCGGGATAATTCGTCAGCGCGAGAACCGTTCCGCCATCCAATGCTTTGAAGGCTTCGACTGCCCGAACGGTCTCAGTCGTTGACCCCGAGCGGCTGATGGCAATCAGCAAGGTTTTACGGCGCAAATTGTTGTTCGGGGTCGCAAAATGGGGATTCATCCACAATTCACCGCCCGGAAGACCGCGCGCCAGTTTACCGGATAGATCCTGAAAGAGGGTTGCAGCCGCTAAAGAAAGATAATGGGTTGAACCACAGCCGATAAACAGCACCTGAGTATAATCGCTCTGTAACAAAGGTTCTAACCGAGACCGCTGGGCTTCGACCACATCCAGAGCATTTGCCCAGGCTTCAGTTTGCGAAAATATTTCGTTTTTTGTGTGATAACCTCGTTCCATAGTCACCT
>DAOTZA010000006.1:0-38040 GCA_034434515.1 Anaerolineales bacterium | reverse complement strand
TGATCGCGGCTGGTCTCCGTGCCGGCGAAGCCGCCATAGAGGGCAACGCCGTGCTTGAGGGTGAAGGTGGCGCTGCGCTCGCCGGCCGCGCCTGGATAGTGCACACCCATCTTGACCCAAATTTCATCGCCGCTCACGGCGTTGGTCAGAGCGGTTTGCAGTGTGCAGGAATTTGCCCACGACGAGCAATTGCCACTGCCCTGGGCGACCGGCGCAGCGAAGCGCACAGAGCCGGCCGCCTGGCTACTCAAAGGCACATTGAGTGAAAACACACTTAGGAGCGCCAAAAGAACGATGCAAAAAACGTCCTTCCGCTTCAGGGAAAATCGCCGCTGTTCCATCTGAGCCTCCAAAACAAAAAACTGGTCTGTCATTCGCTTGGTTACAGACCCGATGAATTGCATTCAGCTTGCCTATAAAGAAGCGGTGGACAGAAAGGAAAGAGAATTTGTTGCGCCAGTCCCTTGCCGGGCTTAAATCCGCTCGATAGGACAGCGCATCCTCAGATCGCAACCCTTTATTTGAATACCGGTAAAAGGGGAGTAGAATCTCACCAACAAAAAGTTGTCAATCCGATCAAACCATTCCCTCCGTATGATGATTGTAATCCCTCTTCGCTCCAAATCGCATGTTTAGTTAATTACAAATTTGTTAGGAGATTTGTCATGTTATAGGGATAGTTCGTTTCGTTCTCGATTTCTGAACGCGTGCGGAGGGGTAAGGAAGGGATGATTGGCGACTCGGCAAACCGCTGGCGCGGCTTGATCCTGACGTTCAATCGCGTGTTTTGAGGGCGGATGGTAAGAACTGACAGACTACGCTCTTGCCGGGAGATCGAAATAGCGCTCAAACAGGGCTTTGACCGGCTGCGAGATGGCCCCGCAGGTTTGAGGCGCAGGTTCAGACCTCGAAAGGCAAGAAAATACATTCCTTCTCAGAGAGCAACCACATATCATTATTACAATCAAAGCGGCTTTTGACCGTTAGTCAGGCTTGACTTGATCCAATCCGCAGGCTACAATGTTTCTTGGAGGTGTAAGATGGTTCAAACACTTACTGTTTCAGAGAGACTCTATCAGCAATTAGAGATTACGGCGCGCAACGGCGGGTTCGATAGCCTTGAAGAGTTGATTCAGAAACTCATTGAGGTTTGGCAAGCGCACATTGAAGAACTAAATTGCCGCCAAGAGACTGTGCGCCGTATTGATGCTCTGCGCGAACGTCTATCCAGAACTTATGGTGAGATGGAAGATAGCGTGGAGTTAATCCGCGCAGACCGTGAGCGATGAATATGGGTAAAATCGTCGTTGATAGCAGTGTAGTCATCAAATGGTTTGTGCCCGAACCATTATCCGCTGAGTCACGGCGAGTATTGGATGGCTATCAATCGGGGTCTTTCATGCTCATTGCGCCCGATTTACTTGCCGCTGAAATTGGTAATATCGTCTGGAAGAAATATCGCTTTCAGGGATTGGCAAAGGCTGACGCCGAGCAAATCATCACTTCGTTTAGAGAAGTGGATATTGAATTTACACCCGCTGCGGAGTTGCTTTCAGAGGCATTGCGGATTGCAATGATCCACGAACGCACTGTGTATGACTCGTTATATATTGCCTTGAGTGAGCGCGAGAATTGTGATTACATAACAGCAGATAAAACATTGGTCAATGAGATGAGCAAATCGTTTCCAAAAACAGTTTGGGTCGCTAATTGGCCGTTCTGAGTTTGACTATGCTAAACATTTGCTTCCCGAAAATCACATAGGAGTTGCTCGAATCGATCGTGTACAAATGAGTTGGTTTCGGATGGATGGGGCAGGAGCGGCAAGCGTTGCGATTTAGTGCCTGAGGTTGTCTGCCATTTCTTAAGAGTTGAACGGTACTTCGTGCATTCGTGAACATTCGTGGACAGTCTGCCCTGCCAAATAGAGCCTATGGTGAAGTATTTCATTGGCAGGCAAAATACAGCTCACTCTACGATCACAATTTCCGAGCTGCTGCGCCCAAAGACTTCAGGGGAATACATCTCCTCGGCTTTGGCCGGCGGTACGACAAACGTGCCAGGTGTTGTGGCGCGGGCAAGATAGCTGTATTCATAGACGCCTTCCCATAAGAGCGCGGCAAAGGCTTCGGCGCGGTTATCGCGCAGGTTCTGGTGTTCGTACCACGGATACCACCACCAAAAAGAGGGGGATTGCGGCATAGAAGGCTCATGCGGCGGGTTGCCGGTCACCGCCAGGGCAGGGTTGAGGATTTCTAGGCCGGCCGGTAGATAATCGACCAGCGCCACGTGATAGCGGCGGCTGTCAGCGACCAGGGTTAGTTTCACCCGTACTCTGGCGCCGGCGCGGATGTGCCAGCGTCCCTGGGCGTCCTGAAACACATCCGTAGGATCATTCACTGCTTCGTAGCGGCGCGTGACCACAAAGCCCATATCCAGCGGGTCTAATTGCAGGGTGGTCGGTGCATAACGTAACCCCAGACGATAGTAGAGGCGGCCTTTCCCCTCCTTGCTGAGCAGGAGGTTTTGCATCCCAGAAGCCGTTTGAGCTAGGACGAAATCCATTGGCAAGCGAGTTTCGTGAATCTCGGTCGTGCGCCCACGGAAGACGCTGCTACCGGCGTAGGTCTCGCCCAACCAGACGCGGGCGACGAAATCCGGTGTCTGGCTCTCATAGGTCTGGAAATAGCGGTCTAAAGCCAGCAGGACAAAGACGTTCTCTTGGGTATTGCGCCAGTGGCCTTTAACCCGGTGAGCCATCAAACCTTTGACCAGCTTGGGAATCAGATCGCTTTGCGGATTGTCGCTCATCAGGGCATCGAGCAGGATGGCATCGGTGCGCCGATCGGAATCGAGCAAAAGATAGCTTTGTTCGTTGAAATCGGTGATGAAGTTGGCTGCACTGGCTGTTTCGACCACGCGATTGCCGACCAGACGGCGAATTTCCTGGCGCTGGGTAGGATTCTCAACCACCGGCCATAACCAGCCAATCGCCGGCAGCGAGAGATTCTCTAACCCGGCTTTCTGGATCAGGTCTTGCGCCTTGCTTGGATCGGAATCGCCGGCCAGGTGACGCACGTAAAGGGCATAGGCGCTCAACGTCCAGCGGATTTGTTCACTGTACCAGTCGGGATAGTGCGATTCAATGGATTTCAGGTAGGGCAGGACGGCTTCCAGCATTCCTGCCGGCAGGGTATAGCCCTTTTGGCGGGCGCGCAGCAGAGCATGGGCAACATGGATGGTGTGGAAAATAGACTCATATCCCCGTGTCCAGATTGGGAAACCGCCGTCGCTGTTCTGCATCCCCTGCAGGCGATCCAGGTCGCTTTGCACCTGCTTCTCTAATTCGGCCGGCGGGGGTAAACCTTCCGCCTTGAAGGCTGCCAGCACATCCCGCAAGGCGGCGATCGCCATTAGCCGCGAAGCCAATTGCTCCGAACACTCAAAAGGATAATCCACCAGATAGATCACTGCATCGGTGAGGGCTTGCAATGCGGTCGAAGAGGTCGAAATCTCCAGGCCACCATATTGGGGAAAAACCCCGCGGGGATATTGGATGGGTTGAACGATGCTTCCCTCATCGATCACGCCATAGGTCGCAAAGGCTTCGCTGGTAGCTGGGGTGTAGACCGGCAATTCGATTTGGGCGGCGTCGGCGTAGTTGCCGGCGATGGCGGCAATTTGCAGTTGAGCTTTGCCAGCCAAAACGGTTTGCGCGGCAAAGCGCACTTCAACCCGATTGTTTGCCGGCACGTTGACCAGCCAGCCGCTTTGCAGGAGTTCCAGATTGTTAGCCCGCGCCACCACTTGCACTGCCAGCGCTTCCTCGGTCTGATTCTGGATGACCACCGGCAGTTCAAAGACATCTCCAAAGTTCAGAAAGCGCGGCGCAGCCGGGCGCACCATTAATGGCAAACGGGCCGTCAGGTTGGCTTCCCCTTTGCCGAAGCGTTTTCCGCCAGCGTCCACGGCAATTGCCATGATGCGGTAGCGGGTGAGATTGTCCGGTAACTTGAAATGAACCTGCGCTATTCCTTCTTCATCGGTTTGAACGCTGGGGGCAAACACTGCCAGGGGATTGAAATCTAGGCGGAGCGGGATTGGGCTGGTTGCAGCGGATTCATCCTCGAAAGCGCCAGCCGGGCTTTCTGCCACCCTGGTCGCCATCGGCATGAGCGGCATGGCTTCTTCCATGACAATAGCTTTCCTGGATAGTTCGCGGGCAAGGGCAAGGGGGTCGATTAGGATGAGGCTGGCGCGCCCATAAACGCTCTCGATTGCGGTGCTGCGCTGGGGATAAAAGGCGGCGAGCGGGTCAGCCATCTGATATTGAGTGAGCGACAAAATCGCTTCATCCACCACAACCACAGCCACTTCGGCGTTAGCCAACGGTTTGCCGCCGGCGTCCTTCACCGCTACCGAAAGGCTGGTTTCGGCGCCGGGCTCAAGCTCGCTTTTTTGGGAGGTAATCGTGAGATCCAGCGTCCGCGAGAGCGGGGGGATATTCAGCGTTAGGGTACCCACCGCATAGGCGGGGCGCAAGGGCAGATCGGGCTGGGGCATCCCGCTCGCGTCATTATGTGGGGCTGCACCAACCAAATCTACCTGCAGGTTCAAATTCGGGGTATGTTGCTCTTCAATCGGGATGCGCAGGGTGACCGAACCACTTTGATCGACCCGAAACCGTTGACTGCTGACCAGGCCATTGCGGCTGATGGTGAGCAAACCTTCAGCCGGCGCGAAGGGGGCTTGCACCAACACCTCTGCCGTTTCGCCGGGTTGATAGCTTTCTTTGTCGGGAATCAAGGTTACGCTTTCCTGTTCCAGCTTTTGAGAAGGTCGGGTTGCGCCGCCGCTGACCCAGCGGGTGAGGGTGGTTTGATTGAGGCGCTCCAGCCGATCGCGCACCCGCGCCGTGATCTGATAGGTGCCGCCCAGCGGGGTTTGGAAGGTGCAAAAGGTGGGTTCGGCCGCTGAAGTCGCCTGACAGGTCTGGGTGTCGGCGGCTTCCTGCACCCACCGTCCGTTGCGGTTTTTCCACTCCAGGCGGCTGGCTTGAATTTCAACCGCTTGACCGCTCACCGCTTTGCCGTCTAAATCGGTGACAATAAACTCCACCTGCAGCGGCGTCCCTTTGGGGACAAAATAGCGTTTGGTGCGCAGCCCCACATAGAGCTCAGCGGGGTGAACGAGCAGGGTGGTTGCGCTCGACCAGGCCTGGCGGTTGACATCCATCACTGTTGCTGTGGCAGTCACCTGGCGAGGACTTGCGCCCACTGTAGCCTGCCCCTGGGCGGCAAAGTCAAGGTTCAGATAATGAAAACCGGTTGCATCGGTTTTGCCCTGGAACGTGGTGGTCTGTTGTCCGTCTTCCGGGTAGGGATCGAAGCCCCACCACGGGCGCCAATTGCCAAAGGTGAAGTCATCCCAACCCGGTGGCTGATACCTGCCAGGCGCAGTGGTCACCTGCCAGCTCACCTCGGCGTTCGCCAATCCGCCGCCGGCATAATACCTGGCTTCCACCGAAACCGTTGCCTGACCGTTGATAAAGAAAGGCGGTTGACTTTCGGTGCGAGCGATGACCTCAAACTCGGGCCGCCGAAACTCTTGTACCTGAAAGGTGTGGCGATATTCCGGATTTTGGTAAACGGTTGTGGCTTTCAAAAGCACCTGCGCGGTTCCAAGGTTGATCCCTTCTGGGATCGGAAAGCGGAAGTCAAACCCACCCCAGGCGTTGAGAGCGGTCTCACCAGAAGTAATCAGGTTGCCGGTGGCATCCATAACTTGATAGGTGAGGGGTGGGAGTGAACGGTCAATCAAGCCGACATCGCCGCTTGGTGCGGCGCCGATGTGCCGCAACCAGCCTTTGAGATGCACCTCCTCTCCTGGGCGGTACATTTGACGGTCGTCGAAGACAAACCACGCCAGAGAGTCGAGTAAGGGTCGCTTGCGCCAGACCTCTTCTCCATAAAGCCACTCAGAGCGTGGCAAAAAGGCAAGATCATTCCCCTTGCGGGCAGTCAGATAAGCGGCCGACTCCGGTATTGGGAAACGGGCAACACCTTCGGCGTTGCTGAAGACAATTTGCCCGTTCTCGGCCTGGATGGCGGTACCTTCCAGCGGCACGCCGCTGCGCAGGTCGCTGACAAAGGCGATCATTTGGGTCGGATCGCTATAGGCGTCCAGGGCAATCCGGGTGACTTGAACCCACAGGATGACGGTTTGCGCTTCTCTTCGCCAGCGGGCCTCCTCGCTTTCGATTAAGGGCTTGAGCGGAGAAACAATCACGACAAATTGGCCAGAACCGCTTTGCGTGTAAGGCTGCAGGTCAATTGAGACCGCGCTGAGCGTTTCCGGCGGGATGTCCAGATTCAACGTCTTTTCGGCAACCAGGCTGCCCGGCATTTGGGAGAGGTCTCTAATTCCATACTTGCGCAGGAACTCCTTAAAGGGTTTCCAGTGTTCAGGCTGGACGCGGTAAATCTTCAATTCGAGTCGAGCATAATTCCGTGCATAGACGCTTAGAACACCTTTAGCGCTCGGATCTAAGGTGATAAAGGTGCTGCCGGGGCCAACCAGCAGGGGTTCGGCGCGCTCGACTTTGAAGCGCAGGGTGAGATCCTCTCCAAGCGTTTGGCCGAAAATATCGCCAATTTTTGCGGAAAGGGTTACCTGATACGTGGTGTTGCCGCGCGTTTCGCCCTCGATTAAAATTGTGTTGCCACTCACGTTGGCGTTTAAGCCCGCAATGGCGGGGGTGATCGAAAGCAGCGTCTCTTGAAAAGCGTTGACATCCAACGGGTTGTTAAAGCGAATGGTGAAAGGCATCAGCGGTCGACAATCGTCATCCCAACCACAGCGAGTTTCTTCAACCCGCAAGGGGGCATAGGTAGAGAAAGCGTATGTCGTTGCCTGCTCGGAAAGGCGTGGGCCTTCTGCAGAGGGAACGCCTGGGCCAATCGTCACGTTCACCTTAGCTGCGGCCGGCAAAAGCCGGTTCGCTTTGAAGGCAAGCCAACGTCCTTCTAGGGCTTGCTGAGCCAGTTGTTTGACGGTAGGATTGGCTTGAATTTCCTGTTCGGTTGCCAGGTGCAGTTCTACGCGCTGATTGTTCGCAGTTACCTGGATGGTCTCCAGCACTTTAACGGGATCGATGCGCTGGTCAAATGCGACAAAGAAGAGCGGCTCGCGCGGCTGTGCCTCGCCAACTGGGTAAGTGTTGACGACTTTGGGCGGGGGGGTGGAGAAGGTGAAAACGAAATCCTCTGCCAGGGCGTTGCCCCAGAGAGATTTCGTCCCAGCCGGCACGGTGATGCGGTAGAGAGTGGCTTTGGGCAGGCGGTCAATTTGCTCGGAGTCGAATTCAAATGTCAACGTTTTGCTGCCAATCCAACGCCAGGTGCCTTTGAGTTCGGGGGTGATGTGCACTGGCACCTCCTGCGCAGCGAGGTCTTGCAGCGTTTCCAGTGGTACCATGGGCTGGTTGAAAGTTAGGCTAATGAAGGGAACGACGTCCACTTCTCCGTCGGGCGCGAAGCGGCTAACCTGCAGGGGAACTGCGGTGTCCACGCTTGGGGTAGGCGCAGACTCGCGGGGCGGGAAAGGCTCCTGGATGGTCAGGCTTGAACGAGGTGGAGGGAGCAACTCGGCTGGCAGCTTAAATTGCACGGTTAACCCACCGGATAGGGGCAGGGTTGGTAAACGGGCAAAGATTGCCTGCACCTGCTCTGGGCTGAGCGCTTCTGCTTCTCCACGGGATGCGGGGGCGGGAGTCGTTCGGGGAGGTTTTCCTTCGCTAAGGTGGATTTCCATTTGGGGTGACTCTCCTGTTGGTGAAGTGGTGAAATTCTGGATTTGAATCGGGACAGGCGTTTGATTTTCCCCTCGAGGAGAAAAGAACCAACATGCGCTGAGCAATAGCCCTGCAGAGAGGAGCAGAAGAATGACTCCCAAAACCCGCTTATTGGACATGGCAAACGCTCCTTTTTCTTGCAGGACGCTGACGGTGGGGGAAACGTTCCCTGGAAAGTGATTATTTGTATTATACCTTCTTAAAAAACCTTGACGCACCGAAAGGACAGGGTATAATTTGCATGAGTGTCAGCCGAGTTTTTCGAACTTCAGATGAGCGCTTGAGGAAAAGGTCTCGAGTGCTTGTCTTTGTTTGTCTCTGCAAATGATGATTTTTTGTGAAGGACAGGTTTTCTCAGGTAGTGGTGCAATCAGTTCCCCGCCTCTGTCCCCTGACAACCGAGGGTCGGCTACACGGAGGAAACCTAACCCTTCGAGGTTAGGTCATAGATTGGTTATTGACTTTCGCCGTAATGGCAAGGAACTAGGAGGCATTGAGTGGAAGCAAAGGGACTCAAAGCATTAAAGATCAGCCTGGCTTCTCCAGAAACCATTCGCAGTTGGTCTTATGGAGAGGTGCTGAAACCCGAAACGATCAACTACCGGCGCTTGCGCCCCGAGAAAGATGGCTTGTTCTGCGAAGCCATTTTTGGCCCGACGCGAGATTGGCAATGTTATTGTGGGAAATACAAAAACCCGCGCTACAAGGGCATTGTTTGCGATAAATGCGGCGTCGAGGTGACCCGTTCTTCGGTGCGCCGTGAGCGCATGGGACACATCGAGCTGGCAGCCCCAGTTGCGCATGTCTGGTATACCCGCCGCATCCCATCCTACCTTGGTTTGTTACTGGACATCTCCCGGCGCAATCTGGATCGCGTTTTATATTTCGCCCAGTATGTGGTTACTTACGTTGATGAAGAGGCACGCAAGAAAGCGCTTGCCCGTTTGGAAGATAAAATCACCCAGGCAGAGCGCGAACAGGCTGCGCGCATCAATCAGCAAATCGCCGAGATCAAAGCTGAACGCGATCGGGAAATTAAGGGACTGCATGAACGCCGCCATCAACTGGAAACCCATTTCGAGGAATTGCTGGCCGAAAAACTTGACCCAATCATCAAGGCTGGCCAACGCCTTGAAACCAGTCTGAAGGAACAACTCGGCAGTACAGCCAAATCGGCTATTCATTTCCCAGATACCGAGATTGTGATTGTCGATAGCGGCGAAACCATCACCAATGCCCATCTTGGCAAAGTGCAAGAGGTGGTGAAGGGCCGCCTGGAGGAACTGGAAAGCGAAATCAAGGAGCAAAAGCAGTTTGAGCTGAATCGCATTACCGCCGATATTGAGCGCAAACGCGCTGAAGCCGATTTGAGCATGGAAGAACTGCGCAGGCAACTGGAAGACCAGGCAGTGGTCGCCCGAGACGAAAACAGCCGCCTGCGCGATGAGCTGCTCGAATTGCGCCCCCTGACCTTTATGGGTGAGGCGCGCTATCGTGAACTCAAGTCGCGCTGGGGTCAGGTCTTTCGCGCCGACATGGGCGCTGAAGCGTTTTACGATATCCTGCGGCGCATGGATCTTGACAAACTTGCCGAAGAATTATGGACTGAGGTGCGCACCTCGAAGAGCAAGCAAAAGCGCCGCAAAGCCACCCGGCGCTTGAAGGTGGTGGAAGCCTTCCGCCGTTCAGGCAACCGCCCGGAGTGGATGATCCTGACGGTCTTGCCCGTGATCCCGCCCGACCTGCGCCCAATGGTGCAATTGGATGGCGGCCGCTTTGCCACCTCAGACTTGAACGACCTCTATCGGCGGGTAATCAACCGCAACAACCGTTTGAAACGGCTGTTGGAATTAGGCGCCCCGGATGTCATCGTGCGGAATGAGAAGCGCATGTTGCAGGAAGCTGTCGATTCGCTGATCGACAATTCTCAGCGTGGCAAGGCACTCTCCCGGCGCGGGCGGCGCGAATTGAAGTCCCTCAGCGATATGCTCAAAGGGAAGAAAGGCCGCTTCCGCCGCAACCTGCTCGGAAAACGGGTGGACTACTCCGGTCGTTCCGTGATCGTGGTTGGCCCGAACCTCAAGCTCTATCAATGTGGTTTACCTAAGACGATGGCTTTAGAGCTTTATCGGCCGTTTGTGATCGCTCGCCTGGTCTCGCATGGTTATGCTGCCAACGTCAAAGGGGCAAAGCGCTTTATTGAACGCAACCGCCCCGAAGTGTGGGAAGTCCTGGAAGAAGTAATTAAAGAACGGCCGGTGTTGCTGAACCGTGCCCCGACCTTACACCGCCTGGGCATTCAAGCCTTCGAACCGGTGCTCATTGAGGGCAGCGCCATTCAGTTGCATCCGCTGGTGACAACCGCTTTCAATGCCGACTTTGATGGTGACCAGATGGCGGTGCATGTTCCGCTCTCCCAGAAAGCGGTTTGGGAGGCGCGCCAGCTCATGCTTTCCTCGCGCAACTTGCTGAAGCCGGCCGATGGCGAACCGATCATCAGCCCTTCCAAGGATATGGTATTGGGCATTTATTATTTGTCTAAAACCGACAACAAGACCCACAAGGGAGATGGGCGCATCTTTGCCGATATGGATGAGGTCGAATTAGCTTATGAGCTTGAACAGGTTGACCTTCATGCGCGCATCAAACTGATGGCAACGACCTGGTATGACGATGAGGGCAACCGTCTGTCCCAATCCCAAACTCGTTTGCTCGAAACGACAGTAGGACGGGTACTCTTAAATCGAGTTTTGCCGCCCAATATGCAATTTATCAATCGCGAGTTGGACAAAGGCGGCATCAAAGATCTGATCGCCGAACTCTATGAGGTCTGCGGTGAAGAGACGACGACTGAAGTTGCTGATGCCATCAAGGATATTGGCTTCAAATATGCCACGCGTTCTGGCTATACCTTGGCT
Organism: Anaerolineales bacterium; assembly: GCA_034434515.1. Classification (GTDB taxonomy): domain Bacteria; phylum Chloroflexota; class Anaerolineae; order Anaerolineales; family UBA4823; genus NAK19. The sequence goes on along the minus strand of DAOTZA010000006.1, from coordinate 27,270 downwards.
GTTTCGGATATTACCATCCCGCCAGAGAAGCCGCAAATCATCGAAAGCGCCCTGCAAGAACAGGAGGCAGTGGAACGCGACTACCGGCGCGGTTTGCTCACCGAGCAAGAAAAGAATGAACGCGTGATTCAAATCTGGCAAGATACCACAAAAAAGGTGGCCGACGCAGTTAAGGCGACCATGGACCCGCATGGAAATCTGGCTGCGCAAGCCATTTCTGGGGCAACGAAAGGTGGTTTTGGCCCGATCTCCCAATTGGCGGGGATGCGTGGCTTGATGGCAGATCCCTCGGGGCGCATTATCCCCCTGCCCATTCGTTCCAACTTCCGTGAGGGTCTCACTGCGTTGGAGTACTTCATCTCCACGCATGGGGCGCGCAAAGGTCTGGCAGATACCGCCCTGCGCACAGCCGATGCCGGTTATCTCACCCGCCGTCTGGTTGACGTTGCCCAGGATGTGATCATCAACGATGAGGATTGTGGCACCCAGGAGGGGATTTTCATTCGTCGTAGCGATGATGTTGCTGGCCAGTCGCTGATCACACGCCTGTATGGGCGAGTGGTTGCTGAGCGGGTGGTGGATCCCGACACAGGCGAAGTCTTAGCCGAACGCGATGAACTGCTGGATCACCCCATTGTGCGCCGCATTGTAGCTTCGAACGTTCAAGAAGTGAAGGTGCGTTCCCCCTTGACTTGTGAACTGCTGCATGGCGTCTGTGCCAAATGTTATGGGTTGGATTTAGGGCGCGGAAAGATGGTCGAGGTTGGTACCGCAGTGGGGATCGTGGCAGCTCAATCGATCGGCGAACCCGGCACGCAACTCACCCTGCGCACTTTCCACACCGGCGGTGTTGCTGCAGGTGGCGACATTACCACCGGGCTACCGCGCGTTGAGGAACTGTTTGAAGCGCGCCGCCAACCCAAGGGAGAAGCTACCGTTTCGGAGATTGGCGGGATTGTTTCCATCCTGCAATCAGACCGCTACAGCGATCTGCGCGAAGTGCATGTGCGCAACTCACAACTCATCGAAGAACCCTATGACATCCCGGAAGACTGGAAGATCGCTGTTGAAGATGGTGGGGAGGTCAGCCAGGGGGATGTGATCGCTTTCGCCGATGAAAACACCACTATTGTGGCTCAGAACAAGGGCCGCGTGCGCATCGAGGGCAATCGCGTGATTGTGGCACGGGAAGTGACGGAAGATGTTGCCTATGAGATTCCCGGTACAGCGCGCTTGCTGGTCAAAGATGGCGATCGCGTGGAACCAGGCCAACCCCTAACCGAAGGCTCGCTCAACCCCCATCGTATCTTGCGCATTCAGGGCCGGGAAGCTTGCCAGATGTATCTCCTCACCGAGGTACAAAAAGTCTATCGCTCTCAAGGTCAGAACATCAACGACAAACACTTTGAGGTCATCATCCGCAAGATGATGTCCAAGGTGCAAATTATCCGCCCCGGCGATAGCGATTACTTGCCTGGCGATCTGGTCGACCGCCTCGAATTGAAGCGCAAAAATGAGCAATTGCTGGCACAAGGCAAACGCATTGCGCGCTCAGTGGATGTGCTTTTGGGCATCACCAAAGCCTCGCTCAGCACCGATTCGTTCCTATCCGCCTCTTCCTTCCAGCACACGATTAAGGTGCTGGCTGGCGCGGCGATTGCCTCAGCCAAAGACCCGCTTTATGGTTTGAAGGAGAATGTGATCATTGGTAAGCTGATCCCGGCTGGCACCGGCTTTGAGCGCGGTCGCTTTGATGAAGATCAACAGGTCTATTTCGATAGCCCTACCTCCCCCGACGGGGGTGAACGCCGCCCGGAGGCTCGCCCCGATTTCATTAGCTCTTACATCGATTGAGGCATGTCAACCCCGCCATTACTGCAACGCTATCGCTCGTTCTTAGACCTTCCCCAGCACACTCAACTGGTCACCCTTTCTGAAGGGAATACGCCGCTGATCCCACTGCCCCGCCTAGCGGAGCAGTGGGGCGGCGGCTTTGAACTTTATGTGAAGTATGAAGGCCTTAATCCTACCGGCTCGTTCAAGGATCGGGGGATGACGGCTGCTATCGGCGAAGCCGTCGGTCGGGGCGCGAAGACGGTCATTTGTGCTTCTACCGGGAATACGGCGGCCTCCGCGGCTGCCTATGCTGCCCGCGCCGGCCTGAAAGCGGTCGTCTTAATTCCCCAAGGCAAAGTTGCCGCCGGTAAACTGGCTGGGGCCGTGGCTTATGGCGCTCAGGTAATTCAAATTCAGGGCTCTTTCGATGATGCCTTGCATCTGGTGGTGGAGATTTGTCAGCGTCATCCCATTGCCCTGGTCAACTCGCTCAACCCGTATCGCCTGGAAGGACAAAAAACCGCCGCCTTTGAAATCTGTGATGTGCTGGGGATTGCACCAGATTGGCTGTGTTTACCGGTGGGGAATGCCGGCAATATCACCTCTTACTGGATGGGATTCCGCCAATATGATCAGGCAAAGCAAAGCGGTTTACCGCGCATTTTGGGCGTTCAGGCAAGTGGGGCAGCCCCATTGGTTTTGGGCCATCCGGTTGATCATCCTGAAACGGTTGCGACGGCCATTCGTATCGGCCGACCGGCGCGCGGCGAGCAGGCTTTGCAAGCGGCCGACGAATCGGGCGGGCGGATTATTGCCGTCAGTGACGAGGAAATTCTAGCCATGCAGAAGACCCTGGCGAGCGAAGGAGTGTGGGTGGAACCAGCTTCGGCGGCTGGCTTAGCCGGCTTTGCTGCAGAAGTATTGACGGGGCACATTCAACCCAAGGGCAAACGGGTGGTGGCGGTCTGTACCGGTCATGGATTGAAAGACCCGGACATTATCGTAAAATCCATGCCCACCCCGCAACTGCTGGCGGTTGACCTCCATCTCCTCGAGGAAGCGATCCTGGCGTAAGTTGGGATAGACTATTGGAACGTCCCTGAGGAAAAATTTTTCTCCCTTGCGACGATTATTTCGGCTTTCCCACAACGTGGGTAGGGGTGCGATGCAAAGGCTGGTACCCCTTTTCGGCCAGCTCGGCGGTTGGCACTGAAGCCTCGTCTGGTTTATCCGACAAGCCAAAGAGCAGCGCCCCTTGTTGCTTCCAGTCCAAAGCTAGGGCGCGCACTTCGTGGGTAAGGACTATTTCCTGTTGGAGGAGAATGTTCAGGGGGGTCGTGTCGGGCAGAAAGCCCATCCGCTGCACCGTGTTTTGGTATTCGTTGTAGCGAAAAGCTTTGAAGGGAGTTGGGTCTCCAGCCTGAACATTGGCGTAAATCGATTCGTGAATCGCCTGTAACGAGGGAGCAAGCTCTGCTTTGTGGGTTTCGACCTGATCAATGAATTGACGGAAGGTTAACAGCCGTTTGCCTCGCACCTCGCGAATGACCTTTTCGGTATCATACAGACCACTGCCGAGGATCAAACAGATATAAGCCAAGTAATCCTGGTTGTCGGCGGTAAAGGGATGAAACTCAGGATGATTGAGCTGGTTGTAGGAATTGAGAAAGCTGTCTAAATTGAAGGCTTCGCCAAGCAGGGATTCCACAGTTTGACGCACAGCTTCCACCCGTGCCTGATCGATCACGTGCGAATTGCGCCCGCGGGCTCCGAGGGTTGTCTTATCCAAATCCAGGATGACCGCAGTTGACTCATCAATCGGAAAACCACGCACCGCGCAATAACGGCGTAAATTGTAGTCTTCGCTTTCGTTGAGCGCCGACCAGCGATTGGACAACACCATACTTTGGCCGCCAGGGGTTTGCACGCTCTCAAACTCGAAAGGCTCCGTGTTTTCCGAGCCAATAAAAATAATCCCTTCCCAACCTGCCACCTGGCAGATATTGTCGAATGCGCCACCGTCGCTCATGCGGGTGTCGCCGATAAAAATCAAGCGCTTGATCTCGGCTTTGGGTGCTTCGAGACGCCGGGCTTCGCGAAGCAACGCCACGATCACGCGGGCGTAGGATACCTCATGCTTGCGAGGAATTTCATGGGAGGGAAGATCAAGGCGGGCATGCACTTCGCTCAATGAGGGCAGGCGATTATCCATCGGAATCAGGTTGCGATAAACGACAAAATCGCCTAAAAACTCGGCTACGTTTGATTTTCCAAAGACATTCATGGGTCTCTCCTAGAGCTTGGGAAGGACGATCGATTGTTGTTTCTGGTATTTGCCTTTTTTATCGGCGTAGGATATCTCGCATTCTTCATCCGCCTCAAAGAACAACACCTGGGCGATGCCCTCGTTAGCATAAATTTTTGCCGGCAGAGGGGTGGTGTTGGAAATCTCTAGCGTGACATAGCCCTCCCATTCGGGTTCGAATGGCGTAACGTTGACAATAATACCACAGCGAGCATAGGTGCTCTTACCGACACACACGGTTAAGACCCCCCGCGGAATGCGAAAATACTCAACCGTACGGGCTAAAGCAAACGAATTGGGTGGGATAATGCAGACTTCCCCTTTGAAATCCACCATAGATTTGGGGTCGAAGTGCTTGGGATCGACAACGGCTGAGAAAACATTGGTAAAAATTTTGAACTCATCGGCAACGCGGATGTCGTATCCATAGGAGGAAACCCCAAAAGAGATCACCCCGTCCCGCACCTGATTTTCAGCAAATGGTTCAATCATGCGATGCTCACGCGCCATTTTGCGAATCCAATGATCCGGCTTTAGCCCCATAACCACCTCCGCATTCAAAAGAAATAGATTCGCCGTATTATACCTGCTATAGTGTCCAGATAGAAGAAAAATCAGCGCGTCAGACGCTCAGTTTTTGTAATTACCTACTATAGGCTTAATTCGGCAGGGGGAATGTCCGCAAGTGTTTAACGCATGCACGAATAGCGCTGTCATTTATACGTGGTCAATTCGTGGACAGTTTTCTCAGCGAGTTATCCCACAAATTGTGGTGGTAGGTTGTTATCAATTTTCACAATGCAATCGATCTTACAAGAGGGATAGGAGGTTTCCATTGTTTTCCAAAATAAAAAATAAAATTTAGACAAATATCATGGGACAAATATCATTTGACAAATATCACTTGAGGATATTTTGAGTTTTGGTTACAATACAAGCACTTGAAGCTCATCATCACCGTTTTTCGCCAAAGGCGGTGTCCATGTATCCTCAACTGAACTCCTTACAAACTCATCAGGAGTGGAGTTCATCCTCGTTCGAACTGAGAGACTTAGCCCCCACTCCGGCTGAAGAGTGGCAACGAACGCTTGCCTTTCTGGGCTTGGGAACAGCGGAGAAGGCTGCCATGGCGCGCTCGGTTGAAGCGTTGATGCGTCGGGCGGTTGAACTGGTCGTTGATACGTATGACTATCTGCAAAAATTCCCTGAAACGGCGGCTATTCTCGGTTGGGAAGAAAGCGTCGATGTGGACCACCTGGAAGAGCGGCGGCGCTTCTTTACCATCTGGCTTGCCCGCACATTGGGGATGGATACCAGCGACGAATTTGCTGCCTATCTCTTTCGGGCGGGGAAATTCCATGCCGGGCATGGGCCACGTCAGATCCATACGCCGCCAACCTATATCACCGCCTCCATAGGACATGTGCTGGCCTACTTTGCTCAGGTTCTTGGCGAATCACCGTTGAAAGCCCCTGACCTTGCTGCGGCGATGGCAGGATGGAGCAAATACCTGAGCGCTCAGCTCAACCTAATGCTGTTTGGTTATCACATTGCGCGCCAGTTTGAAAGTGGCGAGCTGCCGATTCGAGTAAAACTGTTTGGCACAGTGCGCCCAATCATCGGCAAGAGCGAGGTGATTGTCCGTGTCCATCAGGCGGATACGGTTGCCAGAGTCTTGGGAAAGTTTTTTGACTATTATCCGGAAGCACGTGACCAGGCGTTGGAAAAAATTTGGGATACGGAAGAGAAAAGCACTTCGGAATGGCTGGAAGTGGTGTCGGTTTATCTCTTCCGTAAGGGTTGGCGAATCCTATTGAACGGGCGTGATTTGACTTATGAAGGCGGCTTTAATCAACCCCTTGCTTCCCAAGACGAAATCGCAATCTTTCCACCCGGTCGCTGAGGAGGCTATGGGCTGGCGATAATATCTATGGTCGAAACCAATGGATTGCTTTCCAAAAGCGGCTCGGGATTTTGGGGCAATGAGTCCCTAGAAAGGAGGCATTGAAGCAGAAAGAAAGCAGAACCGGACCCGAAACTGTACATCCTGATCCATCAACCTTACCAATTAAATTATTGAAATAACGACAAAGGAGGCAAAAAATGGCAACACTTGGAGGGTACGCCGATCGGATTGGGCGCATTGACCTTAATACCTTAACGGTTTCCTATGAATCCATCCCCGATGATTGGGCGCGAAAGTATATCGGGGCGCGAGGTTTGGGTGTCAAGTATGTCTTTGAAAACGGACCGCAGGTAGATCCGCTCTCCCCTGACAATATTATCTGCTTTATGAATGGTCCTTTGACCGGCACGGAAGCCAACATGAGCGGGCGGATGGCAATTGTGACCAAATCGCCCTTGACCGGCACCGTTTGCGATAGCCATCATGGCGGTTGGTCGGCAGCCCGCCTGCGTTGGGCTGGCTTTGATGGCTTGATCTTCAAGGGCAAAGCGGAGAAACCGGTCTATGCTTATGTACATGACGGTGTTGTTGAGCTTTTGGACGCTTCAGAGGTGTGGGGCAAGGGTGTGCATGATACGGTCAAATACTTCAAGGAAAAATATGGCGAAAAAGACCTAACGGTCATGGCCATCGGGCAAGCAGGCGAAAATCTGGTACGCTTTGCTTGTTGGGTGAATGAGAACGATCGCGCCAGCGGGCGGGGCGGCACGGGCTGTGTCGGTGGCAGCAAGATGCTGAAAGCCATTGTCGTCAAAGCTGAAAAGAAAATGCCCAAAGCTGCCAACCATGAGGCGTGGAAAGAGGCTCACAAGCGCGCTTTGGCGACCATCATGGCGGAAGAAAATATCACCAGCCCGCGCAAAGGCGGCCTGTCTGTCTACGGGACGAATGTCCTGATGAACATCACCAGCGGCATGGGCGCTTTGCCGACCCGTAATGCGCAAGTGACTTCCTTTGAGGAAAAGGCCGAAAAGATCAGCGGTGAGTGGGTCAAGGAGAACATTCTGGTTGATGACCCCACCTGCCACGCCTGCCCGGTGGCTTGCAAGAAAGAAGTTGAAATCAAGGACGGGCCGTTTGCTGGCTTACGCATGGAGAGCCTGGAGTACGAGCCGGCCTGGTCACTTGGCGCCAATTGTGGCAACGACTATGCCCCGTCCATTGCCAAGCTGATTGACATGGCAAACGATTATGGTGTCGATGCGATTGAGCTCGGCGATGTGCTGGCAGTCTATATGGAAGCCAGCGAGAAAGGCTATACCAATGGCTCTGGCGGTCTTAAATGGGGCGATTATATGGGCATGGTCGAAACGACCCGGAAAATCGCTTTTCGCGAGGGCGTTGGCGATCTCCTTGCTGAAGGCACCGAACGAGCCGCTAAGGCTTGGGGACACCCCGAAATTGCCATGACGGTCAAAGGGATGGGCATCCCTGCCTATGATCCGCGTGGCTTGAAAGGGATGGGCCTCGCCTATGCTACCAGCAACCGCGGCGCCTGCCACCTGCGCGCCTACACACCAGCCGCCGAACTGAACATCATGCCCTTCCGCTCGCTCAAAGCTGACCCGCTGGAGTGGAAAGGTAAAGGCGAGCTGGTCAAGGTCTTCCAGGATGTTCACGCTGTCTCCGACTCCTTCGACCTGTGCAAATTCTCAGCCTTTGCTGAGGGTATGGAAGAATACACCGCTCAATTCAATGCCATGACCGGCTTGAACTACACGGTCGAAGAGATGCTGAAGTGCGGTGAGCGCATTTACAACTTGGAGCGCTACTACAATAACCTGGCCGGTTTCCGCGAAGGCAGCGACTACCTGCCCGAGCGTTTTCTGAAAGAACCCTCCACCATGCCTGGCTCTGAGGGGCATGTCTGCGAGTTAGACTTAATGCTGGAGGAATACTATAAAGCTCGAGGCTGGGTGAACGGCGTTGTGCCCGAAGAGAAGCTGAAAGAGTTGGAGATTATCTAAGCTGGCGAATTCCATGCGCGGTTCTCTGTGATTTCGGTAGAGCGGGGTTCTTCCCGCTCTACACTTTATTGGGAGGCCTTTTTTGCTCCTATCCTCCGCCTCGGAACGTTTTCAGCTCCAATTTTTCCAGCAGCGAACTCACTACCGGCTCATTCCCTTCCAGAAGCAGTTTCACTCTTCCAATCGATAGGGAGCCAATTCGATAGGGTTCCATCTTCTTTAGGCGCGCTTGCCAGCCTTTTCCGAAGACCGTTTCGCCTTCCACGGTTCCCCCTAAGGCTTCGAGGTACGCTTGCATTAGCCAGAGCGGTACCCCGTGGACAGTACGTTCCACTTTCATTCGGGCACTCTCGATGGCGCTCTATCCACCGCCCACCGGAGGGAAGATGTCAATTTTATCTTCCGCTTTCAGCGGGGTTTGATATTCCTGCTCCAGGTAATACACGTCCCGCCCGTTGACAAAGACATGAATATGCCCTTGCAGGTTGCCCTGTTCATCGATCAATTGTTCGCGTAGGGCAGGATATTGTTTGACGATTTGATCGACCAATTCTTCAATGGTTGCTCCATGGTTGAGGTCGATCTCTACCGTTTTTTGTCCGACAATTGCCCGCAGGGTGGCATAAAAATTGACCTTCATTTCTTCATTCTCCTGAACTGATCTAACCCGCTAGAACCGCAATGCCGCTCGGAAAGCAAAAAATCCAATACTGGAGTGGGTTACTCTTATTATACCTTAATGTCTGAGGCTTCAAGGACAGCGCACAATCCCCTGGGCATATAAACAGCCTCCGCAGGTGGGAAAGGTATTGCCGTAACAATCTTGGCGGTTTTCTAGCGAGAGGTCACAACCGCCGCACACGGCGCATGGCGCAAAATCAAACCGCTGGACTTTTTCCCTGAAAGCCAGGTAATCGCCATTCTCCCACAATTCCAGCAGAGTGTTTTCCTTCAGGCTGCCGACGAAATAGGCTTTGGAAAAACGCGGACGGTCTTCGGCAAGATAGCTGGTATGGTCATGCAGTAAGGGTAAACAGGGGCTGAGGCCGCCATGCCAGGCAATGGACAACGAGCCGCGCTGGATAAAGGGACACCAATCACTGGCTGTGCTCAGGTTTACTCCACCCCAACTGGTGTTAAAGCCACTGCGCAAAGTCTCAATGAAGGGTTGCATGGTCAGGCTGTCGAGCTCAATGCGCGGAAAATCGAGCTCCGGTACCCATTGAGAGGCAATGTACAACGGTTCGTGCAGTGCCCGCGCATAAAGCGATTCGTGCAGCATCTCTACCGAATATGGCAAGACGTTGGTAACCAAAACCTGCCTGACACCCAATCGCTTGCGCCAGCGGTAGAGCTCAGGTAGATCGGCGATGTTGCGTCGCATGGCGACAAACACAATCCCGATTCGGGGATGAGGAAGGTGAGCGGGGGGACGCAAGCGCTGAAAGGTTTCAATGTTTTCCAGCACTTTTGGCAGCTCGGCGCCCAGGCGGATATCGGCGTAGCTTTCAGGGTAGATTCCATCTAGCGAAATCCATAGGCTATCCAAACCAGCTTGAATCAACTGCCTCGAACGTTCGGGGGTGAGCAGGGTAGCGTTGGTGATCAACTCCACCGTTGCGCCGACTTTCTTGACTGCTGTGACCATATCGATAATGTGCGGATGGGCTAAAGGCTCGCCAAAACCGCCGAAGAAGACCGTCGGAGGAGGGGAAAGTTTTTCGATTCCATCCAGAATCTTCTGGAAAACGGCTTCCTCCATAAAGCCGCTGCGTTCTTCCCAGATATTGCGGATGCACATCACGCAGGCAAGGTTGCAAACATTCGTGGCTTCCACATACACTTTGCGCAGGCGGGTAACGGGGGGCAACACCTCGAGATGGTCGCCATTCTGCTGGAGTTGCAGCATCTCACCGTCTTGCCAGCCGTAACGTTCCGCCAGCTTAGGGGGTAGGAAAACTGAGATACCTTTTTGATCAGATAGAGTCGTATTGTAATGAGCTACCGGTACCATGTTTCAGTCCCTCGACAAAAATTTGATTATTGTCTTAATAAAAATGCCTTTTGGAGATGCTCCTCTGGCACAGCTTGTTCTTGGGGCAAGTAGATTGCCGCCTGAATATCCATCTGGTCAAGATACCGGCACATGAGAGTCCCAACCTCCGCCCAATCCAGTCCCCCAAGACCACACCCCAATGCGGGTAAGGCAATAGACTGAATCCCTTCTGTTTTATAGTTTGCTACCAACCATTGCAAACCGGCTTCGATTTGAGCCAGGTTAGCATTCTCCCGCCAGTGGCGCTTGGTTGGGAACAAGAGAAACCATTTCATGGCATTTGGGGTGGCAAGGGTGCTCGGCTCATCCGCCAGGTCAACATCTAAGGAAATCTCGCGGCGATAAAGATAGGGCTTCCCCAGTTGTAAAATCTTCTTGCGACAAACCTCTTGATAAACAACATAAACATCCGCAAATTGGAACTTTGCGCGTGAAGCCAGTCCTTTGCCCATCACTCCCACTGTATTTACACTGATCGTTAAGGTTTGCATTTGAGAGAAGAATAGATCTCCATCGACCCAGGATAGCTTTTGCGTAATTCTCCCTTCTCGGCGCGGCTGGAAAAACATGAAAGGTTCTATCACAACTTCAATTCTTAGAGGAATTTTTTTGACAATCTCGTAAACAGCTTGCGCAGTTGACTGGTCAACCATATAAATGGTGTGAATTTCGTTCGGCTCTACCCTATCGGGTATCAGACACTCAGCCATAATTTTTCGCTTCGAACCATCCTCGCTTTTCCACCAATGGCTGTTCAGGATTTTCCAATCATCCTGCTTTAACTGCGCAAGTCCTTCCCTGACAGGTAAGATCGGGGACAGTGAAACGGCTGCGTTCCCTAAGGCGAGATAAGCCTTCGGCTGATCAAGAACTCGAGGTTTTACCCCCAGGACAACGACATTTCGCTTACCAACAGTGTTTACGGCTTGATAGAGCATAGGATTGCGAGGTTGGAAGTATAAATTGGCATATTCCCAAAGACTTTTGCCATCCGGTGTCTGGCGCTGTTGCCTTCGTTGGACAATCTGCGGATTATATACCGCTTCATAATATAGATTGTGCTGAGTTACTATTTGATGGCTTAAAATCCCCTGCTTCAAAATAGAAGACAAGTTTTTTATATGGGTAATATAAAATAGACTCTTGATGTTTTTCATATACAAAAGTGTTTATCAAGTCTGTTCATGCGAAGGCAAACTTTACTCAGGAGGCTCACTGTGGACTGTCAGCTCTTGTTAAATCTGCCATTATTTTGCCTTAATTCCCTGCAAATCGCAAGAGAGAAAACTGGTAGGCGCAGACAAAGGCTGTCAGGAATAAAAGAAAATATAACAAATTCTCCAATAAAACCATATCTGGCTGCAAACCAAAAAACTAGCCGTTGTCTTCTCTCCCACTCTGATGTACAATTTTTGTAATGAACTTGAGTATTGGAATTGTCGGTTTGCCGAATGTGGGGAAAAGCAGCCTGTTTAACGCTCTGTGCAAGGAACAACAGGCCCAAGTTGCCAGCTATCCGTTCTGCACCATCCAACCCAACCGGGCTATTGTCCCCATTCCCGATCCCCGCTTAGACAAACTCTTTGAATTGCTCGGTGTCTTGCGCAAAGTGCCGGCTACGATCGAATTTGTGGATATCGCCGGCCTGGTGAAAGGCGCCAGCCATGGCGAGGGGTTGGGCAATCAGTTCCTTGCCAATATCCGCGATACGCAGGCAATCCTGCATGTGGTGCGCTGCTTTGAAGATGTCAACGTGGCGCACGTTGCTGCCGAAATCAACCCTCGCGCCGACATTGAAATCGTCCAGCTCGAACTGACCCTCGCCGACTTACAACTGATCGAACGCAAAATCGATCGCCTGAGTGGCGCATTGAAAGGGGACAAGAAACTCCTGCCCATGATGGAACTTGCCCAGGCCCTGCGCGAGCATCTTGCCCAAGGCAAGCCGGCTACTACCTTTCCGCAGCGCGACAACGATTTGTTCCAGTCCATCAACCACGAACTTCGTCTACTGACCGCCAAGCCGATGATCTTTGTCGCCAATGTAGATGAGGACAGCCTGGTGCAGGGTTCTCCTTACCTGGATCAAGTGCGAGAAGTTGGCAAAGAACAGGGCATCGAAGTGCTGACAATCTGTGCCAGGTTAGAACAAGATTTAGCCGGGCTGAGCGATCAAGAGCGCCAGGAATACCTGCAACTGGCCGGGGTGGAGGAAGGTAGCTTGGAGCAAGTCATTCGCAAAAGCTATCAGTTGCTGGGATTGATCAGTTTCTTCACCATGAATGAGGAGGAAGTGCGACAATGGACTATCCCCCGCGGTTGGACTGCGCCTAAAGCAGCCGGCGTGATTCATACCGATTTTGAGCGAGGTTTCATCCGAGCTGAAGTGATTCCCTATGAAACCTTCGTGGCGTATGGCAGCAGCTCCGCTGTGCGGGCAGCCGGACAGATGCGCATTGAAGGCAAAGAGTACGTCGTCCAGGATGGCGATATTCTCTACATTCGCTTTAACGTTTAATGGTTGACAGTTTCAAATTCCTGCCGCGCCTAATTGCAACTTTCTACCGCAACCAGCAACCGTTGGTCGAGGGTGAAATCCCCTGGACGCCGCTCACCAAACCGCTCTCGCAGTGCAAACTGAGTGTGATCACCACCGCCGGCTTGTATTGCAAGGGCGATCAGCCTCCGTTTGACACCCAACGCGAACAGGTAGAGCCAACCTGGGGGGATGCCTCCTATCGCGCAATACCGACCGATCGTTCGCCTGACCAGATCGGCCTCAGCCACCTGCATATCAATCCTATACCCATCTTGCAAGACCTCAACGTAGTCTTTCCCATCCAGCACCTGCGCGAGCTGGCGGCGGAAGGAAGGATCGGTAGCCTGGCGGCTCAGGCGTATTCCTTCATGGGCTATCAGGGCTTTCCACCCAATCCGCGCGCCTGGTTAGAAACTTCTGCGCCTCAAGTGGCTGCAGCATTAAATGATGAAGGAGTTGATGGGCTGCTCCTTACCCCCGTTTGACCGGATTGTGCTATCAACGCGCCCGTGCTGGCGCGGTTCTTTGAAGCGCAAGGTTTTGCCACCCTGTTGATCACCAATATGCCCTATTGGGCAGAAAAGCTCGGCGTGCCGCGCACCCTGGCGGTGGAGCACCCCTTTGGACAGCCGCTGGGGAAACCCGGTGATGGTCAAAGGCAACGCCAGGTTTTGCTCCAGGCCCTCACCTTGCTGGAGCAAGCGCAGCAGCCAGGCCAAATTTGGCAGGATGAAACCCCTTGGGAAGAAGATTTAGAAGAAGCTATCCGCAATTGGCAGCCCTTACGGCCTTCCCCCATCATTCGATACCTGCAACCGCGCATCCGTGACCTGATCCGTCACAAAGGACAGTTCAGGGTATAGAGGCCAAAGTCAAGCGCGCGACTTCTCCTCTAAGGTGTGCCTCCTTGAATTGTCGCTTTGCTCACGAACGGGGTGCATCCAAACCTGCCCAGACACAACCCGCCATGATTAACACGACGAGGAGGATAGGGATAACGATAACCGGGTCGAACATTCTTCTGCCTCACTTCGATTAACCAAATACTCATCTTGTATTAATCTTAACCCCACTATAGCAGAAAAAGTTCCCCGAATCAATAACAATTTTGTTGGGCGGGGGAAAAATGAGGTTTACTTTCGTTTTTATCGGTTGAGCTGGCATGCTGCCCCTCCTAGCGTTTTTGTTATTTCACCACCCGCACGAAGCGACGTTTGCCCACCTGCAACACGCCGCCATGGGGGAAGGGCTGATTGGCATCGCTAATGGGTTCACCGTCCAAACGCACGCCCTGTTGCTCGATTAAGCGCCGCCCCTCGCTCTTGCTACCGACCAAGCCAACCGCCACCAGGACCTCCAACACCGTCTGACCGGGCTGAAGCTGATAGGTGGGCATTTCCTCTGGTGTTTCCCGCTGTTGAAAGACGCGCACAAAATTTTGCTCGGCTTCTTCGGCCGCTTCTGCCCCGTAAAAGATTTCCGTGATCTCGCGGGCGAGTTTCATCTTGATATCCCGCGGATGATAATTGCCGCTTGCCATCCCTTCTTCCAACTCCTGGATGAATTCGCTTGACCAGCGCGTCACTAAACGGAAATAACTGCCCATGGCGAAATCGGGGATGCTCATGACTTTGCCGTACATATCTTCAGCGGTAGTGTTCAAAGGGATGTGGTTGCCCAGCGATTTGCTCATCCGCACCACCCCATCCGTGCCGGGTAAGATCGCCATGATGATGGGGATATTGGGCTTCTCACCCAGGAAGGTCATGATCTTGCGCGCCGCGGTGGCGATGTTAAAGAGCTGATCGGTGCCCCCCACCTGACAATCGGCTTTCAGGGCGTAGGCATCATAGCCTTGCATGAGGGAATAAAACGTCTCGTGCAGGTAAATCGGGTCATTGCGCTCCCACCGCAGGCGAAAATTTTCCCGCGTCAGGAACTGTTGAAGGGTGAAATTGGAAGCCAGATGGATTAAATCGGCAAAGGTCAACTTGGCGAGCCATTCAGCGTTGTAACGGATAATGGTCTTATGGGGGTCTAAGACTTTATAAGCCTGATCAGCATAGGTGCGGGCGTTGCGTTCTACTTCTTCGGGTGAAAGCTGGGGCCGTAAGACATCTTTATCCGAAGGGTCGCCGATCAACGAAGTGTAGGTGCCGATCAAAAAGGTCACTTCATGCCCCAGCTCCTGAAACTGGCGTAACTTGCGCATGGTGATGGTGTGGCCAAGATGTAAATCGGCGGTGCGAGGGTCATAGCCGCAGTACACCCGCAGAGGGCGGCCTTCCTCTTGCGCCTCAATCAGGCGCTGACGCAGTTCCTCTGTAAAGGCTTTCTTGAGTTCCTCATCGCCATACTCGGTGCCGCGCATCAGGTATTCTACCTGCTGATCGATGGTCATGGATAAAGTCATTGGGCAACTCCACAGTCAAATTTCACCGGTCCTTGAGGCATCCAATCGCCTGTCTGTCATAAAAAATTATCCCGACTCGGCGGATGTGCTCGAGGACATCAGGATCATCAATCCATTGCAAAATGGCGAGATCTACTTGATAGGGCAAAAGCAAATCGTCAATCTCTCGCATCACCCGCAATAAAACTTCCAAATCTAAATCTTCTTCCCCCACCAAGACCAGATCGATATCCGAGCCGTTTTGATAATTGCCTTTGGCTCTCGATCCATACAGGATAGCCTTATCTATTTGGGGGTGTTGAAAGAAAACCTCCTGGATTTTTCTTAGGGTAGATTCTTTTAGACCAAATTGAATTGGCATATTACCCTTGCTGGATTAATCTTTCAAAGCTCATTTGCAGCTCGGCAAATTCATCGAAATACACTGAGACGATTTTGTGGAGCACTCGCTCAGAAGTACTTTCGTTAGAGGTGTGAGCAGTCAAGATTCTAGATTCAAGCATTTTCATCCATAGTATCACCGTTTTCAATCAGGCTTCTTTGATAGGCAAGCCGAAAGGCATCCCTGCTTCCGTGGATTGAGGTCTCTCTTTGAGCCTCAAAATAATCCTTAATGGTGTTCCAAGCCAGTTTATAGGTGTACTCAAAGGCTTTAATCAAGCCCTGTTTTTCAAGTTCGTTGAGATCCTTTTTCTCAATGAACTTTGTCAATTGGGAAAATGCCTTGTTAAAGTGGGCAAATCTTTGTATCCAACGAACATCGTAGGTCATCGGTAACTCCCAAAGTCTCGGCAGGGCCTCTCTATTTTACCTCACCAGCAGCTTTTTGGAATGCTGAAGCCAGGCTGCCGCTAGGATTCACCGCGAATGGACGCGAATGAACACGGAAAAGCTTCTTGGATACACTCCACATCGGCTTTCCTTAGCGGGTATAGACGACTTCATCCTCCAATTGATCGGCAATGCGCAAACCACTGCTCAGGACAATCTGGCGGACAATCTCGTCTCCTTGAGCAAAGCCGGTCTTTGCTTGAACTGTCCCCTTATACTTAACTTCTCCCAGGGTGAAAAAATCGAAGCGGGTTTCTTTGCCGCGCACCTGCACCCGCTTGCCCCACACTGCCGGGCGCAATTCCTCAATTTCCTCCCAAGCAAGGCGAACTTTGCGCAAGCCGTTTTCAAATCGCACGCCATCGTTTGTGATGGCAAGGACAGTTTTCCGCTCTACCCAATTGCCAAAGCTGATCAGAAGCGCTGCGCCCAGGGTAAGAATCACCAGCAACTCGACCGTAAATGGCAATTCCCAGGGTGTAAGTCTGAAAACCAGCCACAGCACACCCATTAAAAACGCCAATATCCAGGCGTTGCGCTCGCCGCTACGCGGCGCTAATTCAGGAGTGAAGATTTTCTCATCCGAGCCGTTCAAGACGATAGGGAGAACCTTTCCCAAACAATCAGAGCCACACAGAAAACCGTAAAGGCGCTCACCAACAGCAGACCGCTGCGTGTCCAGTGAAATTCTTTCCAGTAGGTTCGTTCTGGGTATGCGCCAAAGCCGCGGGCTTCAATGGCAACGGCTGTGTTTTCTGCTTTGCGCAGGCCGTTGACGATCACGGTAAACAGATACCTTTGCCACAAGCGGAAGCGATGTTTCAAGGGAGATTGGGCAGCCTTGCCGCGAATGGCGTGAGCGGCGCGGACTGCCTCTACCTCCCTCTGGATTAACGGGATATAACGCAGCGCCATAAAGATTGCAAAAGCGTAGCGATAGGGTAAGCCCAGATAGGCCAAACCTACCATTAGTTGGTAGGTGTCGGTAGTCCAGATCAGTAGAAAAGAAGCCAACACCATGATTGCCAGGCGGAAGAAATAAGCTCCCCCTGCCTCTAGCGGTTCACGATAGACCACATAACTGCCGATGGTGAACAGCGGAGTTGTCCCCTTGGTGACAACATAGTGAAACGCTCCCAATAAAAATGCCACTCCGAAAATTAGGGGAGAAACCCGCCAGATTGACCTCAGGGGCACTTTCGCTAAAAACAGGGCAGTGAACAGCAGCACAGAAAACATCAAAGCACGGGTGTAGGTCGTCTGAAACTGAAATGTTGCCACGACAACGATCACAACCCAAAGCAATTTGCTCAACGCATCAGCACGGTGGATGAGGGAATCTTTCTCAACGTAAGCTAGGAGTTGTTCGCTCATTGGACGGCCTGGATGAATCTTTCTACAGTGTTGATGTGAGCGGGAACGCTGATGCCCTGTTGGCGCAAATCGGTAAGCAGGCGATTCAGCGCTGTCGGACGCAAATTTGCTTGCCGGATGATGTCCTCAAGGGTGAAGAGCGTCTGCGGGTCGCCATCGTAAAGAATGCGTCCCTCTGCCATGACAATGGCGCGATCGATGTGAGCTTCGACCAAACGCATATCGTGGGTGATCATGATCACAGTGATACCTGCTTGGCGCAGTTGATTGATGTATTCCATCAATCGCTCTGTCATGCGCCGATCCTGCCCGTAAGTGGGTTCATCGACGATCAAGACCTGAGCGCCACCGCCAACCAGCATGGTTGCCACTCCCAAACGCCGTTTTGCGCCTTCTGACAGCGCAAAGGGATGCGTTTGGGCGTCTCCTTGTAAATCTAACTCACGTAAGGTCTCTACCACCCTGGCTTGAATCTCGGCCGGGTCGGTGACCCCCTTGGCTAATAAACTATAGGAAAGCTCTTCAAAAACCGTATCGCACAGAAATTGATGTTCGGGATTTTGAAACACCAAAGCAATGTGGTTTGCCAGTTCGGCGACTTTCCAATGCCTTGCGTCTTTACCGAATAGACGCAGCACGCCGTCAGTTGGTTTTAGCAAGCCAACCAGTAGTTTAGCCAGAGTGCTTTTCCCAGCCCCATTTTGACCGATAATCGCCAGGAGCTCACCCTGCCGAACCGCAAAAGACACGCCCCGTAAAGCAGTGACTTTGGGGTTATAGGCATATTGCAGGTTCTCTGCCTCGATCAAAACATCTCCGCTGGGCTTTGACCTGGGCACATCGCTTTGCGTTGCGGTAAATGAGAGAGGGGAAAATGCCTGTTTGGCTTCAGCAACCGTGAGGGGTAACGTTTCTGTGGAGAGTGTGCCTCGTTCGCGCAGGCGCAAACCAATTTCGGTGGGTTCGGGAAGCCAAACCCCTGCCTGCAACATGTGCAGACCTGCCTGATGGATTACCTGGCGGGGTTGTCCTTGGGCGATGATTTTCCCATCCGCTAAATAGATGACATTATCCGCTTCAGCTATAAATTCGTCCAGCTCTTTACTGACGAGGACGATGGTCTTCCCTTGCTGGCGCAGGCGTAAGATCAATTCATGCACGGCGTGGGTAGTAGCAGGATCGAGGTTGGCCGTTGGTTCATCAAGGATCATCAATGGCGGTTGCATCGCTAAAACCGAGGCGAAGCCCAATTTTTGGATTTGCCCACCGGAAAGCGCCCATACCAGATGATGGCGGAAGCGTGATAGACCCACGGTTTCTAATGCATCTTCAACCCGCGGATGGATTTCCGCTTTGGGTATTTTGAGGTTTTCTGGTCCAAAAGCCACCTCATCATCCACCCGCAAGGTAGCAAACATCCATTCCGGGTCCTGGAAGAGCAACCCTGCTGAAAGGGCGAGGTCCTTGACGGCAGTATTGGCAACATCTTTCCCGTCCACGAGAACACGCCCCTTTAATACTCCCCCAAGGAGATGCGGGACAATGCCGGTCATCAGCATACATAAGGTAGATTTTCCGCAGCCTGATGGTCCCACTAGCAAGTTAAGCGAACCACGCCGCAAAACAAAACTAACCTCGCTCAAAGCCGGCGTGGTTCGCTCGAAATGGTAAAAGGTCACCCGATCGAAGACGACCAGCGGTGCAGGCGATGATGAGCCATGCTATCTGTCGTCCGATCAGGATGAGCGTGTGGCTCGCACCAACCCGGTACGAGCAATCATTTTGCCTAAAGCCAACCCCAGCAAACCAGAGAGGATAAAACCGGAGACCAGGTTAATGGGTGCAGCAATCCAGTATTGCCTGACGACTTCCGGGGTTGTATCCCAACCGAAGAGATAAGCTGTCCAGACGGTACCAAATTGAGAGACAGCCGCCCCGGCTACGCCCAGGCTAAACCAGTTGAAGAACCGATAGTTACAAATAGCCAGAACAACTTCGGCAGCCAAACCCTGGGTCACGCCCCAGCCGATGGTGGCAATTCCGGAAGGGTTCCCCAGCAAAGCCTCCACAGCCGTATCCAAAACGGCGACAATCAACATGGCTCCAGGCTTGCGGACAAGGAAGAAAGCCAGGATGTAAGACCACATGAACGCCCCTTGCAGGGCAGCCCCGGCCAAAGGACCGCCAGCAGCGTTGGCAGCGTTCCATAGGATTCCCGTGCCGGTGTTAACAACACCGGAGATGGCCGCGATCACCGCCATCAGGATCAGGTCTCGGTTGGTAAAGCCAAAGTTCCAACCCTCAGCGCTCTCTTGTTTGCCGAGTTTAACAAAGCGGGCAATCACCCCCAAAATGACAACGATAAGGACATTGATGATCAACATTACAGGTAGTGTCATAGCTAAACCTCCTTAGAAAAATAAAGATTTTGGTGATAGCACTTGCCATCCATTTCTAAAGTATTAAACCCTCCCCTTTGAGTTCCGTTTTGACTTGATCGTAAAGTGCTTGCCACTCGGCAGTGGGTCGCATGGTCTTCAGATCATAAACTTGATCAAAAGGTTTACCGGGATTGCCTCCTTCCTGTGAGAACACATTTTCGTATTTTTCTATAAGGCGCAAGACCCATGCATTGGCCTCTTCAAGGGTCATTTTGCGTTGATGAACTGCAAGGGCGACTTCTGCCATCCAGCGGGCTTCCAATCCAGAACAATGGGGCAGTTTGCCATCTGCTGAACCACAGCCTTCCAGATGGCAAGCCGAGAGTGCGTTGACAATAGCATTGGCTGCCGTCTCGTAGAGTAACTCAACCGTCCCTGTCCCTGACTTTGGATAGATATCGGCAACAATAATCGCCGGGGCATTGCGGGCAAAGGCTTGACCGACGGCGCTGATGACCCACAGCACTTCTCGCGTGGAAGTCGCTACATGGCGAATGTGGATAGGATGGAGAATGTGATAATCCGCCAGGCAGACCAGGTTCGATACGATAAACGAAGCCACATTGATAACCGCCGAACCAGGTGGCCCGCCTCCTAATCCGCCTACAATCACACAGGGTAGTGAGGCATT
Organism: Anaerolineales bacterium; assembly: GCA_034434515.1. Lineage (GTDB taxonomy): Bacteria > Chloroflexota > Anaerolineae > Anaerolineales > UBA4823 > NAK19. Next base: position 6,911 of record DAOTZA010000006.1, on the reverse strand, counting down.
GATCATGCCATACTCCCATGAATTGACTGCCCGCGCCATATTGCGAAAATCCAATTTCAACTCGTTCAATAAGGGAACGAGATGTGAGTCACAGCGACGTAACAGGTTTGGATGCGCTACAGCTAGGTCTCCTAATTCGGAGACGCTGGACTGGGCGGCTAACATACCCATTCCGGGGCGGCCAACTCGGGCAAGCGCAGTGTGGAGATATTGCAATTCTCTGCGGGTGGCGACAATTTCCAGGGGGTGACCGGTGCGCACCGATCGCCCACCAATCTCAGTTAAGGTGCCACAGGTTAGCAGATCAATCAATGGCTCCTGGGCATAAGAAAGAACATTCTCCAGGAAATATGCTTCGGGAATAGGCGAGCCTGGGCTACCCCCGAAAAAGAGCGGTGGCCGTACGTCACCAATGCGCCGCGCATAAAGCGAGCGGGCATCTTTGCCTTCTCCCATGACCAGAGTTTGAGGCATAGTGCGGAGTCCTTCTTCGATTTCCTCGGCCTGCAAGCGAATTATCCGTTCCGTGGAGCGGCAATAAACACCTAACTCGACTGCCATCTCCAAACCGGCCTGGAATACGGCATCGATTAAGTCGGGATTGGTGGGGATCACCTGGTTGCGATCCCACTCCAAACGATATTTCTTGACCAGACGCCGCGTGGTTGCGGCAACTTTTTCGAGATCCCAGTTCTCTTCCGAAATATATTCCCCTGTATAAGCTCGATCAAGGAGTTCTAAATAGTCGCGCATGGTCTTCTCCTAGTTTTCGCCGAGTAAGCGCCGCGCTAAGCGGACGGCTTCTATAGCATCTCGCCCTGTGCCATCTGCGCCGATGCTCTCTGCCCACTCGGGACTCACCGAAGCGCCGCCAACCATCACGCGGTACTTCTGGCGCAAACCACGCGCCTGCAATAGATCAATCAAATCCTTCATATAGGGCATAGAGGTTGTCAACAAGGCAGAAAGAGCGATGATGTCTGCTCTGGTTTCCTCTGCTTTGTCGATAATCGAATTGAGCGGCACATCCACTCCCATGTCGATGACCTCATAGCCGGCGGCTGCTAGCATGGAGGCGACAATATTTTTACCAATGTCATGAATGTCGGTTTGGACGGTAGCAATGACGATTTTGGCTTTTTTGAGGCTTGGATCTGTCGCAGCAGCCGAAGCGAGCAAAGGTTTAAGAATTTCCATTGCGGCTTTTAAGGCACGCCCGGCCAGCATTAAGTCGGGCAGGAAATATTCCCCTTCTTCAAAGCGTTTTCCAACGATGTCTGCGCCGGGCATTAAACCCTCGTTCAAAATGCGCAGCGGACTTTCCCCCGCCTTCAAAGCTTCCTGCACATATTCTACGATTGAAACGTCATCCCCTTCAACAACGGCTTGGCAGATCTGGTCGAGAGTACTTGCCATAGGGCACTTCCTTGCATGGGATGATTTAATAAGGTTGCTGTATTTTATCATAAAATCGTTTCTCGGCGTTTGGCTAGAACTGGGTAGGCTCTCCCGAACACTTTACAATGCTATGAATCCTTAACAAACCCTTCTTGCACCAACTTTTCACGGCTTGCTGTGCTATAATTCCAACAACATCTGGAGCAAGCGATGCACGAGCCAGTTCTTGTTCTCAACGCCAACTTTGAGCCGATTAATGTCTGTACGACTCGGCGAGCAATCATGCTGGTGCTGAGCGGCAAAGCCAGTCTGGTGATGAACGGGAGAGGCGAAATCCACACCGTAACCTGCACTTATCCACGTCCGTCGATCATCCGTTTGGAGCAAATGGTCAGACGCCCTCGCCCAACGGTGCGCCTGACCAAGAAAGAAATTCTGCGCCGCGATGATTACACCTGTCAGTATTGTGGACAACGCACTCCCTATCTGACCGTTGATCACGTCATTCCGCGCCGTTTTGGGGGGCAATATGTGTGGGAAAACCTGGTTGCCGCTTGCCCGGCTTGTAACCATCGCAAAGGCAGCCACACTCCTGAACAGGTCAATATGCGCTTGTTGCGGCCACCCAAAGCGCCGCCTGCCAACGCCGCCTATTTGTTTGCCCGTCATCTGCCAGGCAACGAAGAATGGCTGCCCTTTATGGAAGGGTGGTAACTTAGAAGGGGATGATCAGGCCATCCTGGGCAAGGCCTACCAGACCTTCAAAGGTAGAGCGTGCCAGCGCTTCCCAATCTCGAATGCGTCCATCCTCTGAAGGATAGTGGATCAAGTATAAAGCCTGCGCTCCGGCGCGCCGGGCAATCTCTCCGGCCTGGGCGGGAGAAGTGTGACCTCGATATTCGCCAACCGCTTCGTGAATCAGTGCTTTAACCCCCTGGCTTAACTCGACCACCTCCTCGCACGGTTCGGTGTCGCAGGAATAGGCAACGCTCTCGCCGCTCCAACGATTGCGAATGCGGAGGCCAATGGTCGGAATCAGATGTCGAACCGGTGAACTGTGCACCTCAAATTGTTCGCTTTGTAAGACCAGCTTCATCCGCTGGGGGGGTAAGGGGTGAATATCAATTGGGTAAAGGCCATTCCACGTCTCCCACTGGAACAATTCCATCATTTTCTCGAAGCGCGCCAGGGTTTCGTCAAGCCCGTAGATGTGCAATGGGCGCTTTCTGCCCATCAGCCAGGAACTCATCAAGAAGGGGGCGACACCGGCAACATGATCGGCGTGAAAGTGGGTCAGGATGAGATGGGTTATTCTTAAGGGATCAAAGCCCCGTTTTTGCAGTGGCACCAGCGGGTTGTTGGGGCAATCAATCAGAATCAATTCATCCCGTCCAACAACGAGCAGGTGAGTATTCTCATGGTCAATGGTCGGAACGGCGCTGGCAGAACCAAGAATGATCATTTCAGCAGAGGGTTTTTGCATAAGTGCTCCTTAGGATTGGATGAAGCGGTTAGCGACTCATCAGCCAAAATGCCAACCGAGGGGTAATCAACATCTCAACCAGCGCCGCACCCAGTAATAGGGGCATTACCAGACCAAGCATGACCTTAGCCCAATCCGACAGGGCTTTTAACCAGGCTTCGCCCACCGTTTGACCGCGCGCTGGGGTTGCAAAAGAAGCGCCCAGGCGCAGGATGGCGCCTCCGGCGAGCAAAATTGCCGGCACTTCCAGGATGGCGTGAGGGATGATGAACGCTCCGAGAAAGAGGCCTGGCGAAATGCCCGCCTGCGCCAGGCTTGCCATGAAATAACCGATCAAGGCAAATGGCAATAGTAAAACCAGCATCCCCAAAACGCCAAAAGTAAAGAAGCCTCCCACAGAAGCCAGGAAGATTGCTCGCAAATTCTGAAACCAGACCAAGCCGACGGTGTACGTGGGCAACAATTGCAGGGTCCCCAAACGGCTGACAATTTCGCCGCTGTTCCAGTGCTCTTGAATATATTCGGCCGGCAAGACAAATACCTTCGCCTGGGATGCCCCAACATATCCTCCCAACAGCAGCACCAGGATGGTCAAACCGCTGGGCAGCAAAGCCTTGCGGCCGCTGCGTAGAACTTCTGAGCGCCACCATCCCCAGAGAGATCGGCCTTCTCCTTTGAAAAAACGCCAAAACGTTTGTCCAATCCAGCGCAAATTCAGGGTATCCATTTCGCGCTCAAGCAATTCCTCGCGGCGGAATTGAGCAAGTCCCGAACGGATAAGTAAGCCAGCGACGATCAACAAACCCACCGCCACCCACCACAGGGCGGTGTAGCGCCCCCAAAACATCAGCGCGCTTACCCCCTGCAAGAGGAGTGCCATGGGAATGATGATAAATGAGGCCAGTAAATTTGCCGCCCGCACAGATGTCGTTTGGGAAGAAATGACAACCGAACCGCTGACCATGACCAATGCCTGCATGGTTGCCAAAACAAAGATTTGGAGCAGAAAGAGCGGGTCGGCGCGCCAGCCCACCCGGTATGTCACCCCAATCAGATAAACTGTGGTGCCCAAGTAGCTGGCTAGAAGCGGCGGTGTCAGGGAGGCAAGTAATTTGCCAAAATATAACTGTGTATCCGATAACGGTGTACAGAGCAACGGCTCAATGGTCATCCGCTCTTTCTCCCCGACAAAACTCTCCAGGGCGATCACCAACGAGATCGACATGGGGAAAAAACCGACCACCATGAGCAAAAAGGGGATTAGCCTTTCTCCAATGATCGGGGCGTCGTATTGTTGGACGAAGTTGACCAATCGATTGGCGGTATAGTTCATCAAGACCGGGAAAAACAGGGTCAGGACAACAATCGGGAAGATAATCCGCCAATCGCGAAATTGCTCGCGCACCTCGCGAGTTGCGACTAAAAAGGTTCCAGATAAGTGATCTTTCAAGCGTTCAATGGACATCTTACAATTTAACCTCTACAGCGCGCAAGTATACTTCTTCCAGGCTACAGACCTGTTCCTCGATAGTTAAGATGGGCAGCCCCTGCTGAGATAAGTGCTGAATTAAAGCCGGATTGACGCTGTGCGGTTGAGCTGTTTGATAGACCAGCCAGTCTTCGCCCTGCTCCAACAGTTCGGCGCCTTTGATCAAAGATGGCGTATGTCCGTTCAGAGCTGCGGCAAAGCGAATGCGGAAACGAACGGTATCTTGCAAAGCCATCTTCAACTGTTGGGGCGAACCTTGCAGGATGATCTTGCCGTGGTTGATGATGGCAATCTGATCGGCGATTTCCTCGGCTTCGGTCAAATTGTGGGTGCAAACAATGATTGCCCGCTCCAGCGAGCGCAGTTCCAGAATGGCATCACGCACCAGGCGGGCACTAGCCGGGTCCATGGCTGAGGTAGGTTCATCCAATAATAAGACAGGGGGTTTGTGGAGCAAAGCGCGGGCTAGAGCCAGTTTCTGGCGCATTCCCTTGGAAAACTGTCCCACCTGTTTGTGCCGTGCCTCGGCCAGACCGAAAAAGGACAAGAGCTCATCAATGCGCGGCTTTCGTTCGCCCGGCGCAAGTCGATAGGCACGGGCGAAGAAATCGAGGTATTCATCGGCGGTCATGCGCGGGTATAAGCCATGCCCTTCGGTCAAGACTCCAACCGCCGCGCGCACCTTCTCGGATTGCGTGAGGATATCATACCCGGCCAGACGGGCTGTGCCGCGGGTCGGGCGTAGGATGGTCGTCAACATACGCACGGTGGTGGTTTTGCCTGCTCCATTTGGTCCAAGCAATGCCAGTACCTGCCCTGCCTCAACTCGCAAGTTGATATCGGTCACCGCCCAGAAGTCACGGAAGGCTTTGCTCAGGTTTTCGATTTCAATCATACCCCTATCATATCCAGAAGTGTCCCGCTTGGCAATAAGGAATTCTCCCCGAACACCTAACAAAAACGTTGGGAAGGGGGAGCTACGCCCCGATTTGAATGACCAGCCTGCGTGAGGTTTAATCCTCTGGACGGTGCTCTACAGGTTTGACTTCATCGGCGCGATGGCGCATGGCGAAGATTGCCGCCGCGCCGAGCAAGACGACCAGCATTAGGGTCTGATTGGCGTTCAAGCTGCCAATGCGGGCCGAGTCGAGGCGCAGAAATTCCAGCAGGAAGCGCGCCGAGGGATAGGTAACCAGATAAATCAGAAACAGATCGCCCGACTTCAGGTGCTCAGCATAGCGCTTTCCCAACCAGAGCAGAAGCGCCATGTTTGCCAAATTGAAAAGCGACTCGTACAGGAATAATGGATGGTAATAAGCAATGTCTTTGTAGGTCGGTAAACGATGTTCGGGGGCAATGTAAATCTTCCAGGGCAGATTGGTCGGCAGCCCATAGAGTTCCTGGTTGACGAAATTGCCCCAGCGTCCAATTGCCTGTCCGAGAGCTAAAGCCGGAGCTACCATGTCCAACCATTCCGGGAAATTCAACTTCTTGCGCCGCGCATACAGCCACAAAGCGAACACGCCGCCCAGGATCGCCCCTGGGATGCCCAAACCGCCGTTCCAGGTTGCAATGGCATCGAGAGGATGGGTCAGGTAATACCAGGTGGTAATGCCCCGCTCGACCATTGAGGGTGGTGGGGTGAGAATGTGCCATAAGCGCGCCCCGACAATTCCTCCGATCAACACCCACAGCAAGCCATCCCAGACCAGATCGGGGTCAAGGCCACGCCGCCGCACCTGACGAGAGGTCAACCAGGCGGCCGCAATCACCCCCGCCATGAGGATCATTCCATAGTATGGAATCAGCAATGGTCCAATCCGAATGCCCGGAATCATCGGTAACCTCCTCCTTGACGAAATTGACGGCGCACATCGAGGATGCGTTGCAAGGCCGTGATATGCGTAAAGATAGCTAAGATCCATAGCGCAACCAGTGGAATGTTAAAGACCAACGCAGGAGCAAGGACCAGATAACGTTCAAAGCGGGTGAGGATACCGACTTTGGTCTCAACGCCCACCGACTGCGCCCGCGCCCGAATATAAGACACCAGCACCGAGCCAGAAGCTGCAAGGTAAGCTAACGTAGCCGGCAGCCATTCCTGACGGCTGACATAATGGATCAGTAAACCACCGTAAATCGCCAGTTCGGAATAGCGGTCGGTGACCGAGTCGACAAAGGCGCCAAACTGGGTAGGATGTCCGCGCAAGCGTGCCATCGCTCCATCCAGGGCATCGACTGGTCCCATCAGCAAAACCCAGAGGCCGCCAATGGTCATCTGACCACGGGCAAGAAAATATGCCCCGACAGCATTGCCGAGCAGGCCGAGGAGGGTTACCGTATTGGGCATTAACCCAATGCGGTTGAGGAAAGCCGCCAGGGGGTTAAAGATGTCGCCGAATTTGTGGCGCATCCAGTCAGCAAAACTCAAAGGTTTCTTCTTTTGGGTAACTTGCTCTGCCAAGAAACTGCTCCCATTTCCAAATAATGTAACTGTTGGTAGTATCCTAACCGATTGGGATACGCCTGTCAAGCAACTGA
>DAOTZA010000005.1:0-17492 GCA_034434515.1 Anaerolineales bacterium | reverse complement strand
TCCCAGCCAATGCCAACAATGGCTACTTCTTTCTCCATGTTTCCTCCTCAAAGATTTTTTAACTAGATCGGCGAGGACGTAACTGGCTTGAAGCAGTGATGGTTAGTTTAGGCAGCGGCGATGAGCAAAAACCCTCGATAGAATTATAACTTTAGTCGAGCAAGAAGGAATGCGAATGACAAATCAAGCATCGGATTGTTTTCGGCGAGTTCGTTCAGCAATGCTTGCCAGTCCTATGCTGATAAAATACAGGGTAATCATTGGCAACATCACCAGACTCATGTTGATTGGATCAACGGTCGGCGTGATTGTTGCTGCTAAAATGGCAATAATCACTACGGCCAATCGCCATTGATCCAGTAGCGCTTTGGCGCGCACCAGGCCAACCAAAGCGAGAAAATAGATAATCAAAGGAAACTCAAAGGCTAACCCGATCCAGAATAAGACGGTTGTAACGAATTGCACGTAGCTTGACGGACGGACTTCGGTACGAATGCCCATCACTTGTGTCAACCATGGGATGCCCACCGGTAAGAGAATGAAATATGCGAATGCCATGCCACTGAAAAACAATGCAGTGGCAACCGGGATGGTCACTAAACTCCCAAGACGGGTGCGCTTTTTGAGTCCCGGTGCAACGAAAAGCCAGAGCTCGAAAATGATATAGGGAAGCGCAATGGTGAAACCGGTTAACAGGGCAACCCGCATGAAAACCCCGATAGGTTCGGTTACATCGATTGCAACTAACTTTTGCAGTCCTCCAACCGGCTTGGCTAAAAAGTCGATAATTTGAGCTGTATAGATAAATGAAATCGAGGTCGTAATTAGGAGGAAGATTAATGCCCGAAAAATATGTTTCCGTAAATCGTTGATGTGTTCAAAGATTCCACTGGGATTCTGGATAGTTTTGGTAAGCGTTTCTTCGATGGGTAAGTCTTCTTCCTCCTCAGTTAGCAGGAAGTGAATGGTTTGATAGGTGTTTCTCCCCCAACGAAACAATTGACGGGTGATCCAGCGCACAATCAGGAATGGTAACTTAATGAGAAACCAGATATTTTCGAGTATCTTTCGCATAGAACGATTTAGTTTTTAGATGATTCGGTATCGGGGGGTGGGTTCTCTCCTGTCTTGGCGGAGGAATCTAATTTCATAGATGGCGGTTGAAGCCAATCGGAAAGGTCTTGGTTGGTTTGACTGAGCGTTGATTTCAGGTTATCCAGACTAGTTTCTTTCTTGATCGATTCAGGTGTGGGAAGGTCTTTAATGGCTTCTTCAAGGTTAGCTTCGCGCATCAGGTAAGTGGGTAGTTGTCTCAATTCCTGGGTGGTGCGTTGAATAGTTTTCCAGGTAGAGGAACGAACCAGTTTATTGAGAAAACGTCCGATTGTTCGCCCGGTCTTGATCATATCCTGTGGACCGAGAACGATCAGAGCGATCAGAAGGATAAAAAGTAATTCGAGGGGTCCGATGCTAAAAATTTCCATCGTAATTGTAAAAAGGTAGGTCTATGCCGATTGACTCGTGGAGAATGAAGCGATTGCCTTTCTCAGTGCCATTTGAATTTCATTTTTTCGCAGAGCCAGGCTCCCCAAAACGCCATTGATAAATCGGGGTGAGCTTTCTGAGCCGAATTCTTTTGCCAATTCGACCGCTTCATTAATGGCAACCTTGAGCGGAGTTTTACCGTAAACGGCAATTTCCCATAAAGCGATGCGTAAAATGTTGCGGTCTATGGTGGCAATTTGCTCCATCGGCCATTCTGGAGCATGCTCGGCTAAAATGTCGTCCAGGAGATTCATCAATGGAGCAACGCCGTTGATGATCTGATAGGCAAATTCGGCTTGCTTTGGATCAAGTTTTTCTTCTGCTAAACGGTTTGTCCAAACCCACTCAGAGGGATGACCGGTGAGGTCAATCTCGTACAGCGCCTGCAAGGCAATGCTGCGCGCTTTTGTACGGGGTTTCATCCTTGCTTATCCCTAGGTCGTATCGTAATCAATATCCTCAACATGTACATTGATTTTTCCAACATTCATGCCGACTAAGTCGGTGATGGCGCGATAAACCTGTTGCTGGATATTGCGACTCACCTCACGGATATTCACATTGCTTTTCAGAATCACGTACAGGTTCACGTAAACCGTATCTTCTTCAATTTCAATTTCGACGCCATCCTGAATCGATTTTTTAAGAAACCGACCAAATGAAATCGGTGAGGTTGCCATGCGACTAACCCCTTCGATTGAAAGACAACTCAACCGAGCAATGGACTTGAGAACTTCAGGCGCGATTGTTGTTATCCCATCTCCACTCATGCCAACTCCTTTCTGACCCTTACATCATTGCCATACCACCATCAACGCCCAGGACCTGTCCAGTGATATATGCTGCTTGATCCGAAGCTAAAAATGCGACTGCGTATGCGATTTCTTCGGGTTGACCTTTTCGTCCAAGGGGAATCAATTTGAGGAAAGATTCTTTCATCTCTTGGGGAACGTTTTCCCAAATATCGGTTTCGATATAACCGGCAGCTATGGCATTTACGGTTATGTTCCTTGAGGCGACTTCGCGAGCAAGTGCTTTTGTGAAACCAATTTGACCCGCTTTTGAGGCAGAATAGTTGCACTGCCCCGCATTGCCCATTTGACCGGACACTGAGGTAATGTTGATGATGCGGCCATATTTTTGCCGCATCATATAGCGAACGGCTGCTTTGGAGCAATTAAAGGTGCCCTTGAGATTGGTTGCTTGAACGATATCCCAGTCTTCTTCACTCATCATCATGATGAGGGTATCGCGAGTAATTCCGGCATTATTGACCAGGATGTCGATTTTCCCAAAGTGTTCTACACAGTTTTTGATTAGAGCCTGGGCTTGGTCGAATTGGGAAATATCCGCTTGATTGATTATCCCGTCGCCGCCTGATTCTCGGATTTGTTCAAGTACCTGCAAAGCGGCGTCTTCGTGTGTGCGATAGTTGACGACAACTTTTGCCCCGCGTTTGGCAAGCTCAAGTGCAATGGCTTTGCCAATGCCTCGTGAGGCGCCCGTGACGACTGCTACCCGATTGGTTAATGCGAGCAAATACTTTTCGTCCATCTCTAACCTTACAAGTTTTGATTATACCGCAGGAAAGTTGGCGAAATCTTGCGGAGTTCCCAGAGAGTATGTGTGCACATCTGAATCGATTCGCTTTACCAGGCCACTTAAAACAGATCCACTGCCTAATTCGATAAAATGGCGGACACCGTTTTGAATCATATAGCGAACCGAATCTGTCCAATAGACTGGAGATGTCAGTTGAGCTTTGATATCAGCTTTTAGTTGTTCACCGGTTGACATTTCCGTATGGCAGACATTGCCAACCACTGGTACTTTTGGATTCTCAAACGCAATTTGGTCAACAATTCTGGAGAATTCTGCCTGGGCAGTAGCCATCAACTGTGAGTGAGCCGCAATGCTGACCGCCAGTTTAATGGCTTTCTTCGCCCCTCGGGAGAGCGCTAGCTCGCTGGCTTTTGCAACCCCTTGATGGGAGCCAGAAATGACTATCTGGCCTGGACAGTTGTCATTTGCCACCTGGACAAGGTCTCCCCGAGTCGTAATTTCCTGACAGATTTCCTGCAGGACTTTGGCTTCTAAACCCAAAATGGCGGCCATGCCGCCGGGATTTTGTTCCCCACTTTCTTTCATCAATCGCCCGCGATGATGGGCCAGAAAGAGACCGTCTTCAAAGGAAACAGCTTCAGAGGCGGCTAATGCGGTAATTTCTCCCATTGAATGACCGGCGATATAACGGGGCTTGAATTCTTTGTAGAGCAATTTGAAAACGCGCCAGGCTGCAATCGAATGCGTATACAGAGCCGGTTGGGTATATAAGGTATCATTCAACTTTTCGATTGGGCCTTGCCAACAAATTTCACTCAGGGAGAAACCTAATAATTGATTGGCTTGCATAAAGGTGTCTCTGGCGACCTCAAATTGCTCAGCCAGTTGAGCGCCCATTCCGAGTTGTTGGGAACCCTGACCTGGAAAGAGAAAGGCGGTTTGTTCTGGTAGTAACAAGGTCACCTCTTAAGGCAGGTCGAGCCGTGATACTCACGGCCCGCCAGGTTTATTTCTTTTTCTTTTCTTCGACGGTAATGATTTCTCTGCCTTGATAATGACCACATGCCGGACAAACGGTGTGGGGCAAGCGCATTGCACCGCAATTATTGCATTGAACAAGTTGACGGGCTTTTAGTGCATCATGTGCCCGACGGCGGTCGCGGCGGCCTTTGGATAGTTTTCTCTTTGGTTGTGGAGGCATCGAACAATACTCCTCTCTGTCATCTTTTTGGAATTTTTACCACACGAATGCCTGCCCAGATGGGCAGGCACAGAGATTATACGTGATTCTTGTCTTCTGTGTCAAGAAAAATTTGGGTGTGTTGATGAAAAATCTGGATACTCTTCACCAAAGGATTGAGGCCAGTTCCTGGCGATAAGCGCGGGTTTCCGGTTCGCTGTCGCCTAAAAGATCGAGAATTTCAACAATGATTTCTTTGAGTTTCCCGTGGTGGAAAGATTTATTTTTCCTGAGGATATCCAATAAACCATCTAAAGCTGCAAAGTAGTTACCCTTATGGATCAGACGCAAGCTGTGTTGGTATGCTGCAGCGAGTTCATCATCAGGGAGGGGGCTGTCTTGAGCCTTGAGGATTTCCTGGATGAGAAATCTTAGTCGTTCGGCGGCTGAATATTCTTTACTTGGAGGAAAATCTTCCAGCCAGGATTGAGCTTCGACAAAGTTTTGCAGGCGAAAGAGGCTTTTAGCCAGACCTATCCTGGCAACCGGGTTCTGATGATCGATCTGGAGCGCTTGTTGATAGGCATTGGCTGCCTCTTCCCAATCACCTTCCTGGTAAAAGTGGTGTCCTTTTTCAATCCATAGTTCGCTGGGTTGAGGCAAAAGACTCTGGATAAATTCTCGGATTTTTGCTTCGGGCAAAAGCCCAACAAATTCGTTGACGACCTGACCGTTCTTGATGCCTTTGACGTGAGGGATACTGTGAACCCCCATGCGTATAGCCAAATTAGTGTTCTGATCAACATTGATTTTAGCCAGCCGAAAGGCGCCATTTCCCTCCACGGCCAGTTTTTCAAGGATGGGCGTAAGTATTTTGCAGGGTTGACACCAGTTTGCCCAGAAATCAATGACGACCGGGTTTTGGAATGAGTATTCCAAAACTTGATAATGGAAGTCCAATTCGTTGACATCAAGGATGTGTTCGCTCATCATGCTTCAGACTTTACTCTTCATCCGTAGTCATACCGGGTTGAATGATTTCTATGACTTCACCGTGGATATTAATTATAATCTTAAAACCCGTCATCCCCAGGTACGCGCGGGTTTCTTCGGGGATTCCAGTGGTTAAGAGAAGGGGAAATTGTTGGGCAATGTTTCTAAGTTGATTGGCGATAATGGCTTTGGAAAATGGATCGTCTTGACCAAGCAGTTTAGCAGCTTGTTCGCTGATTAGCTCTTCGTGTCCCTCGATTTGCCGGATGATGGCATCAAATACTTTTCGATCGATATCAATCGCTGGAATATGTCGTCGAAAACCCTGATCGTCAACCACATAGCAGGGTTCCCGCCCGACATACACAGCCTCAACCGGGTGACCTTGTTCATCAAAGATCAGACCCTCAAATAAGTGTTTTTGGGGATTAGGATATGAATCATTCATGTATATACACCACCGTACCTACACTGGCAAAATCAAACAACCATGCGGCGTCAGTTATCGTGTAATTCACACAGCCGTGACTCATCGGGAATCCAAAGTTCTGGTGCCAATAAGTACCATGCAATCCGTATCCTTTGTAAAAATACATTACATATGGGACATTCGGTAAGAAATAATCTGGTCCGGACATGTTGGCAGAGCGATATTTGACGTAGATTCGGTAGACTCCCGTTACCGTAGGGTGTTGCCAGGTTCCTGTTGAAACAATGAAAGACCGAATCCAGGTCTTACCAATATACGCGTGAGAAGTTTGAGAACTGAGATCAACTTCAATCCAGGGATCGTTTTCGCCAACTCCTTTAGGTAAAAACGATGCATAACCACCGTTGGGTGGAGATGGCTGTTTGTTTTGCGTAGTGGTTTGTTTTTTCTTCTTTTTTTTCGACTTGGCGGTGGGAGAGGGGATGACCGTTGGAGTCTCGCTAGCAGTAGGTTGTGGGGTGAAGGTGGCTGTTGCTGTGGGGATGGGGGTTTCGGTAGGGAAGGGTGTGGGCGTTGAGGATGGCAATTGTGTTGCCGTTGAGGTTGGCGTCTGAGTTGAAGTTTCCGTTGGGGTTTCTGAAGGCAAGAAATTGTTTTGAAATGAGAACTGGGCAGCGGCTGGGCTAATTGACGAGAAGAGTATCCAAATTGGCAGCGGTAGGGCAATAATTAAGATGCAAACCAGGAAAACCAAAAGGATGCTCGTAAGAGAGATGAAATTCGGTCTGCGTTTCGATGAGGGACGGGATGAGCGTTTGGAGGTGGGAATTGGCTGAGTTTCTGCCAAAGATGGATGAATTGCTTGCGATCTATGAGATAGAAACCATTCCAGTCCCTTTTGAGCTGTCTGGTTATTGGGATTAATTGCTAAAGCGCGCTGTAAATGTCGGAGCGCTGCTGCTGGAGAGTCGCAAGCTGCCAGGACAATCCAGGGCTCCTCCGAGTATGGATTAAGGGCGGCGGCTTGCAGAGCATGTCTTCGAGCTTGTTGTTTCTGACCTCTGCGAAGGGCGACTCTGGCAGCTTGTAATTCGTCTGATGCATCCATGGATTAAGGCGTTGGAGTTGTTGTGATATCTTCGTTGTTGAGATAACAGAGGATGCCGTTGGTTATCCCTGCAGCGATAACCTGTGGTTTTTGGGTGAGAATTACTCGGTCTAGATTTAGAAAACCGATTTCGATAATCGCGGCAATGGTTTCGGGGTGTATCTCGTTGAAAGCATGGTAGCTGGTCATGTCGTTGGTGACACTGTTGTGTAGTCGGAGACCTGTTGTGCTGGCATAGTGTGACCGAAGACAAGCGATAAGTCTGGCAGATTTTTCCGGTTGAGGATTGGATAAAGCTGCAGCTACTTTGAAGCCGCTCGCTTCTTCGTTGATAAAAGCACAGGAATCGGCGTGGATGGAAATTAATAAAGAGGATCGATAGTTGCTTAATTTGGGGTCAAATTCTTGTAGAATTTCGGATTTTATGCCTTTCTCAGCGAGCATTTTTTGGACGAGTGAGGCAACATTTAAATTAACATCGACCTCTCTTAAGCCATCGGGACAAATGGCGCCGGAATCGTTTCCATAGTGCCCGGCAACGATGCCAACCTCAGGAAGAAAGACAGGCGTCTCTGCAATTTCACTCGTGGGAATTGCAGATAATGCAATTTGTTGGGGATTGATTACAGACTGGCCGAGCTGAATGACGGGTTCTGTCCAGGCGGTGAACAGGGTAGCTAGTAAACCGGCAACAACCAAGATGATGGGGATGTGTAAAATCAATTTTCCAGAGTCGGTAGAATGAGTTTCAGCCATAGTGGTGTTAGAGAACTTTCAAATTCTAAACAGATACCCATATTTTAATCTAAAATCTGGCGCGTCCCATGAATTAAGCCTGGCTATCTCGGAGTTTGACGGAGATGCGTGCCAATTTGGATATCCTTTTGGTTGGAAAATTTGAGATGAACATATTTTGAATAATTACCTCGAATCAGTAACAATTCGAGGTTAGCAATTTCAATGCCAACTATCTCCCCACTGTTCGATAAGCTCTGATTAAAACAATCCCCAATCTCCGCCGGCACCTTCTTCCATCATCGAAAAGTCCCATATTTCCATGCCCATTTCAATGGTAGTGGGTTTTTGGACAACTTCCTCCACTTTCTTGCGGCTCATCTCCAATAACGCCGGCCCATAAGGACAAAAGGGAGTGGTGAGTATCATCTTGATATGGGCGCTATCGTCCTCAATGATCAGGTCTCTAACCAGACCCAATTGGATGATGTTCAATCCAATTTCAGGATCGACAATCTCGCGCAATTTTTCTCGCAAGGTTTCTGCCAATTGCGGGTGGGTGCTATCGGCTTGCCAGATGACTTTGGAAGATTCATCGTTCGACATTGACTTACTCCTAAACTTGATTGGATACGACATAGGTGCAATGAGCGTCGCCATTGAGGACACAGCGGACTTTCTCGGCAGGGAGAGAAAGCAGGGTTGAGATCAACGTTTGATCAACAGCGCACACTTCAGGATGTGCTTGGCTTACTTGTAAGTACGGGCAGTTGATTTCCCGGATCAGGTATTTGTTGCCCTGTTTTTCCCATTCCACCGAAAAACCTTCTTGACTGAGAAGACGTTTAATTAAATCTAGCCTTTCTTCTATGGGCAATCCTTTCAGCGACTCTTCGTAATCTGCGGCGATGTCTTTTGCCATTTGGGCAAAAAGCTCGTTAACCATTGCGGGTGGTAGTTGATCCTTGAGTTGGGATAACAATCGGGTGGTTAAGCGAAGATAGCGCGTTGGGAACAATTCTTTTCCACTCTCTGTTAATCGATAAAGACGCCTGGGACGACCCACTCCATGCCGTTCTTCGTAAGAGTACACCAATCCTTCCGCTTCCAGCTTGTTGAGATGGTGACGGACAGAAATTGGGTTGATGTCCACTGCCTCTGCCAGTTCGTTTACGGTGCAACTCTGGCGAACCAGAAGCGTTTTCAAAACGCGCTGACGGGTCGTTTGGTTTTGGTCATCTAGATTTGTAATTGTGTTCATATGCCTGATAACTATCGATAAGAAAGATCACTTGAGGTTTCTCTATCCTTCAAATTTCGTGGCGGAGTATAGCATATCCTAAGATATTTGTCAATATTAAGATTTTTATCGTAAAAATTATTGACAGATTTTGATCTTCAGGCTATAATTGCGCAAAATCAGATAGCAAAACTCTATTTGATTGCTGGAGATCTGAGAAGCAAACAAATGAGAAATCACTCAAGGAGGAACCTTTATGTCGGAATTGCAAATTGTGGATTTGCATGTTAGCGTCAATGATCGCGAAATCTTAAAAGGGGTCAACTTAACCGTGCGGCAGGGTGAAGTGCACGCTTTGATGGGGCCAAACGGCACCGGTAAATCAACCCTGGCTTACACCTTGATGGGACATCCAAATTATGAGGTGACTCAGGGAGAAGCCTGGTTCAAGGGACAAAATATCCTCGAGCTAGAAGCTGACCAGCGCGCTCATTTGGGTCTTTTCCTGGCTTTCCAATACCCGGTTGCCATTCCGGGAGTGTCGGTGGCAAACTTTTTGAGAGCAGCAATTAATGCTCGTAGAAAAGCGGAAAATTCGGAAGATAAAGGTATCCCGATCCCGGAATTTCGCAAGCAGTTAAAACAGGTGATGGATACCCTGAAGATGGATCACTCCTTTGCCGGTCGTTACCTTAACGATGGTTTCTCCGGTGGCGAGAAAAAGCGCGCCGAAGTATTACAAATGGCAATGCTGCGACCAGAGATTGCGATCATGGACGAGACAGATTCTGGATTAGATATCGATGCTTTGCGCGTCGTGGCTGAAGGCGTGAACACGCTGCGCGGCCCTGACCTGGGCGTTCTGGTGATTACGCACTATCAGCGCATTCTCAATTACATTAAGCCGGATTTTGTCCACATCATGTTAGACGGCCGAATTGTTGAATCGGGCGGGCCTGAATTGGCTTTGCATTTAGAAGAGCATGGTTATGATTGGTTGAAAAACAAAGCAGAGGTTGTAGTTCGTTAATTGGTGGTGTTTTTGGAGGTGTGTGATGGCTAGCGATGCAGCAATTTTAGAAGGACTGGGTGAATATCGGTATGGTTTCCGTGATCCGGAGACCTACGTGTTTAAAAGTCGCAAAGGGCTTGACCGGGAAGTGGTTGAGCAAATTTCCTACATGAAAGAAGAGCCTCAGTGGATGCTGGAATTCCGCTTAAAGGCTTTAGATCATTTTCTCAAGCGCCCGATGCCTACCTGGGGAGCTGACCTTTCCAAATTGAATCTGGATGATATTTACTATTATGTCAAACCAGCCGAGGCTCAGGGACGGTCTTGGGATGAAGTGCCGGACACAATTAAGAATACCTTTGAGAAACTGGGTATCCCTGAAGCAGAGCGCAAATTCCTTGCCGGTGTTGGCGCTCAATACGAGTCCGAAATGGTTTACCACAGCATTCAAGAGCATCTTGAAAAGCAGGGTGTCATCTTTCTTTCAATTGAGGACGGCTTAAAAAAGCACCCTGATTTGTTCCGTGAGTACTTCGCAACGGTGATCCCGATTGAGGATAACAAATTTGCAGCCCTCAACAGTGCTGTGTGGTCGGGTGGCTCATTTATCTATATTCCCAAAGGAGTTAAGGTCGATTTGCCTTTACAAGCCTATTTTCGCCTGAACGTTGCCAACATTGGACAATTTGAACGGACGTTGATCATTGCCGATGAGGGAGCACAGGTTCACTATGTTGAAGGATGTACCGCGCCGATTTATACGACCGACTCTTTTCACAGTGGCGTAATTGAAATTGTGGTCAAGCGAGGGGCGCGGGTTCGTTATACTACCATTCAAAACTGGTCGTCCAATGTTTATAACCTGGTGACCCAACGTGCCTTGGTGTATGAAGATGCCACGATGGAATGGGTGGATGCAAATCTTGGCTCGAAAATTACGATGAAGTATCCCTCTTGCTACCTGAAAGAACCAGGCGCACATGGTGAAATCTTATCCATGGCTTTTGCAGGAAAGGGACAACATCAAGACGCTGGTGGAAAGGTGATTCACTTTGCGCCAAACACCAGCAGCAAAATTGTCTCAAAATCCATCAGTAAGAGCGGTGGGCGTTCCTCCTATCGTGGTTTGCTCAAGGTTTATAAAGGGGCAAAGGGAGTTAAATCGAACGTTGTCTGTGATGCTCTTTTGCTGGATGAAACCTCGCGGTCAGACACCTATCCTTACATCGAAATCGATGAGGAAGATGTAACCATTGGGCATGAAGCGACGGTCTCCAAAGTAGGTGAGGAGCAACTCTTCTACCTGATGAGCCGTGGCTTGAGCGAGGATGAAGCGACTTCGATGGTGGTTTCTGGCTTTATTGAGCCATTGGTAAAAGAATTACCCATGGAGTATGCGATCGAAATGAATCGATTAATTCAATTGCAAATGGAAGGATCAATAGGATAAGCTATGGCAACACCGGTGATTGTAACTCGCAAAACACGTGAATCAGAAATCGAACGACACCGCTTTCCATTTACCGAAAATGACTTGCCGGGTTTTGATGGCAGAAGTGATTTGCCGGGATTCCTTCGCGAATATCGTCTGAAGGCTTGGAATTTGTTTCAGACAATTCCGATGCCTTCGACCAACGACGAAGCCTGGCGCAGGACGGATCTGCGTGGCTTACGGGCTTCGGAACTGACCTTGCGAGCAGACTTACCCAAACGAAATTTGCGACCACCGCGCAACTTATTGCGTCCTCTGATTGGGAAAAAACATGGTGGACAGATCATTCTTGTGCCAACCTACCAGACGACCGATCAGGTAAGCGATGAATGGCGGAAGCAAGGTATCCTTTTTGAAGACCTGCGCACAGCACAACGAGATCATGCTGATTTTCTAGCAAACACAATAGGGCAAATCGTCCGTCCAGAGGAGGGCAAGTTTGCGGCTCTGGCAACTGCTTTTGCTGAAGATGGCGTGATTGTTTACGTTCCGCGAGGGGTGCGCTTGAGAGAACCTCTACACAGTGTCATTTGGTCACCTGGCGTTCGTCTGGCTCGTTTTACCCGTTTGCTGATTTGGGTGGATGATGATGCCGAGTTGACTTTTGTTCACGAAGTTGCCTCTCCTGATCAGAGCGAGGGACAAAGTTTCCATGCCGGGATTGTCGAAATCCATGTTGGAAAAGGCTCTCATCTGACCTT
The DNA here is from genome assembly GCA_034434515.1 of Anaerolineales bacterium. Lineage (GTDB taxonomy): Bacteria > Chloroflexota > Anaerolineae > Anaerolineales > UBA4823 > NAK19. Next base: position 5,493 of record DAOTZA010000005.1, on the reverse strand, counting down.
CGTGGAAATGCAGTCCTGGGGCAGAGATGTGTACAATTTTACCCATGAACGAGCGAGAGTGGATCGCGATGGAACTTTGGATTGGATTTTCGGCTCGGTTGGAAGTCAATTGACGAAAACCTTTATGGAGATCGATTTGGTTGGTGAAGGCGCGACCGGAAAGATGTCTGGTTTCTATTTCACAAATGGTAACCAGCATCTCGACCATGATACTCAACAAAATCACTTTGCACCACATACGACCAGCGATCTACTTTTCAAGGGCGCTTTACAAGACCGTAGTCGTTCCGTCTGGCAGGGCATGATCTATGTTGCACCTGGGGCGCAGAAAACGGATGGCTATCAGGCAAACCGCAACCTAACCCTAAGTTCCCAAGCCCGCGCCGACTCAATTCCCGGCCTGGAAATCATGGCAGATGACGTTCGCTGTACTCACGGCGCTACCGTTGGGAAGGTCGATGAGGAACAGTTGTTTTATCTGCTTAGCCGAGGCATCCCCCGCAAGGAAGCCATTCGTCTGATTGTGGAAGGCTTCTTCGAACCAATTATGGAGCGAGTCCCCTACGGTGGTGTTCGCCAACGATTCCGAACCGCCATTAAACAAAAAATCGGGTAAAATATAAGTTTGAATTCTTTATCAAGAAAATCAGGACTCTGTTCCTTAACAACTGAGATTATTGATGGGAGGTGTCAGTTGGCTGAGCTACACTTTACCAAAGCACCGGACTCGGACGAGATTTTTGAAGTTGGTACCATGGTCGAGGTTTTTTGTGACCATGAGCGTAATGGCAATCGAGTACGAGATTGGCTTTTGGGCACGGTTGTGCAGGTTGATCCGAAAATGGTTGCCGTACAATTTCAGCAAAATGTTTATCTCACCGACGGATGGATGGTACCCGACCGTGTTTTATGGTGTCCTAAAGACTCACATAACATCCGTTTGCCGCGTAAACGGAAACGTGTCAAAGCGAGTGGATAAACTATGGTAAATCATACTCTTACGACTGCGTTAGATGTAAAGAAAATTCGAGAAGATTTTCCAGTGTTAGGACGCCAGGTACGACCTGGCGTCTCACTTGTCTATTTAGACTCAACGGCAACCAGCCAAAAACCGCGGGTTGTCATTGAAGCGATGGATCGTTACTATCGGCATTATAATGCCAACATTCATCGCGGAATTCATGTCCTGGCAGAGGAAGCAACGGCTGGATACGAGGAAGCCAGAGAAAAGGTGCGTCGTTTCATCAACGCGCCTTCTAGCCGCCAGGTAATTTTTACGCGCAATACGACCGAGGCGATTAACCTGGTTGCCTATTCGTGGGGACTGAGCCAGCTTAAGCCAGGGGATCTGATTTTGCTAACCGAAATGGAGCACCATTCAAATTTGGTTCCCTGGTATCTTCTGGCTGAACGCCTTGGTTTGCGATTGGAATATGTGGCAGTTACTGAAGAAGGGCTGTTGGACGAGGTCGATTTTGAGCGCAAACTGGCGTTGAAGCCAAGACTTTTGGCTTTTACGCATATGTCGAATGTGGTTGGAACAATCAACCCGGCAAAAGAGATGATTTCCAAAGCTCATCAAGCTGGAGCAATCACCCTGCTGGATGGAGCTCAATCGGTGCCTCATTTTCGGGTTGATGTCCAGGACCTTGATGTAGATTTTTTGGCTTTCTCTGGCCATAAAATGTGTGGGCCAACCGGCATTGGGGTTTTGTATGGAAAGAAAGAGCACCTGGAGCAGATGCCGCCTTTTTTGGGTGGCGGGGATATGATCAAGCGAGTTACTTTGGGTTCTTTTAAGCCTAATGAGTTACCCTATAAATTTGAAGCGGGAACGCCAGCGATTGCCGAAGCGATTGGATTGGGAGCGGCAATTGACTATTTGAACGGAATTGGCATGGATTTAATCGCCCAACATGAACATGCGTTGGTGAGCTACGCATTAGAACGGCTGGTGGAGATACCCAATTTGCGAATTTTTGGACCCGGCGCAGATAAGAAAGGGGGAGTAGTCTCTTTTGTTATGGATGGGGTTCATGCGCATGATATATCGCAAATACTCGATCAGTATGGGGTTGCTATTCGGGCTGGGCATCACTGCGCTATGCCATTACATGAAAAGTTTCAGATTCCAGCAACTGCGCGAGCCAGTTTTTATTTATATAACACCTTTGAAGAGATCGACCTTCTCGTTAATGCTATTTATCGAGTCAAGGATGTCTTTGGAGTTTAACTCATGGATGATTTCTATCGGGAATTAATCATCGATCGATATAAAAATCCACAATATCGGGGGACATTGAACCCTGCCGACATCAGTTTTGAAGATGATAATCCCTTATGTGGCGATCATATCCACATTGACTTGCGGGTTGGAGAAGATGGAATCGTCCGCGAGGCGCTTTTTGATGGTAAAGGTTGTGCCATTTCACAAGCTTCAGCGGATTTATTGATGGAAAAAATTCATGGTATGCACCTGGATGAGGTGAAAAAGCTATCTAAGCAGAATATCCTCGATATGCTGGGCATTGAACTTGGACCTGTGCGCCTTAAGTGTGCTTTGTTATCTCTTAAGGTTCTGAAAGCAGGCGTTTACGGGTTGGGTGAAGCAACGGATGATCTTGTGGAGGACTAGCTATGTTCAACTACCGCACCAGTGATCCAGCTATTTGTCAATTTTATGATGTTTTTCCACAGGAAGAATTGCAAAACGGAGAGAGAGCTTTCGTTGAAATTGCCCATCAATCGATTGTAATTTTCAATATTGCCGGAGAATATTTCGCGGTTGCGGATCTGTGCTCCCATGACGATGGTCCATTGGGAGAGGGTGATTTGGATGGATTGACCATCATTTGCCCGCGCCATGGGGCTCAATTTGATTTGAAGAGTGGCAAAGCACTAACCCTGCCCGCCGTTCAGGACATTCCAGCCTATCCGGTGCGTGTGGAAAACGGGATAATTCAAATTGGCATCCCAAAGGATATTTAGCCCTCAAGAAACGTTACTGACCCAGCCTATCGCCCAAAAAGTGGGAATGTAGAGAATCCGTTGGTAGTTGATGCGGGCCTGGCGATCAAGCTCGATCAGGTTTGAAATTTGTTCAGCGTCCAACCAGATACTCAGATCATCCCTGAGGTAATTCCACTCAAAATTATGCGCCTCGAGGGCATTTTCGACCTTAAACTCATTGCCATAAATCCCGACCAGGACATTGGATAGCCCATTGGCGTTGAATAATTGAGCCAGTTTGCGGCCGGCAGCGATGTCAGCACCCTGATTAATCAAGCTCAAGTTTTGTAGGCGACCAATCTCTTCTAAATTTGCTGGATAATCGATGCGCGCCCGGTGGTCAGGTTCAGCAAAGGCGATGACGGCGCCGCCAAGGCGGGTAACCCGAATCATCTCTTGAAGGGTGCGGTTTTTATCATGAACCCAAAGAAGAAAGTAATGACAAAAAGTAATGTCGAAAGATTGATTGGGGAAAGGCAAATGTTGGACGTCGGCAAGCGCTAGCCGCTCGCTGCATTGTTCATTCTGGGCAAAGAGGAGACAAGAAAATTCGAGATCGATTCCAAAACTGGTGAGGTTATATTTTCTTCGGACGTCTTCCAGGATTACCCCAGTCCCACATCCAACTTCTAGGATGCGGCTATTCGATTGTGCTCCAGCCAAATTTAAAAGATAGTTCCGCGTTGGCTCTGTCCAGAGAGACTGAAACACATATTGGCTATGCAACTCCGAGATGGGCTTTGTTCTCGACATAGTTTTGACAGTTCTTCCAGATCTCTTCCCATTCTTGAGTAATCAGGTTGCCAAGTGCAAATGGGATGCCCTGACTTGGCAGGACATCCCCATCTGGCTCAACATACAGCCAGGTTCTGCCCGATCCTTCCCAGCGATCCTCGTCGATGACTTCTAGGCGTACAGGGTTAAACTTTGAGTATGGTACCGGTAAATCCCAAACCAGTTTAATCCCATGATAGGCGGCTAGTTCTGCAGCCTGGTTTAGTTGAGGGATAAATTCGGTTGAAATGGCACTCAAGGATAAGGCGTTGATTCCTATAGATGCCAAGCGAGCGATGTTGTTGGCGATGTACGGGACGTTTTCAGCATGTATAGTTAGGTGAACTGTAGTAAAAATGTCCAGTGGGGTAATCTTTTCAATTAATTGCCAGCTTTCTCGATTTTGGGGTTCTAAGAGAAGCATCAGGTGGTCTAACCCGACGTTGAGAAAGTTATCTAAGGTGCGGATGTCGTCGAAAATATGTCCATCGGTGATGAGTCCGCAAACCTGTCCATTTTGTTGTGCATGATGAATCAAGTCAAGTAAATCTGAGCGTAGGGTGGGTTCGCCGCCGGTAAATATGATATGTAGGATTCCTGCCTCCCAGGCTTTGTCCAGGATGGAAATCCACGCTTCGGTAGACAATTCTTGCTTAACCCGCTCGACAGGTGTATAGATGAGTGAGGTGTCTTCGGGTAAACGATAGGTCAAGGCACAATCCAGGCGAAACGGAGCGGAAAGATTCTTCAAATCTCTTTCCGTAGCTCGCTCAAAGCCAAAAAATTCAATTGGATCCAGGTCCTCTGTTTGCATGACTGAATTGAGTTTTTCAAGAAAAGATGCATAATCATGCCGAAGCGTTTCCTCGTCAATGCGGTACTTTCTTAATACGTTGCAAATCATTTGATCTTCATCAATTTGCTTGAGAAAAGCATAGGCAAACTCGGTTGCCACCGGATTGAGATGGAGAATTAACGAGGCGTTGACCACAAGCGTAGATGAGCCATTGGGCTCAACCCTCAAGAAATATTTTTGGGGTGCTGGCGCGTCTACAGGGGATTGGTAGGAATATACACCGGGTGGAACAGGCTTTGGAGCTTTAAAGATATCGAATAGGGAAAGAAATTTGGTTTTCATGCTTCCATCCTTAGCATTGTTTGCCTGGCAATTTGAGCTGGGGCGAGCGGGCAACCACCACCACATTGAGAGACGATAAGGCAAGCCTCACATTGCTCAGAGATATACTTGCGCTTGCGCAGTCCTTCAGCCAGGGGATGGTTCCAGATCGATTCCCAATCATCGGTGAGGAAGTTGCCAAGTGATTGATAATAAGACTGACAGGGCAAAACCTCTCCATTGGGTTCAATGCACATATTGTACAGAGCAGCCGTGCAGCCTTTAACCCCCAGATTGAGTGATGTTGGGTCAAGGTGGCAATAATGGGTAGGTGTGTACCAGATTAACCTTTGAGAGCTATGTTCAACGAATTCTTGGGCAAACCTCAATAAGGGAAATAGCTCGCTTTCCGACAAAGGATGACCAACCGAACGACCCCGGCCGGAATAAATTAAGGCGTTTAGACCAACTGTGGTTACGCCAAGATCGGAGAGGAATTTTAATGTTTCGGGTAGGGTTGCAAGATTTTCGCGCAGAAGGGTCGTGTTGGTCATCACATAGCTTTGGGTGTTTAAAGCGTTTTGAATGCCGGC
>DAOTZA010000004.1:0-21365 GCA_034434515.1 Anaerolineales bacterium | reverse complement strand
AGGGTGAGACTCACGCCCAAGCGATCCAACGCGCCCTCCAATCCGAGTTGGGAATTTCCCTCCAGGAACTGGAGGAGGACTTTTTAGCCGAATTGAAAACCACCCCACAAAACCGCCTCTACACCCTGGATATCCAGACCCTGGAGATGTATTACGAAACCCTGCGCGCCTATCAACAACTCCTCGATCCTTCCGCCTATTATCGAACCGCCTGGATGCTAGATGCCGGGCAAATGCGTCAAAAAGGCATTGTCGCTGACTACGTTCGCCATCCTCGCCGGGAAGAAAACCTTGTCCTGGAACTGCTTTTGAATGAAGCTGGACGCGCCAGACGGGCTGGCGACTACTACCATGCAGAAAGAATCCTCGGCGAGGTTGCAATCGTCTTAGATCGGATACGGGCGAAACACCCAAACCCATTTTCCGGCCAGCCTCTAGTCCAAACTGCCCAGGAGGTTGTCCAAGCTCTGCTGGCAGCCGGTTATGAGCCCCAGGTGTGGACGCTTTCGCACAACCAGGCCGAAGTCCTGGCGACGCAGGGAACGCCAACCCTCAAGCAGTTAATTCTGGAACGCCAAAACGATGGCTGGCAAATCGTATCAGGGACAAGTGCCGCCGGTGAGGATTTGATACAAGGGGCTCAGTAAGCGGAAAGGTCCAACGCAATATAAATTCAATGTGTCAAAGGCGATCAGTCCCACCAGCAAACACAGCAAAATCAGCAAACAGCCACAGCCGGCGAAGATCCACAAAGGCAGGGTCTTTTTTGGGGGTTCCAGTTCCTGAGGCGCTTCTTCCCGCAAGGGATAAGCCGGCATCGCGTACAACGGCTCGGCAGAGGTAGGGGGTGGGACAGCCTGGCTGGGATAGGGAGGGGTGGGCGGTTGATAGGCAGCCACGGCCGGCGAGAGACGAGTGGCATTCGGGTCGTATAAAGCCTCAAAGACCAGGGTAACATTTTCCCCTAACTGGATCACTTCGCCAGGGCGCATCACATGCGGCCCAAGCAACCGTTGCCCGTTGAGATAGGTGCCATTGGTCGAGCCAAGGTCTTCGAGAATGTACCCTCCAGATTGCCAGATCAATCGAGCATGTTTGCGGGAGACTTCTGCATCGCCGATCACAAGGTCGTTGGATGGATCGCGCCCGATGTAGATTTCGCTTTTTTGCAATGGAAACACCGAACCCGGTTGCGGTCCGGCGCGCATCACCAACTGAAAGGGCATTGATGACATCATCATCCTCCTCACGGTATAGTGTAGTGCGATTCTAACGATGTGTCAAATGGAAGTTGAGCCACCTCGATCATCGAAAGCTGAAAAATGCGTTCAAACTGCCCGAGCAAAGCGCGGCTGAGATGGGCTTTCGGCGGCAGCGGATTGAGGATTTCAGCCATACTGGTCATGCGACAACCGTGAATCCCACAGGGAACGATGCCTTCCCAGAATTCCATCTGCGGGTTGATGTTGAGAGCAAAACCGTGCATTGTGACCCCCTGCGCAGTGAGCTTAACCCCGATGGAGGCAATCTTTCGCCACTCCTGCGGTTGAGAAAGTTCTTTATCAGCCATGGGTACCCACACGCCGCGCATGCCAGCTCGCGCAGACGCCCGAATGCCGAATTCTCGCAGGACTGCGACGAGAATTTGCTCAAGTTTTTCCACAAAGGACAAGACATCCGGTTTTATCTCACCCCCATTGGTAGCCTGGGCAGAGAGTCCAAGCCGGGCAAGCGGGAAAATCGGATAGCCCACCAGTTGACCGGGTCCGTGATACGTGACGTCTCCGCCGCGGTCAACCCGGTGCACGGCGATTTGGCGCCGGACTAGCGCTTCCTCATCCCAAAGGATATGGTCTTCTGAACCCCTTCGGCCGATGGTGTAGGTGTGGGGATGCTCGAGGAGCCACAGGACGGGTGGTAGCGCCCCTTGAGCAACCCGCTCAGCCAGGACTTTCTGCCATTCCCAGGCCTGTTGGTAGGGGATCAGGCCGCTTTGAACGACCCAGCACACCTTTTGCATGCCTATAGTATACCGTCACTTTGAGGTAAAATGTTCAGTATGGAAAACGCAACTCCAGATCCCGAACGTCAAGAAAAAGCCCGCCAATACGCACGCCTCAACCGGCGCTGGATGCTGGTCAACCTGGCGCTCAGCGGCGGCTATTGCCTTGCCTGGTTATGGTTCGGCTGGTCGAAGCAATGGAACTTAACCGTGCAAAGCCTGACCCCCAATCCCTGGCTACAAGTTCCCCTCTATTTGCTTGCTTTTGGCGGCATCCTTTACCTGATCAATCTGCCGCTCAGTTGGATTGAAAGCTATCATCTGCCCCATCGGTTTGAGCTTTCAACCCAAACCTGGCGCGGCTGGATCCTCGATCAGATTAAGGGACTGGCTGTCGGAGGGTTGTTGGGTCTGCTGGTTTTGGAGGTCATTTACGCCGTTTTGCGCGCTTCTCCGCAGAGCTGGTGGATTTGGGCAACCCTTTTCCTCTTGGTTTTCAATGTCCTGCTCGGCTATCTGGCGCCGGTGGTACTCTTCCCGATCTTCAATAAATTCAAACCGTTAGGGGATGAATATGCCGACCTGGTCGAACGGCTCAAACAACTTGGGCAACGAGCTGGGACGCGCGTGGAAGGGGTCTATGAAATGGATATGAGCCGCCGCACCAAAGCGGCCAATGCGGCTTTGGCCGGCCTGGGGCGAACGCGGCGCATCATTTTGGGGGATACCCTGCTGCGAGAATTTTCGGCGGATGAAATCGAAACCGTCCTGGCGCATGAACTGGCTCACCATGTTCACAAGGACATTCCGCTCCTAATGGCAGTCTCTGCCATCCTGACTGTGGCTGGAATGTTTCTGGTTTCGCTGGTGATGGCCTGGGGTGTGCCCTATTTTGGCTTTGCGGCGGTGGGAGAGGTGGGCACCCTGCCGCTCTTTCTGCTGGCTTTTGGCGCCTTCCAATTGCTGGTTCTGCCGCTGGTGAATGCCTTTTCGCGCTGGCGCGAACGACTTGCCGATCAATATGCCATCCAGGTGACCGGCAAACCGGCTGTATATGCGGCTGCCCTTGCCCGCCTCGCCGACCAGAACCTGGCTGAGGCTGACCCGGAGCCGTGGGTGGAGTGGTTGTTCTATGATCACCCTCCGATTGGCAAACGGATCGCCATGGCGCATGAAGCTCTGCCTGAATCCCCTTGAATCGGCGGCAGAACACAGCGCTATGCGGGCATTATATTTGAACGGTTTAACTTGCCAAACAGAGCCTGTGGTAGGGAAGTATGACAAATCTAGCAACAACCTACCATCATAAGTCGGGTTGATAATTTGCTGAGAACACCGTCCACGCATTGACTACGAAGAAAACCGTCCACGAAACTTACACGAATGCACGAATAGCGCTTCCATTCGTTACTTCGGGGACGGTCTCTACCCTGCCGAACAAAGCCTATTGGTAGGGAATTACAGCAAATCTATTTGATTATCGGAGGTCCTATGCAAGGAATAGAAATGGTTGCCCAAATGATGGAAATGGCTGCCATAACCGCGCCTAAGACGAAGGGAGAGAACTTTGTTCAGGTGAAAAGCCTGTTCGGAGAAGAGGTGCGCCGCCTGGGCGAAAAGATGATCGCCTATGGCGAAGAACACCATCGATCCAATTTCGACCGCGATGGTCGGAACGTTCTCAATTCCCAGGCGGTGGTGCTGATCGGGTTAAAAGATGCCAGGACAGCCGGCCTGAATTGCAGCGCCTGCGGCTTTGCCACCTGCACCGAGCTGGAAGAGGCAACGCCTGCTGAAGAGGAATTCAAAGGGCCGATCTGCGCCTATCGCCTGTTAGATATGGGGATTGCCCTGGGTTCAGCAGTCAAAACGGCCAGCCTGTTCAACGTGGACAATCGCATCATGTACCGCATTGGGGCGGTTGCGCGGGCAAGTGGAGTGGTTGATTGGGATTTTGTGATGGGCATCCCCCTCTCGGTGAGCGGCAAAAGCATCTATTTTGACCGTTAGCAATTCACCCAGCTTGCAGGATAGACCGCTCAAGAGATTGAGTGGTAATGTTTGCGCTGCTGTTGAAGGACACCCCATAACCGCCAGACGAGCAGGAAGGCAATCCCAAGCGCATACAGCCAGGGACGCAAAACCTCGCCGCGCAAGGTGAGAAAATCTCCCTTGACCGCCCAACCGTAATGAAGCACAGCCAGGACAGCGGCGAGATAAATCAAGCGGTGAAGACGTTTCCAGTTCTTGCCCAGCTTGCGCATCCAGTAGCGAAAGGAGGTAATCGCCAGAGGCAGCAAGATCACAAAGGCGCTGACCCCGAACCACAGATACGGTTTCTCAACGAACTCCTGCAAGATGAAGGCAAGGGCAAATCGATAGTCAACAACCGTAAATAGAGTGACGTGCAGGAGCGCATACGCAAACGTGTATAATCCCAGCGTGCGCCGCCGGGCAAGCAATGCCTTCCACCTCAGCCAATGGGAAAGCGGGCGCACGGCCAGGGTAGCAATCAGCAAGCTGATGGCAATCCGCCCGCTGCGTTGAATGGCTTCCTGAACCGGATTGACCGAAAGGTTGCCACTCAGCCAATCGCTGAGCAAGAGAAGACCCGGCAATAAGGCCGCTAGGTGTAAAAGCCAGGCAATGTTAGAGGTTATCCATCGTTTTACTGTACTGTTCATGGATGGACTTCACGGCGTTTCTTAGCGGATCACCAGCACCGGTATGCGGCTGTAACGAATAACGGATTCGAATGTGCTGCCGCTAATTAATTCGCGCATGGCATTGATTCCTTGCGCTCCTAAGACAATCAAAGTGGCGTTAAGTTCATCAGCGGCGCGAAGAATTTCGCGCCGCGGCAACCCATGCATCAATCGTGTTTCAACCGCTAAGCCATAAAGAGACAAAGTTTTTCTCATGGCTTCCAGTCGTTGTCTATCATGTTGATCAAAAGTAGCTAATTGCTCAGCAGAGCGTTTTTTCATCACCCGGGTATCCTGTACATGAATGAGGAGAACTTGTTTGGTGCCGGTTGCCTTTAGCCGCTTGACCACCTGAAAAGCTGCAGCAGCACACTCAGAGAAGTCGGTGGGATGCAAGACTCGCTCGAATAGATGCTGACAAACCTGCTGACAACGCAAGTGACCAAATTCTCGAATGATCTCGAATTTAAGCAGCAAAACCGGTAAACGGGAGCGGCGCAGAACCTCGTATGCTGTGCTACCGAGCAAGATTTCCTGGGCGGCTGTAGCACCTTGGGCGCCGAGGATGAGCCACTCAACGCGCTCCTCCTCGGCAACCCTTAAGATCGTTTCAACTACGTTCCCGTATTCGATACGGGAGTATGCCCGTAACCCTTTTCCTTCCAGTGCCATTCGGGCAATATTCATTTTTTCACCGAGATACCATTGCCAGTACGCTAAACTCTGGCGATTAAGCGTCTCTGGCAGTGGAACATCGCTGGGTCGGATGACGCTGAGCAGGACAACTTCTTGCAGACCGATCCCTTTTAAGTCGGGAAGACAGGCTAGAACGGCATCAGCATACGCAGAAAAATCGGTCGGGAAGAGTGCCCTGGCAAACATCTCCTACTTTTTGGTCAAAATCTCGGCCGGCGGGCAGGCTTCCGCAGCCGCAGCTTCCATTTCAGGCGCCGCGCTGATCGCCCCTTTGTAAAGCCGCTTTTGAAAGGCAAAAGCAACGTTCACCAGGGCGATCATCACCGGCACCTCAATCAGCGGCCCGATCACCGCTGCAAACGCCTGACCCGAGGCAATGCCAAAGACCGCCACTGCCACGGCGATCGCCAGTTCAAAGTTATTGCTGGCCGCCGTAAAGGCCAGGGTGGTTGTCTTGGAATAATCTGCTCCGATAGCTTTGCCCATAAAGAAAGACACCAGGAACATCAGCACAAAGTACAGTAAGAGCGGAATGGCAATCCGCACCACATCCAGGGGGAGCTGAACGATCAAATCTCCCTTGAGCGAGAACATGACGATAATGGTGAAGAGCAGGGCGATCAGGGTTAACGGGCTGATCTTCGGGACAAAGGTTTTATGGTACCATTCTTTCCCCTTCAGGCGGACGAGGAAAAAGCGGGTCAGGAAACCGGCAATGAAGGGAATGCCCAGGTAGATGAACACGCTTTGGGCAATTTCGCCGATGGTGATTTCGACCAGGCGGCCTTGCATCCCAAAGAAGGGTGGCAAGAGGGTGATAAACACATAGGCATAGACACTATAGAACAGCACCTGAAAAATGCTGTTGAAAGCCACTAAACCGGCTGCATATTCACTATCGCCCTTTGCCAGCTCATTCCAAACAATCACCATGGCAATACAACGCGCTAATCCAATCAGGATTAAGCCGGTGGCATATTCGGGGTAGTTGCGTAGAAAGAGCATGGCGAGGAAGAACATGATAATCGGGCCAACGACCCAGTTTTGGAGCAACGAAAGCCCCAAAATCTTCCAGTTGCGAAAGACATCGCCCAATTCCTCATAATGCACTTTTGCCAGAGGTGGGTACATCATCAGGATCAGACCAATGGCAATGGGGATATTGGTTGTTCCAATCGAAACAGCCTCGTTGAAGCGCTGAACGCTATCGGGAAAAACGAAGCCGATTCCCACGCCGATTGCCATGGCGAGGAAGATCCACAGAGTCAAATAGCGGTCAAGGAACGAAAGACGACGCGTGACGTTGGTTGGAGCAGTGAGCATAGTAACAGTGTCCGTCATTTTTTTACCTCCTGAAAGCGATTAGATTTGGTTGGATGATCCATGTGCAAACTTTAGGAAACCCCGCAAAGCTTGGCGAAACATCTCTACGGTTGGCGCTCCTTTCATGCCTTACGGGGTAACATAGACTCGGCAACTGAGGTTATAGTGCTGACGTTCTTCCGGCCATAAATCAATGCCGTTGACCCGAAAAGACGGCGACCCCAAAAATTTGAGCTGTTCGGACTGTTCATGATCTTTCACGCAAATAAGCTGGATTTGGGCGGTGACTTTCTCTTGGGCAAGGGCGGTCTGTAGATTTGCCAGAGCTTCTTCCCAAGCAGGACATCCCTCGAAGTAAAGCAATTCAATTTCCATTTTTTCTCCCTGGGTTTTCAATCCTGATTGCTATTTACAAGTTGGGAAAATCGTTCAATATGGGAATGATCTGCCGTTCGATGGCATCGCGAACGCGGCGAAACTCCTCCCAATCATCGCTTTTGGCTGGATCGGGAAAACTGTAATGGAGGCGTTTTCCCTTGCCCAACCAGAGGGGACATTCCTCGGCAGCCGAATCGCACACGGTGATCACCACATCGAACTCTTGTTGGCGAAATTCATCCACATGTTTTGAAGTGCCTTGATGCTGAATGCCGATCTCTGCCAAAGCTGCCAGAGCTTTGGGATGAACATAGCCGGCCGGTTTCGTGCCGGCGCTGAAGGCTTGCCAGGTATTGCCCAATCTGGCATTGACCAGGGCTTCTGCCATTTGCGAGCGACAGGAGTTGCCGGTACAGAGAAAGAGCACTTTACGACGATGGGTCATGTCTTTATCTCCTTGAAGCAGAGTGTCTGGTTGAATCTGGGCTTGCGTCCCGCTGACGACATTGGGGTTGGCGAGGTTGAATGCGGCCTGGTTCAAGCAGGGTTTGCAGAGCAGCGTTCAGCTCGGATAACACTTCCCGATTCACCGAATAGATGATCCAGCGCGCATCGGTTGGGTGTCGCTCGGCGGTGACCAAACCGATCTGGCGTAAGAGGGCAAGGTGGTGCGAGATCAAATTCGGCGGCAAGCCCAAATTCTCGCCCAGTTCGCAATTGCACTGGCTTCCTTCCATCAAAAGGTTAAAAATCCGCAGGCGGTTTGGATCTGCCAGGGCTTTCAGATAGATGACCAGATGATCCAGGTCAATAGACTGAGACGGATTGCAGAAATATTTCAACATCGGTTGAATTATAATCCAAATAAGAGCCGATACAAGGAAGGAACTCATCCAAACCCTATGAGAGGTTTCCAGTTTTTACCGGCTGGCTTTGGAAGTTGTACCTTCTATACCCCTTACGGCACTAGCAAGGAAATCTGTTGGGGTGCAGACGCTACGGGTGCCGGTCTGGCTACAGCCGATGCTGCGCTGGCAGGGACACCTTGACATCGTACCTTAGTGCTGGAGTAACCCAAGCCTTCCATCCTACCCCGCTCTCGCTGAGAGCGGGGATTTTGTCTCCCTTTTGCCTTAAGAAGCAAGCCCAGCAAAACGGTGTCGAGAAAAACCACCAATTGGGCGCGTATGTTTTCTTATGATAGCCCATCCCGAAGGCGGATTAACAAGTCTCGTAGCGTCTCAAGCTCTGCTTGAGTCAAGCAAGACCAAGGCGAGAAGAAGTACCGATCGGTAAGCTCTTCGGCAGTCTGGCGAATTACTTTCCCCATCGCAATTATTTGATACCCTTCTCTCTCTTCCACCCAGCCGCATCCGATCAAGTCTTCCAACGCCGAAAGATACTCCTCTCGCGAATATCCACGGCGGGCTAATTTCCGAATACAAGCGAGGTGATGTGTACGGAGAGCGGAGGCGGAGCTTTGTGGCTGAGATGGGTTCTGGTTCAAATGCCAGAGCCGGCAATAGCCATCCATACCATTCAGGCAAACTCAATTCAGCCGCAACCCGATCCATTTCCGGGTAATACTGTTTCCCAAGCGCCTGAAGGGCTTCCAGGGATACGGGCCATAAGGTAACTAAGGTCATATTCATCGTACCTCTTCCTTGTGCTGTGCGCTCAACGGTCATGCTTCAACAACAGCAAGTCAAGTACAGTAAGCACAGCGTTCAGGCGAAAACTTTTGTCTTTCAGCTATTTCTCTGCTTACGAATAAAATCACCAAACCACTTGAACAGCATACTTGGCAATATTTGGATCTGCGCTTACCAACGCGGATTCTTCGACAATCGCTTGGGCAACCAGTAGACGGTCAAAAGGGTCTTTGTGATGAACAGGCAAGCTCTCCAAGGCTAGCACATGTGCCAGTGTGACAGATAATATCTCGATGTTGTTGGTTTGCTGCTGAGCTTCAAGGATCTCTTTCAAGGGCAAAGTCAGCTTGAGTTTGCCTAGCTGAAGTTTGACTTGCATTTCCCAGACACTGACGACACTAAGCAACAAAACATTGCGGCGATCCTGACAAACCATCAGTGCCTGAGGCGAAAGTTTAGCTGGTTCGCTATCCCACCAGATGAACGTGTGCGTGTCTAGTAAGTATTTCATTCGGTGCCCATCCAGAATTCTTCCGCTAGCGGTTCGTCAAAATCCTGGCTGGTCCAAATTGCTCCTTTATGCAGACCGGCAACGCGAGAAGAGATCGGTATCAGGCGGGCAATTGGGGTCATTCCATCCGTGATAACCCACTCTACTCCTGTCGCAACTTGAGAGAGTAGCTCTGGTAAACGTTCTTGTGCTGCCTTTGTATCAATTTGTTTGGTCGACATCTTATTTCTCCTGGAGCCAATTAGCGGTTTAATGGCACTGATAAATGGCCTGCGCTTCACCTGCGTCGCGAATCGTGGCTGAGCGTCATCCTATCAAGCGCAGATTGGGCACACTTGTATTATAGCCCATCCCAAAGGCGGATCAACAATAAGGCTATCTCATCTGCATAACGTGAAACAACTGTCCCCGCATTGCCACTCCGTTAATGATCGTTGCAGGGTTTGTATCTTGCCAATAGAAACCCCATGGTTTTTATAGGATGGATCTGCCACTTTTATCGATAGTTTCAACGGTTTGCGTCTGTGGTGGCACGGATTCGCTCTATGCTGGACGCATTGATTGGGGAGATTGTCTCAATTTGATATCCCACAAGCGCACAGACTGAATACGCAATTAGAGCTAAAACAGGAACATAGACTTCATAGTAGCCCCGAAGTTCGTCTAAATAACCCAAGAACAGGCTTGCCAGCAGCAAATGTGCGATCATTCCAGAAGCAACTCGGGGTAACCATGGCTTTTCAGAGAACCGATAAGTAAACAGCGCGGCGAGCAAAGCCCATGGTACCAGGGTACTGATTGACCAAGGTCTTGTTAGGAGTCCAAGATTGTGGTCGAACAAGTGAAACTCGACGATGCTACCCGGGTTATTCCGAAAGATATAGGCCAGACTCCCTCGGGCTGCCAACCATATCTTAGGAGGTTATGCAATTAAGCATTCATACCAATAGCGCATAGCATCCTGTATGGCATTTAACCAATTCATGCAACGGTCACCACGAAGCGATATCTTAATATTTTTTCATCGGATGTAACAAGCGGACATCTATGAAGCCTTGCGGTAGCCACGATGATTTGGTCTGCGGGGTCGCGATGAAATGGAAGTGGCAGGTGGGTTGACTCGATAGCCACTTCTGGTGTGAGCGCAAGAATTTGTACTCCTGGATAACTCAATGCCAATTGAAACCACGCTTCCAATGGTAATGGCAATTCCAAGCGTTTGTACTCGACAAATTTCGCCACTTCCCAGCAAGAAATAGCACTTATGCCGATCAGGTCTGTTTCGTTGGAAGTAATCGTTTCGATTTGGGCTTCCGTGAGTTGAATGGGGTCATGTACCCACCAAATCCATGTATGAGTATCAAGCACAATCATTTCATGGCATCCCAATCCTCTTCGGCAACGCTTTCATAAGGCGCAAGATAACGTATCGGTTTGTTTCGCAAAGGGTATCGTTCGCTACCCACCGGGTTCGGTTGCAATTTAAGGATAATGATCTCAACTTTCTCTCCGGCGCGGAAAGGAATACCCTTCACAGTCAGAATCCCGTCTTGGGAAAGAATCGTCTCAGTTCGAAAAGCCTGCATTTTTCAATCCTTTCTCTGCAGATAGATTCATGCCACATTCTCTATATCGCATTCTAACAAACCTGTCCAAAAATCCATTTTCGCAGCGTGGACTAATTTTGGAGTTGGATATCAGAGCGCTGTATACGGCTTCCATCCGCCTCGGAGAGGACTATTCGCCTCTCATTAGCCAATTATAACGCCCAAAAGGTGTAGATCTTGCGGATATTGTACACCAGAGCACATAACCTGTATTTATACATCCACACAGTTTAGTTGGCAGCTTGATCCGTTGATTGGCGTTGCTGGGTTTGTAACTTGCCATTAGGTTCCCCTGCCAGTAGAAACCTTCTGGTTTCAAGATGGATTTGCGCTATTTTTCGACTGTTTCAACAGTTGGTTGTAGCGAAATGGCGGGACGAGACAAAACTCCAAGAGCAGGATTCCCTTAGGGCATAGACAAATAGCGTGAAAATGCCGCTGAGTCCCACTCGGCCGTTGCGCGTTGTGTTAGGCACGTCACAAATGAAGGATTATTTTTGCTCAATTTGTACGCCAAAGAGAGTAAATGTTGCTGTGGATTGAGTTCCATATTTTTGTGGTTTTCCTAAAGATAACATCCAGCGATCATAAGCGGCTTTATATAATTCATTCTCATACCCCATTTCATTTGATTGCTTTGCAAGTGAATATGCAAGTTCGTAGTGCTCGCTCTTTGTTCCATGCTGAAGTATTGTAGCAGCCTGATAAAGATTTTCTGGAGATAGGGTTTCCTTCTTTTCAAGAATCTCAATAACGCGCTGTAAACGTTCCTGATCTCGCTCGGTTAGGTTTATAAAACGCAATGCCAGTCTATCACCTTGATCAGTTTTATATACATAGCTCAACTGTTCATTAATAGATAACGCTGGCGAGGGAACAGCAGGTAATGCATAAATATTCTCAAAAGCAATACCCGCAAATCCTGTTATTAGTAAGATGAGTGAAAGTTTCAAGGAGCTTAGCAGGTGAAACAGCCTCTTTATTAGATGTGTTTTCAATAGCACCCAAAAAATGCACCAAATCACAATGATTGCTATTGCCAACCAGACACTTAAGACTATCAAGCCGTATGAAATCAATCCAGTCACTTCAAAGAAAATTGAAAGAATTGTGATTGCCAATATTGATAGTGCGATTGAGAGTAGATATTTTTTGGACATGTTTATCCTTTTTGTCTATAGCCCAACTATACCACGAAGTTCTTCCAAAAATCAGCGCACACATTCTAAACAAATAAGGCTTTTGTCATCGTTCACTCAAAAGAAAATGCTACCGATGGATCGATGGCAGAAGTACTAGCAAATGATCATTCGCTCCGACTTTAGATAAACGTCTGCCAATGTTTCCTCCCTTCCGAAACGCCTCATCTGGTTACGTCAGGTGATGCGTCTCAAACCTTCTTGCTGCCACGCTGCAAAGCCTGTGAGAATTGAGTGTGCCGCCTCGAACCGATCCGCTCCTGGCACAATTGCTCTGCGGATTGTTCCTGTTTGAGCGCAATAATGGGGTAAAATCTTGGGCAGAGAGGAAAGATGCCTTCACGCTTTCATCGATTGAGCACCTGGGTGTGGATTGGGATGATTTTCCTGAGCGGGCTGGCTTGTGCGCGCAGTGTTTTAACCAGCAAGCCAGGCTGGGTAGCGCCGAACGCATCAAGTTCGGAGGCCAAACCCACTGCGTTTTCGTTCCTTCCTCCCACTCGAATGCCAGGGGCGCCGATCTATACGCCCACCCCAGATGCTCCGCATCCGCTGCCCACCTTGCGGGTTGAAGAAGAACGCTATATCGTCAAAGCCGGCGACACGCTGGGCAGCATTGCCCTTGCCTATAACCTGCCCCTGGAACAGCTTGTCGAAGCCAATCAATTGTCCAATCCCAATCTCCTTGAGGTCGGACAGGAACTGGTGATCCCCCAACCCACCCCGCAGGGAAGTTCACCAGCGTTCAAGATCATCCCCGACTCCGAGCTAGTTTATGGACCCATGACCATCTTCTTTGACTTGATGGCTTTTATCGCTCAACAGCCTGGTTATATCGCCAGGTACTCCGAGGAAATCAACGACCAGAAGAAAAGCGCCGCTGAAATTGTCCAGCGCGTTGCCCAGGACTATTCGGTGAATCCGCGTTTGCTCCTCGCCATCCTTGAACATCAAAGCGGCTGGTTGAGCAACCCTAATCCCGGCAAAGAACAGCGCAACTACCCAATCGGGCTGGTAAACGAGGATCGCAAAGGTCTCTATCGCCAGCTTGCCTGGGCAGCCAATCAGCTCAATCGCGGCTATTATCTGTGGCGAGTCAACGGCCTGGCGTTGTGGAATCTGGTCGATGGCACCACCTTACGTATTGCTCCCACCCTCAACGCCGGCACAGCCGCCGTCCAACATTTCTACGCTCAACTTTTACCCTTCGAGCGCTGGCAGGCGGCTGTCTCCGCAAACGGGTTGTTTGCAACCTATCAGCGTTTGTTTGGATACCCCTTTGACTTTGCCATTGAGCCGTTATTGCCACTAGGATTGTATCAACCCCCGCTGCAGTTGCCTTTTGAAGTCGGCGCAAAATGGGTCTTTACGGGTGGTCCCCATGGCGCCTGGGATAGCGGGTCGGCCTGGGGGGCGCTGGACTTTGCCCCTGACCGCGAAGCGGTCGGCTGTATCCCTTCGGACGAGTGGGTGGCTGCCATGGCAAATGGCCCAATTGTGCGGGTCGGCGACGGAGTGGTGATCCAGGATGTGGATGATCCGCAGAGTTCGCCGGCCGATGGCTATGAACAAACCGGCTGGGCAATTCTTTATATGCATATCGAGAGCCGCGATCGGGTTAGCGCCGGGGTCTACCTCAAAGCGGGGGAGCGCATCGGGCATCCTTCCTGTGAGGGAGGGCTTTCCAGCGGGACACACGTTCATATTGCCCGCAAATATCATGGGGAATGGATTCCAGCCGACCAGGACATTCCTTTTGTTCTGGATGGTTGGGTTTCGGTGGGCACGGGGGTCGCTTATGACGGCTTTCTGCGCCGGGATGGGGTCGAAATCGAAGCCTATGCCGGCCGGTCTGAGAAGAATCAGATCAGCCGATGAACAAACAACATCTCCGCAAGTGGATCGTTTTGCTGCTCAGTTTGGGGGTGGTGAGTCATCTGGCCTGTCTCAGCACACCATATTTTATCCCTCCGCAGGCTTCTCCTACCCTGCCACAAGAGCTGGCCATCTTCGCCGGCACCTTGCCGCCCACCTACGCGCTGCTGCCCACCTCCACCTCGACCCCGGAGGCAAAGACCAGCGGCGTATTTGGGCCACTTTTGCCGACCGCCACACCGATCACCAATCTGCCAACTGAGACGGTTGAAAGCCTGCCCATTCTCTATAACGCCCAGGCGGGTGACACCCTCCCGGCGGTTGCGGTGCGCTTTGGCGTTTCACCCGCCGAGATCAGCTCGCCCGACCAGCTACCTGAAAAAGCCCTCTTACAGCCCGGCCAATTGTTGATCATCCCCCGCCGCCTGGCAAACACGACCACTTCGGAGCGCATCTTACCAGATAGTGAACTGGTCTATTCCCCTTCAGCAACCGATTTTGACGTTGAAGCCTATGTAGCGCAAACCTCGGGCAGACTGCGCACCTATGAGGAGTGGATGAAAAGCACGGGCACCATTAGCGGCGCGCAGGTGCTGCAGCGAGTAGCCATCGAAAACTCCATCAACCCGCGCCTTCTGCTCGCCCTATTAGAATATCAGAGCGGCTGGGTCAGCGGTCATCCCACAGAAGCAGAGAAATTGCGTTATCCGATGGGATACATCGACCCCTTTCAACCCGCTTTATTCCATCAACTGGTTTGGGCAGTCAATCAACTTTCTATTGGCTATTATGGCTGGCGGGAAGGACGTTTAACCGAGTTGACCTTTGTCAAAGACCGCTACAAAGCCCGCCTTGCCCCGGATCTCAACGCCGGCAGTGTTGCCATTCTGTATTACTTTGCCCAACTCTATGACAGCCAGGGCTGGCTTAAAGCTGTGGATCCGCAAAACGGTTTTCCCGCTTTTTACCGCCAGATGTTTGGTGACCCCTGGGCGCGCGCCGCCCTGGTCGAACCCCTTTATCCACCAGGTCTGGAGCAACCGCCGCTCAGTTTGCCCTTTGAACCCGGCCAGGTGTGGAGTTTTACCGGTGGCCCGCATGGCGCCTGGGAGCGAGATGGTTCGTATGCAGCCCTCGATTTTGCCCCTCCATCTTCTGAGCCAGGCTGTGTCGTCTCGAACGCCTGGGTGACCGCCTCGGCCTCCGGGCTGGTCGTGCGATCGGAGCGAGGGTTGGTGGTTTTAGACCTGGATGGCGATGGGCGGGAGCAGACCGGCTGGGCGCTGATTTACCTGCACGTCTCCTCGGAGAGCAGTGTTCCGGTAGGAACCTGGGTGGCGCGTGGCGACCGTTTGGGTCATCCCTCCTGCGAGGGGGGCATTGCCACCGGTACGCATGTCCACATCGCTCGCAAGTTCAATGGCGAGTGGATCGCTGCTGATGGCCCGGTGCCCTTCAACCTCAGTGGTTGGATCGCCGTGGCAGGTGAAGCAGCTTATAAAGGTTTTTTAGTGCGCGGCGACCAGGTGGTGGTGGCAAACACCAATGCCTCGCGCAAGTCGTTTATCATGCTCAGCGATGGCGATCTTCAATAAAGCGCTCGTCTCCCTGCGCCTGGCTTTAGGTTTTGTGGGCAGTGGTCTTTTGCTGACCCTCAGCGCCTGCCAGGGGCAAGCTGTTGCCGCTCAAAATCCAGGCTCGCTCAGATCGGCAGCCTCCCAGACCCCCACAGCTCTTCTCTCCCCAGAGCCTTCGGTTGCAGGGAGTACGCCGTTGCTTCTGCCCTCTCTGACCGCTACAGCCTTGCCCTCGCGCCCAACACCAACTTTTGCGAAATCACCCTGGGTTATCCTGCCCGATAGTGAGGTGGTTTTCTCGCCTTCGGCAATGGATTTCGATGTCCAGGCTTACCTGAATCAGACCTCAGGGTTCCTTAAGGGACATCGCGAATATCTGAAAAGCACAGCCTGGACTAGCGCTGCTGACATCCTCCAACGCGTCGCTTTAGAGAACTCGATCAATCCCCGTCTGCTGCTCACCTTACTGGAGATGCACTGTGAGTGTGTCAGTGGTGACCTGCGCCAGGGAGTACAAGTCGATACGCTGCTCGGCAACTCCGATTTCCGGCGCCAGGGTTTGTTTCGGCAATTGAGTTGGGCAGCCAGCCGCCTATCCGCGGCATACTATGGCTGGAAGGCAAAGCAGATTTCGGAGGTCGTCCTGCAAGATGGTTCTGTCATTTCACTCGCTTCAAACTGGAATGCCGGCAGCGTGGCGGTGTTGTATTTCGTTGCCTTTTATGATTCGCAGACAGCCCGCCGCGCCCTGAATCCCGAAGAGGGCCTGCTGGCAACTCATCGGCGCTTGTTTGGGGATTTTGAACGTAGGGCAGCCGCTATTGAGCCCCTGCTGCCGCAGGGGTTGCGTCAGCCACCCTTCATTTTGCCCTTTGAAGTTGGGCGGATGTGGGCTTTCACCAGCGGGCCGCACGTGGTTTGGGAAACAGAAGGAGCGCTGGCAGCCTTGGATTTTGCTCCTGCCACGTATGATCATGGGTGTGTGCCAACCGATGCCTGGGTGACCGCTGTGGCAGATGGGGTAGTGGTGCGTTCGGAGTTTGGGGCAGTGGTTTTAGACCTGGATGACCCCGCCGGCCAGCCTGCTGACGGATTCGAGCAGAGCGGGTGGGCAGTGCTTTATTTGCATATAGCCGAAAAAGGGCGCGTCCAGATTGGCGAGCGATTAAGGGCCGGGGAACGAATCGGGCAACCATCCTGCGAAGGCGGCCGCGCAACCGGTACCCACGTTCATATCGCCCGCAAGTATAATGGGGAGTGGATCCCGGCTGCTGGGGAGATTCCATTCGAGTTGGATGGTTGGATCGCCCAGGCCGGTGAGAAGCCTTATGAAGGTAGTCTAGTGAAAGATGGGCAGGAAGTGATTGCCCGGCCGTATGGTTCTTATGTTACGAAAATTGCTCGACCGACGTTTACGCCACCCTCACCCTCAACCCCTCTCCCATAGGTGGAGGGGAGCAACCCTCAACCCCAACCCCGCTCCCACAAGGGGAGAGGGGAGATTGCCCTCACCCCCATCCCCTCTCCCCCTGGGAGAGGGGAGTAACCCTCACCCCCATCCCCTCTCCCCCTGGGAGAGGGGAGAAAATGGATTCCCCTCTCCCTTCGGGAGAGGGGCAAGGGGTGAGGGAGTTTTCGGCATCTTGCTCCTCCTGGCTCTCCTGCTTGGCAGTTGCAATTTCCCCATGCCGGGCGAACCCGGCGCAGAACCTGTGCCGGCCTTTGCCCAGGCAGGACAGGAGAATCCCACGCCAACCCCGCAACACACTCCGCTTCCAACCCGCCCGATTTATGCGCCGGGTGAGTTGGTGGATTATACCGCCCAGAGCGGGGATACGCTCCCCTTGCTGGCTTTACGCTTTAACACCAGCGCAGAAGAAATCTTAGCAGCCAACCCCTTCATCCCCCAATCGGCAACCACCATGCCGCCCGGCATGCCGATGAAAATCCCCATTTATTACAACCCTTTGTGGGGCAATCCTTATAAAATCATCCCGGATAGTGTATTCGTGAATGGGCCACGCGCCAAAGCCTTCGATACTGCTGCATTTATCGCCCAACGGCCAGGCTGGTTGAATGGCTATCGGGAATACGCTGCGCGAGCCACGCGCTCGGCGGCCGAGATTGTGGAGTATGTTGCCCGCCATTACAGCGTCAGCCCGATGATCCTGCTCGCCCTTTTAGAATACCATTCGGCCGCCCTGACTAACCCACAGCCGGGCGAGAGCGATCTAACCTATCCGCTCGGCTACCGCAACCCCTACCGCAAGGGGCTTTATTCCCAACTGTTCTGGACGGCTAACCTGCTCAACAATGGCTACTACGGCTTTCGCGCCGGTCAAGTACTGGGAATCGAATTTGAGGACGGGCGCGAAGAGCGTTTCGACCCATGGCTCAACGCAGCCACGGCCGCTTTGCATGTCTATTTCAATCTCCTGCTTAATGACGAAGGCTACCGCCAGGCAGTCAGCCCGCAGGGTTTTGGGCAAACGTATCAACAACTCTTCGGCGACCCCTGGCTGAATGATGAACCTCATCTCCCAGGTAGTTTGGAGCAACCGCCGTTGCGCCTGCCTTTTCAGCCCGGGGAGGTTTGGGCTTACACCGGCGGGCCGCATACCGCCTGGGGGACAGGGCAACCCTTTGCGGCGCTTGACTTTGCGCCTCCTTCGGTGACAACGGGGTGCGTGCCTTCGGAACAATGGGTGACAGCGGTTGCTGACGGAGTGGTGACGGTTGTGGATGTCGGCGAGGTGACCTTGGATCTGGATGGAGATGGCGATGACCGCACCGGTTGGGCTATTTTCTACCTGCATCTTGCCACCAAAGACCGCGTTCCTTTGGGAGCAACCGTCAAAGCTGGCGATCCGATTGGCCATCCCTCCTGCGAGGGAGGCGCCTCAACCGGCTCGCACGTCCATATTGCCCGCAAATATAACGGCGAATGGATTCTTGCCGAAGGCGTTCTGGCTTTCAACCTCGAGGGATGGATTGCCTATAACGGCTCACGCCCTTATTTAGGCTACCTCAAGCGCAATGGCGTGACCGTCATCGCTTCGGACAAAGCGGTTGCCTCCAGCCATCTCGAAGCCGGCTTGCCTTGATTCGAGACCATTGAAACGTCCCGAAGGTTTTCCGAGACAATTTTCAAGACGGTAGCGAACCTTCGCAACGTCTTCTGTGTTTATCCCACTTACACTAAAAAATTTGCCGGGGAACATAATCACTGCCAAAGGCTCTATTGGGCAGGACAGACCGTCCACGAAGTGCCTGTGTTCTAGTTTTCACGAATGCACGAATGGTGCTGTCATTCGTTGATTCGTGGTCAATTCGTGGACGGCTTTTTCAGCAAATTATTAACACGACTTGTGATGGTAGGTTGTTACCGGAGAATTGATTTATCCGACTACTTCCTCGAGTTGATCCAATTCTGCTTGCTCCTCTTTGCCAATTCCGTCCATGTGGAAGCGCTGAACGAGGGCTTGCAGGGTTTGCGCCATTTGCGCCAGAGTTTGCGCCGATGCCATCACTTCCTGTGCCTGGGCGCTCATTTGTTCGGCGCTGGCGCTGACCTCTTCGATCGCTGCGCTGTTTTCCTCACTCACGCTGGCAATGTTTTCAACCGCTTCGGTCACCTCGTTGGCGCTGGCAGACATCTCTTCGGTGGCGGCGGTGTTTTGCTCGACCACCGCAGAGACTGCATCCATGGCGGTGACAAGCTCATTGGCAGCCGCGTCCATCTGTTGGGCAGCTTTAGCCGTCAATTCGGCCTGTTCGCGCACCGAATCGGCCGATTTGAGAATCTCACTTAGCGATTGGCCGGCTTGTTCAGCTTTTCCAACCCCGCTTTCCACTTCCTGCGCGCCGTCGTTCATGGCAGAAACCGCCTCTTGCACAGATTGCTGGATGCTTTTTACCAACGCGGCGATCTCTTTCGTAGCCTGGCTGGAGCGTTCGGCAAGCTTACGCACTTCATCGGCCACCACCGCAAACCCTTTGCCGTGTTCACCGGCGCGGGCGGCTTCAATGGCAGCGTTCAAAGCAAGCAGGTTGGTTTGGCTAGCGATGTCTTCAATCGTCTCGACGATGGCGCCGATCTGTTGAGAACGCTTCCCCATCTCTTCGACGCGCATCGCCGAAACGCTGACCTTATTTTTGATTTCAGCCATGCCACGCACCGTTTCTCCCACCGTTTTGGCGCCGTCAAGCGCCGCTTGGCGGGATTGATCGGCGGTTCTCAGCAAGACCTGAGCATTACCAGCCACCTGTTGCACCGTTGCAGAAATTTGGGTGGTGAGGGTTGAAGCTTTGGCAACGGAAACCGCCTGTTCCTGTGCTCCGCGCGCCACCCCATCGATAGCGCGGCTCATCTGTTCCGCGGCGACGGCAGTGCGGTTGACCGATTGGGATTGCTGGGCAGCGCCTCTGGCAACCTGTTGCATGGTGGCGGCAATTTGGTTGGTTGCCTGACCACTTTGGGCGGCAATTTCTGCCAGTTGATCGGCGGCTTCTTTCAGGTTGGTTGCGTTTTGGGCAAGGGAGGTGATGATCTCCCGCAGACTTTGGATCATGGCAGCGATGCTTGAGCCGAGAAGGTCGCGCTCTGAACGGGAGCGAACGGTGACCGTCAAGTCTCCCGCAGCAACCTTTTGGCTTGCCTGGGCAATTTCCGCAAAGTAATGAGAGAGTTGATCAAAGGCGCGTCCGACTTCTCCAATTTCATCGTCACGTTGAACCAGGTCTCCCAAAGCAATCTCCTGCGTATCGCCCTCTGCCATCTTGATCGCGGCGGCGCGCAGCTTGGCGAGGGGCTTTGCCACGGTGAAGCCCATTGCCCACCAGATGGCAGCCAACCCAGCGGCGATGAGCACAAAGCCGATCAAGATCATCTGCAAGGTCAAACGGTTGGCGCTGACAGTGATGGCGCTCAGGGGAATGCGCAGCATGACGCCCCAGGGAGTATAAGATTTGCCAACTACGAAGGGAGCGACAACTTCCAGATTTCCCTTACTGGTAAACACATCGACTTTGTTCCCCTGAATGGCAGCCAGAATCCGCTCGTGATCACCACTATACTCGGAGATCATTTTTCCTACCAGATAGGGCTTGCGGGTAACGCCGGCTAACATGCCCTTGTTGGAAATGATCGCCATTTCTCCTACGCCGTCGTAAACCTGGATGCGGTCGGCAAAATATTGCTGAAGAAATTGCAAGTCGATATCCGCGGTCACCAGCCCATAATAGGTGACGTCTAATACAATCGGGGCAACCACGGTGGTCATGATGACATCTACCCCATTAATGGGATAGAGATAAGGTTCAGTGATACACTCGTTCTTGGTAGTTTTGGGGCAGACCACCCATTCGCTGGTTTCATAATCGGTCAGGGGTTCAACGACCGGATTGCCTTTTTCATCCCAATGCCAGTAGGGCAAAAAGCGGCCGGTGGCATCGTGGTCAGGCGGAACATTGACAAACTGGCTGTCTTTTCCATCAAAAGCGTTTGGTTCCCAGAGGGTGCTGGCGCCGGTCAGGCTGGGATTTTCGACAATTAACTGGCGGATCATCCAACTGACCTGTTTGCGGTCTAAAACCACCGGACTTTTCTTATCCTTGACGGTCTTCAGCGCGCCGGCCATGGTGCGCACGGCATCCATGGCGACTTCGATCTCGGCGTCAATCTGGCTGGCGATCTGGCTTGCCTGGGTTTGAGCCTGTTCAATGGCGCTGTCGGTTGCCATCTTACGCACCGTGAAAGCAGCATAGGTCGCCAGGACACCGCCGGTGATCAAAAGGCACAAGCCGGCCCACAAGACGATGGTGGTTTTGAGAGATTTGAG
>DAOTZA010000003.1:0-24406 GCA_034434515.1 Anaerolineales bacterium | reverse complement strand
AAGCCCCACCAGCGCAAGGCGTTGCTGGGCTTCCGCATGGGTCAGGCCGCGCTCAAAGTGAGTTTGCAGTCGATCGGCGATCTCTTCAGGGTTCAGGGTGTGCCAGAGCCCGTCCTTATCCTGTTTGGTGAGAAATTGCGGTGAAAATTTTTCCCATGCCATGTTCAACGATCCATTCGCAAGGTTGAGTTTCCTGCCGTACCCTCCCGCAGGTGAGCTTGTTTATTATATCACGCCGCTAATTGGCTGAGAGCCCTGGCTGCCGAAAGGAAGAAAGGAATTAACACTTGCATATTGAATGAATATCTGATAAAATTTTATTAATAACAGATGTCTGATGACCGATGACTGATGACTAATGTCAAAATTTCCGTCATTTGAATCCAGAAAAACCTCAGAAAACTTTATTATTCGGCACAGTGAACCGCTTCGCTATCAAGTCCGAAAAGCCATTCTTGATTTTCTCGAAAAAGAGAACTATTCGGTTGGCGACAAAATTCCGTCTGAGCAAGAATTGATGGATTTACTTCATGTCAGCCGTTCAACCCTGCGAGAAGGTTTGCAACTCCTCGAACAAGAGCGCATCCTCATTACTCGACACGGACTCGGTCGTTATCTTGCCTCTACTCCGAAAGACCTGAAATTTGACATCAACGAGCTACTCAGCGTCACGGAAATGCTGGCTAATTATGGCATTCAAGTCAAGACACATGTGCTGAGTTCTGAAACCATACCAGCCGATCAGGAACTCTCCACTTATCTGGATGTGCCGATTGGTGAACCCATTATCGCCATTGAGCGCATTCGCTATGCTGAGGAGATACCCGTAATTTACGCCATCGACTATATCCCGAATAAAAAAATTCCAGGTCTGATCGATCCAAAGGAATTTGAAGGTTCGTTGTTTGCCCTGTTGGAAAATCGATGGGGGATTAAACTGGACTATTCGATTGCTACTCTACGGGTTGTTTTATCCGAAGGGCATATTCCTCAGATGGCAGTCATCGATCCTCATCTGCCGTGGGTGCTGTTTGAGCAAATTAATTACACCGAGGAAGGCGAACCCATCATCTTCTCTCGAGATTACCATCGCAGCGATTATATCGAATTTCACGTCAAACGTTTTCGTCGTCAATAATCCCCGATTACAGGATGTACCAATGAACAAAACACTCATTCGCATTCCCGCAGAAGATCTGACCCGACAATATCAACAAATACGCTGGGAGGTCGCTGTCGCCATGGATAGTGTCCTGCCCAGTGGCAAATACACCCTTGGCCCAATCCTGGAACAATTTGAACAAGAGTTTGCTGCTTACTGTGGCGCAAAATACGCTATCGGGATCAGCAATGGAACAGAAGCCCTGCATCTTGCCCTGGTAGCGCTCGGAGTCGGCCCAGGAGATGAAGTCATTACCCAGGCAAACACCTATGTTGCGACTGCTTTTGCAGTCAATTATTGTGGAGCCACGCCAGTCTTCGTTGATATCGAACCGATTTATTCCAATATCGATGTCCAAAAGGTCGAAGCAAAAATTACCCCAAAAACGAAGGTCATTATCCCCGTGCATATCTATGGCCACCCGGTTGATATGGATCCGCTAATAGAGCTGGCAAGAAAATACAACCTCAAAGTGCTGGAAGACGCTTCGCATGCCCATGGAGCAATTTATAAAGGAAAACGAACGGGCAGCCTGGCGGATGCCGCTGCCTTTAGTTTTTATCCATCCAAAGTGTTAGGAGCCTACGGCGATGCCGGCGCTATCGTTACAAACGACGATGAGCTCGATCACCGCTTACGGGTTTTGCGCTATATGGGGCAAGAGGTAAAACACACCCATCTGATCATCGGATTCCAGCAGAGGTTAGATCCACTTCAAGCGGCCATTCTGCGGGTAAAACTTCGCCACCTAGATGGTTGGATTGAGAAGCGCCGCCACCTTGCCTCCTTATATAACCAGCTCCTCCATGACCTGCCAATTGAACTTCCCAAAGAAGCTGAATGGGCATCTCATGTTTATTATCTCTACACCATCCGCACGGCCGAAAGAGATGCTTTAGCAGAATATCTCCTTCGCCATGGGGTTGAGACTCAAAAAATTTATCATACTCCAGTTCCTCTCCAACCCTGTTATCAATATTTGAACTATCGCCCGGAAGATATTCCCATCGCCTTTGACTACGCCGGAAAGTTATTGAATTTACCCCTGTTTCCTGAAATGACCGAAGAAGAAATCACCGTCGTCTCGAAGTTAATCCACGATTTCTTTAGAGGGAAACACCAATGAGTAGAGTGAAACTATCTATTTTAGGTGGGAGTGCTTTAGCCACTCCAGTTCTATTTGATGTTATGGGTAAGAGAGATGCCCAGGCAAGCTATCAGGTTTGCTTACATGGGAGAGATGTTGAACGCTTAGAGCTGGTTTATCAGGTATCTAAAGCCATTATTTCAAAATATCCCCATTTAGATATCCAGCTTTCCTATACAACAGAACTTGAGAAGGCTCTTGAAGGTTCAGATTATTGCCTAACGCAGATTCGAGTGGGTGGGTTAGAGGGACGCGCCTACGATGAGACTTTTCCACGGCGTTTTGGCATCCCTGGCGAAGAAACCGTAGGCCCTGGTGGGTTCAGCAACTCGCTTCGAGGCATTCCCAAAATCCTTGAAATTGCAAAAGTCATCCAAAAGGTATGTCCTCAAGTTATTATCCTGAATTTAACCAATCCAAGCAGTATCATTCAGTATGCCATTCGCCATTACACCGATCTCCAGGTAATTGGAACCTGCGACTCGCCGGTGTCTTTGATGGAATTGTTAGCAAAACTGCTTGGCAAAGCAAAGACCGAGCTGCAGTTCTCCATCTCCGGAATGCATCACTTCAGTTGGGTGCCTTCAATTTTAGACTCGCAAGGCAATGAGAGAATCGCCGAAGTCCTTGAACGACTGGAGGAGATTCCGAAAGTTGGTGTTGATCCAGAGCTTGTCCGTACTCTCGGAGCTATTCCAGGGCCTTACCTGAAGTACTATTTCCACCCCGACCGCATTTTAGCTGAGACGGAAGGCAGAACGATCCGCGCCCATCAGCTCATGAGTCTGTCCGATCAAATGCTTGAAGCTTACCGACGATGGAAACCGGGTGATCCAACCGATATGTTAAATCAAAGAGGCGCAGTCTGGTACGAAAAAATTGTGGCGCCAACTTTATTAGCACTGGTTGAAAAACAAAACCAGGAGTTGGTTCTCTCGGTTGACAATCAAGATAGGTTGCCCTTTTTACCCGCTGACGCTATTGTGGAATTGCCCGTAACCATCGAAAACGGCAAGATTACCAAAACCCGTCCAGCAACCCTTTCGCCGTTTATTCAAGCGCTAATCTTGCAAAATTGTGTCTATGAGATGCTAACTGCCCAGGCAATTGCCGAAAACGACCGTCAAAAAGCTCTTCAAGCCCTGATGGCAAATCTGATGATCAAGAGCTTTAACCAGGCGCGGGGGATTCTTGACGAGGTGTGGCCTTTAGAGCAAGGGAAAGCTTTTCAGGTGATGGAAATACCAAAAACCAAAATAGACCCCTATGGCTTTAAAGTCCCTTCACTGTACTATGGGAATAACTTGTTAGAAAGTTACCGCCCCCAAGAGGAAGATTTTATTCTCATCACAATGCAAGAGTTGTGGGAAAAGGTCAGAGAACGATTTCGTCATCCACCCCAGGCGGTTGCTTTTATCAAGAATCTGGATTGGTATCAATTAGAAGCGCTGGAGGGAAGCCTTCCTCAAACCTCCCTACTCGTGGGATTGGGCGGTGGAGTAGCTCAGGATGCGGCGAAATTTCTCGCCTGGAAACGCCATCTACCCGTCGATCTCTTCGTCTCGATCACCTCGGTTGATGCCTCGGTAACAAAAAGCATTGCAGCGCGTGCCGGTGGTCATGTTACCTACATTGGCTATATCGTACCCCGAAATGTTTATCTGGACTATGCCTTAATCCAATCCGCTCCACCACGTTTGAATCGCTCGGGGGTTGGAGATATCCTTTGCGCGCATGTTGCACTTTGGGACTGGCGTTTCGCACACGAGCAAGTCGGGGAAGCCTATGATCCCGATGCAGTGACTCAAATGCGATACTGGATTGATCAAGTCGTGAAAAACGCCGAACAAATTCGGGAGGTGACACCTTCAGGCATCGAAACGATTATGAAAGCATTTGAAGGAATCAGCATTATCTGCCGGCGTTTCGGTAGCAGTCGTCCGCAGGAGGCTTCCGACCATACTTTTGCCTATAACGCTGAATTCCAAACCAGACGCTCATTTTACCATGGCGAGCTGGTTGCCTTGGGTAGCTGGGTGATGGCAAATTTGCAAGAAAATGAACCCGAATTTCTTGAGGATGTTTATCGGCGCTGTGGAATCTTATGGCAACCGGCTGACCTTGGGCTGACAAAAGAAGAGTTTATCAAAATCCTTTCAACCCTTAATTGGTATCAATCCAATTTCGGGCGTCGCTACTCGATTCTAAATAAAGTCCAAATCACGGAAGAATTTATCCAGAAAATGGTTTCGCGGTTGAGCTTCTAAGGGTTCTACCCCGGAACGCGGTGGACGGAAAACACCTAATAACACCATAGTATAGAAAGGAGAGTGCCTATTGAAGAGATACCAAAACACAGAACACACTGCAATGGTCGATATTATTCTAAAATGAAAAAAAGAAAGGAAGAGAAAGATGAACGAGAGTAAAGGATTTTACAACGAACGGTCGGGGTTGATTATCATGCTGGTCGGGTTAGTCATCTTTATCCTCGCATTTCTGATCATGAACCCGCTCGGCACCGGGATGGGCGTTTCTGAATCGCCACAACGGATTGTTTTGCTCTATATCTTCGCTTTCGTCTTTTGTCTGCCATTTGGGGCGTACTGGATGTACAAGTTCGCTCGCCGTCCGGATTGGCTGGCGATGGCAGGCAGATACATTCAAGGGATGAAAGTAGCTGTTTTTTCACCATATTCGCTGGTAGCCATCGGTATTGTCGGGGCATTGTTTGCTGCAGCAGGGTTAGGAGACCTCGGCGGGATTGACCTGCAAGCCATGATTATTGCTGCGTCAGCCTCCCTATTCGGCGGTATTGTCTCATTTTTTGGTCTGTTTGTCGGACAAATCATCGCTCGAGTTTTGATCAACCCGGTCTGGGTTGGAGGCGTCTCTGCCGGAGCTCTATCCCTGTTACCGTACACCTTAATCGACGCCTCGATCTGGGCGTATTTCGGTTGGGTTTACTTCCGATTTGTTCACGATCGCGGGGACAAACCCTTCTGGCGCCAGTTCTTCATCGCCTGGATCCTTGGCGAGCCAGTACACCAAATTTGGTGGATGATGACCTACTGGATCATGAATACCCGCGAGGCTGCCATTCTCGCTGTTTTGAATGACTGGGTCATCCCTGGCGCCGGTACATTCTTTGGCATTCCGTATTGGTGGCTAAGCGGGATTGTCTTTGTGCCCGTTGGCCTGCTGGCTGGTGAGGCAGCGCGGCGCGCAATGACTTCCGGGCGCGGACAAACCAAAGCCTGACATTCATCTCCTGCATCTTGAATGGCGAGAGGGGTAACGGATCGACCCTCTCGCCAGTTCTAGCAACCTGAGGCACTACAAAAAACAACAGGAATTCACCATGAAATCAATCGAGGCAAAAGAGTTTTCATTTCGCTATCTCCACCAGGCGGAAGGAGAAAAGGCATTATCTAACCTAACATTTGAAGTTGATGAAGCAAGCGTAGTTGGGATCATCGGCCGGGCTGGAGCAGGAAAAAGCACGCTCGTCAAGTCATTAAACGGGCTTGTCCCTAAAGTGGATCTTGGCTACCAGGAAGGCGACATGATCGTAGACGGCTTAAATACCCGCCAATACGATGTTAATCAATTGGCCCGTCATGTTGGAATTGTTCTCCAAAACCCTGAGGTACAAATTTTCTCTTTAACCGTCCGCGATGATGTGGCTTTTGGTCCGGCGAACTTAGGCTTACCTCGCGAAGAAATTTTTCAAAGGGTGGCCGAAGCAATTAGTGCTGCAGAATTAGAACATTTAGTAGACCGCAATCCCAACGACATCTCCGGAGGGGAACAACAATGTCTGGCTATTGCCGGCATTCTTGCCATGCAGCCCAAAATTATGGCATTTGATGAGCCGGTCTCGATGCTTGACCCTTTAGGCAAACAGCGAGTGATGAACATCCTAAAACAAGTCACGCGTCGTTCAGGCACCACCAGCATCACCACCGAGTCAGGTGCTGATATTGAAGCCGTAGCTGAGGTAGTGGATCGCATTATCGCCATTGACCAGGGTAAACTGCTGTTGGATGGCGACCCTGCAACCGTCCTTCAAGACGATCGCATTCAACAGATAGGCGTTGGACGCCCTCAAGTCACCGAGCTGTTTTTACAGCTTCGGAAAAGAGGAATTAACTTCGAGCGCATTCCAATAACCTTAGCAGATGCTGAGAATTTATTGAAGGACAAATTGAATCAGTTGGGTGTCAAACGCCTCATGCGTCCCCCACATTTTCGGCTGCACCAAGTCAATAACTTCGGTCCAACCGTTGTTGAAGTAGAAAACCTTCATCATTTTTATAATCCTCAAGTTCATGCTCTTAAGGGTGTTTCTTTTGAAATCCCGGAGCGCCAAATTGTAGGGATTATTGGGCAGAACGGCTCTGGTAAAACCACCTTGGCTCGGCATCTGGTTGGATTGCTCAAACCCACCAACAAAGATTCGGTTCTAAAAGTCAAAAACACAGATATCAAGAAGCTACGGTTGGATAAAATCATCCGGATGATCAATTATGTTTTCCAGAATCCAGATGACCAACTGTTTGCAGAAACGATTTGGGATGAAATCGCTTTTGCTCCTCGGATGATTGATTTGCCAGAGGATGAAGTCAAGCGATTAACAGAAGAAGCCATGAAGGTTTTTGACCTAGAGGCGCACAAAGACCGTTATATCTTCGGTCTAGATGAGGATTTAAAGACATATCTTTCGATAAGCTGTATCTTACCCTTGAAACCGGATATCTTGCTAATCGATGAACCGACAACCGGTCTAGACGAGCAAGGCGAAGTGAAAATGATGCAAAGCCTGCGTTACTTACGCGATCAAATGGGAAAAACCATTGTGATTATTACCCACAATATGAAAACGGTGGGCAACCATTGTGATCGAGTATTGGTCATGTCGAAAGGCAACCTGATCTTGGATGGAACCCCGCGCGAGGTGTTCGCAAATGAAGAAAAACTATTGGAAGCGGACATCCTCCCCCCTCAAATCACCCGACTTGGTCAGGCTTTATCCAAAGACTTTGGATGCCCAAAAGACATTCTAACCGTTGACGAAATGGTCGAAGTGCTGGATTATAGTATCAAGCACAGCCAGAATGGAGCGTAGAGCATGGACACAGTATTTGCCTATCGACAAGGAACAAGCTTTTTACATAAAGGGCTGCATCCTCTTACCAAAATGGTGGTCTTTTTAGTGATCGTCATCCTATCAGGGCTTTGGCTGGATATCCGCTATCTGTTACCTCTTTTGATTGTCGGTTTTATCTTAGCCTATATTGCCAAAGCACCAGCAAAACTGTTCTTGTTCATCGTGTTTGCTTTGGCGTTAACCTGGTTTCCCACCGTCCGCAGCACGATTGCCCAAGCCCGACCCGAATACTTCAAAGTGCTCGATCCAGAATGGGCGTCCACAGGAATCGTAACGGTTAATGTTCCTTTCCTGGGCTTAGATCGCTTGGGGTTGACTTATGGAAGTTTATACTGGTTAGCGGGTCGGGTATGCCGTTTTGCTACCGTTGTCACCTGGGCGATTGTTTTTCTCTATACAACCCCAATTAGTGATATTGCCAACACACTATACGCCCTCAAAACACCCCCTTCCATTGTATTTGTTGTACAGATCACCTACAAATTTATCCCCTATATGGCTTCAATTATTAGCCAAATCCAGGACGCACAAAAATTGCGCGGCTGGCATTTGCGGACCCTTAATCTGATTAAGGTCTTTAAGCGTTCTTTACCTCTGGCGAATCCCCTGATGCGCCGAACCGCAATGATTGTCGAGCAAGTCACCATTGCGACCCAGGTGCGTGGCTTTGGCTCAGGTAAGGTGACGCCTCTCCGCGATTTAACTCTTTCCTGGCTGGACAAAATGGTGATTATCTTATTTGTTGGCGGGTTGATCTTAGCTTTCATTGCAATGGCTGTTTGGAAAGTGGGTATGATTTAGATGGAGAGCAATGAGGCACTGCTTGGCATTGATGTTGGCACCCAGGGGGTAAAAGCCTCTATAGTTACCTTAGAAGGCAATGTTCTTGCCCACTCTTTTGAACCCTACGAAACCGATTATCCCCGACCAGGTTGGGTAGAGCATAATATGGAGACAAACTGGTGGCAAGGTTCGGTCGCGGCCATCCGCAAAGCCTTGCAACAGTGCCCATTAAACCCAGACAACATCCTTGCCATTGGGGTGTGTGGGTTGTATCCTGCTCTTGGCCCAACCGACGCAGAAGGGTTGCCTCTCTCTGGCGCGATTTTGTATTCGGATAGTCGCGCCTATGCAGAAGTAGAGGAAATTAATCAACGATATAACCTCCGCTTATCCTGTGAGGAGTTAACCCCGAAGCTGCTGTGGTTCTTGAGAAATGAACCAGAGAAAGCTCGTAAAATGCGGATGTTTTTTGATGCTCCTCATTATCTTATCTATAAATTATGTGGAGCTTATGTAACCGATACCATAACAGCCGGGTTATATGGGGCAATTTTTGAAGCGCCAGATGCGACCTGGCGAGAAGACGTCTGCAAGGCACTCAATATCCCCCAGAATATCCTTCCAATGGTATATCCGCCGGCTACTATCGTAGGAAACGTGACTCCCAGAGCCGCCATAGAGACAGGGTTAACAGAGGGAACCCCGGTGATCGCCGGAATGCCGGATTTATTTGGTTCGATGCTAAGCGCAGGCGTGACCCAAACCGATGAAGCCATTGTCTATTATGGGTCAGCCGGTGTTATGCCGGTTATGAAAGATAGCGCGCTCAATGCGGCTTTTAAACCTTTTCCAATTGCCGAACGGGGCGGCAAAGTCCAGGAAGGCTATTTATATGACTATCCGGCCTATTGTCTCTCGATTGGTGAGAGTGTGCGCTGGTTTACCGATCAATTTGGGGAAAAAGAACTTTTGCAGTACCAAAGCGAGGGCGAGCCGAATCCTTATGCTCGCCTGGATCACTTAGCCCAAAAGGTGCCGGCCGGTTGCGAAGGGCTGACATTTTTGCCCTATCTTTACGGACAGAGAAGCCCGATTGACAATCCTTTTGCTAGCGGTGTCTATTTTGGCATCCGCGCCTTTCACCAAAAAGCTCATTTCTATCGAGCTCTACTTGAAGCGTGGGGATACTCTATCCGTTATGGACTTGAGTGCGCCTACCCAGATGGTTATTCCTTCCGTCGATTGGTTGCCACAGGTGGAGGGGCAAAAAGCCGCCTGTGGCGACAAATTGTCTCTGATATTATTGGCATCGCACAGGATTATGTCCCCAATTCCGAAGGCACCATCGGGGCAGCGTATGTAGCCGGTCTGGCATTGGGTATCTTCAAGGATTTCAAAAACCTTCTCCAATATTGGGTTTCTGTCCAGGAAACGACCACTGTAGACGAGAGCAAACAACTTGCTTACGAGCGAAGTTATCAGGCCTTTCGGTACCTGCATGAGGAATTACAAAATACGTTTTATTCATACGACAAAGTTTTGCATGAGACAGGAGAAAAAATTCATGTTTGAGCATATATCTAAACAGGATTTAGAAGCTGGCTGGAAAGCCTTGGGTGGCGGCGGAGTTGGATCGGCAATTCCCATCGTTGTTTCTCATGGCGAAGGTTCGACTCTATATGATCTTGATGGGAAGGCGTATATCGATTGCACCTCTCAGGCCTGGAGCTTAAGTGTCGGGTATTCCCATCCAAAGGTGATTTCTGCTGTTACCGAACAGATCAAAAAATTCACTCATATTCGGACAAGTTTTGGAACGATCCCAAAATTACTGCTGTCGAAAAAGCTCGCTGAATTGGCGCCAGGAAATCTCAAGAAAGTAACCTATGCTCTCTCTGGTTCGGATGCAAACGAAGGGGCTGTAAAACTGGCTTTGCGTAATCGTGACGGTAACACCTTTGTTACTTTGATGGACGCCTACCATGGACGTTCTTTGGCGATGATTAATTTTAGCTGGCCTCATCCCAACAATCGTTTTACCGCTTTTTGTCCCCCAATCATCCGTATTCCTCAAGCCTATTGTTACCGCTGCCCGCTTAACCTTGAGTATCCTTCTTGCCAGCTTGCCTGTGTAGAGCTCGCTAGGGATATTATTCTACGCGGAGCGCCTGAACCCCCGCTGGCTTTGATGATGGAGCCGTTTCAGGGCAATGGCGGGATGATCTGTTTCCCGTCGGAGTATTTTAAAGCTATCCGCAATCTATGCGATGAAATGAACATGCTCCTCATTTTTGATGAAATCCAAACTGGCTTTGGCCGCCTGGGAAGCTGGTTTGCAGCCGATTATTATCAGGTAACACCAGATATTCTCGTTTTTGGCAAAGGCGTTGGAGGGGGGTTTCCTTTGTTTGGCGTCATCTATGATCAAAACCTTAAGGGTTTTATGCCCGGCGATCATTCATATACCTTTGCCCATTTCCCGGTTTCAATGACTGCTGCCCTGGCAACGATTCAAGTGATCGAGGAGGAAAATCTATTTGAGAACGTGCGCAAAGTCGGCAGTTTCATCGCCGAACGATTGAGAGAACTGCAGCAAACCTATGAAATGATCGGGGATGTGCGCGCAATCGGGTTAATGATTGGGGTAGAACTCGTAAAAGACCGCAAAACCAAACAGCCTGCTCGGGAAGAAACCGAAAGGTTCGTTGCTGAAGGATTAAAACGGGGAGTCATCTTTGGCGAATCAAGATACATGGGGCTGGGAAATATTATCAAAATCAAACCTCCGCTGGTGATTACGCAATCGGAAGCGGAAAAAGTCTTAGGAGTTTTTGAAGAAATCCTGAAAACTATTCATTAAAAATTTCATCGAATCAAGGGTGAAACAATGGTCAGTCAATTTGAAAAAGAAATATACGAACAGCCTAGTGTGCTTTCCAGATTCCTTGATCAAAGAATCAACGACGTCAAGGCGATTACAACCTTTCTGCGGGAATGTCAACCCAAATTTGTCCTTGTTGCCGCACGGGGAACATCTGATAACGCAGCAATTTACGCGAAATACCTTCTCAGCGCTTTTTTGAGAATCCCGGTTGGGCTTGCCATTCCATCGCTTTACACACTCTATAACCAACCACCCCAAATGCGTCAAGGGTTGGTCATTGGGATTTCCCAATCCGGTGAATCGCCAGATGTCCTGGCTGTCATGGAAGAAGCCAAAAGACAACAGACACCTACCCTGGCTATTGTAAATCGTATAGACTCGCCGCTAGTCCGCTTTGCTGACTTGATATTGCCCTTAGACTGCGGCGAAGAAAAAGCAGTTGCGGCCAGCAAGACTCATACAGCACAATTACTGGCAATTGCCTCGCTGGTTGCAATGTGGCTCAATGAACCTCAAATGCTCAGAGATTTGTCTCCAATTCCGCAATACGTCCATCAAGTTCTTCAAGCGCACGAACGAGTCAGAGAAATTGCCGAACAAATTAAGGAGCACAACCGTTTGCTGATTGTTGGAAGAGGCTATACGCATTGCACCACCCATGAAATTGCGCTCAAAATTAAAGAACTTGCCTATATTAGCGCCGATCCCTACTCTGCAGCCGATTTCAAGCATGGGCCAATTGCTTTAGTCGAAGAGGGATTTCCACTCATAGCCATTGCCCCCCAAGGAAAAACTTTTGAGACAATGAAGCTCTTAATCCAGGAAGTTCAACAACTAGGCGCTGATACGATTATCGTCAGCAATCATCTGGATTTCTCGAGCCATTACCCCAGATTTGTGCCTCTACCGACTGAGTTGCCTGAATGGATATCGCCGATTATCGCAGTGGTTCCAGGACAACTGCTTGCGCTTTGCCTAACCATTGCGCGCGGGAATGATCCAGACAGGCCGCGAAGCCTTAAAAAAGTGACTCGCACAATTTAGTCATCAGATGACAGCACCTGTCTTATCACACTCCTTGCAATCCAAACTGCTTGAGCAGAGAGCGCAAATCACCCGGCTAATTTCTGACCTGGTCAGAATCCCATCGGTCAATGACGAGAGCCAGGTTCAAGCTTATATCGAATCATTTCTAGAGAATTATGATGTACAAATTGATATCTGGGAGCCAAACCTGAACGAGTTACGCCAGCACCCGGCCTTTGTTCCTGTGGATTACGAATACGTTAATAGAAAAAACATGGTCGTCATCCTCAAGGGTCTGGGAGGAGGACCTTCGCTCACGCTAAATGGGCACATGGACGTGGTGCCATCTGATCCAAACGCCAAGTGGAAACATGACGATCCATTTAGTGGCAGGGTTGAAGACAACCGCGTCTATGGCCGTGGTTCAGTAGATATGAAGGCCGGATTGGCTACTATGATGATCATAGCTAAGGTCTTGAAAGAATTACAGATCCAACTCAAAGGGGATTTACAGCTTCAATTTGTGGTAGATGAAGAAAACGGCGGCAACGGCACATTGGCTTGTATCACCCGTGGCTACCGAAGCGATGCCACGATCTTTTTAGAACCCACAAGCCCGAACTATCTTGTCGTCTCATCCCGTGGAGCACATTTTTTTCGGATCACTGTACCTGGTGTAGAGGGCGGAATTGAATATCAATATTTGCTACCCAACGCGATCGAAAAAGCTACTCTCCTAATCAATGCAGTGCAACACTATGCTTTATGGCGTGCATCCCAAGCGAATTCACCTTTATATGAACACGATCCTACAAAAATACCGGCTGCTATTTGTAAAATCCAAGCCGGGAATTGGCCATCTACCCTTCCGGCAAAATGCATTCTGGAAGGCAGCATAGAATGTCTGCCCGGGGAAGACATTGATCAAATCTGTGATCAATTTTCTACCTATATCAATGAGGTTGCTCGACAAGATCCATGGCTGCAAAATCACCCACCTCAAGTGGAGTGGTTTGGACTTCGATATGAGGCAGGCTTCACCGATCCAAACCATCATTTTGTCAAAACCCTTGAAAAGGTAATCACAAAAACCCTGGGGGCTGCACCTCAGGTTGTGGGCGGAGGTGGCTCTGATTTACGCCTGCCAGTCTTATATGCCCAGAGCGCCAGTGTCCTATTTGGCCCTTCGGGTGGAGCAATTCATAGTACCGATGAATTTGTTGACCTCGATTCGGTTATGGAAGTTCTGCAAGTAATCGGCAACTTTATGCTGGAATGGCGCCAGGTAGCAGACAATGAGTGAGCAAGAAATCTTATCGATTGGTCGACAACTCCTTGAAAAGGAAAGCGCGGCGATTCTCTCTTTAGCAACTATGTTGGACGAGACTTTCCTCCAAGCCGTAAACTATCTGGTCAATTGCCGAGGACATGTGATCACCTCAGGAGTTGGAACGACCGGAATGATTGCGCGTCGCCTCGCTCATCTCCTATGTAATGTGGGGTGTCCGGCCTTATTTCTTCATTCTGGAGACAGCTTACATGGCAGCTCAGGCGCCGTACGCAATGAGGATATCCTTGTCCTTCTTTCAAAATCAGGAGAAACGAGCGAAACAACTCTATTAGCAAAAATCGTCTATGAACGTCATGTCCCAATCATTGCCATAACCGCTCGTCCCGACTCCACATTAGGCAAGCTGAGTACTGTTGTGTTAAGAGTCCAATCTCCCGATGATATTGACCCATATAATGGTTTAATGGGTGTCGGTAGCTCTCTCGTCAGTGCAGCAATGTGTGATGCCTTGGTCTTTGCCGTATGGCAATGCAAGGGAATAACTGCTCAGGATTTCCTCCAGGGGCATCCTGGAGGAATTATCGCCCATCTTAAACAACCAAAAATCCCCGGATAAAACTGCTTAACCCTCTTCACCAAGACTTTCAATCATCCAAAGCATTGGATCTTCGATAAGACGTTTGATTTCTTGTAAAAATCTTGCTGCTGGGGCCCCATCCACCATGCGATGATCAAAAACCAGAGATAAAATCACCATTGGCCGGATGGCAATCTCGTTGTGATATGGCACAACTCTATCTATAATTCGACCAATTCCCAGAATGGCGATTTCAGGGTAGTTGATTATCGGTGTGAAAACGTCAATATCATAATTTCCCAAATTGGTTATCGTAAATGTACCGCCTTGTAAATCATCGGGAGAAATACTACCTTGACGGGCAGCATTGGCTAATTCTCGCATTCTTTCTGAAAATTTTCTTAGTGATAACTTTTCCGCACCTCGAATCACTGGCACCATTAAGCCTCGTTCTGTATCTACGGCAATTCCTAAATTGACAGTGCGATACATCTCGATAAGATCCTGATTAAAGCGTGCATTCATATAGGGATACTTAAGCAATGCGGTTATGACTATCTTGCTGATTATTTCGAGATAACCCGGTGAAAAACCCCATAGATCCGCATAGCGTTCTTTTATTCTAGAGCGGAGAGATACCAGCTCGCTCGCGTCGACTTCCATTGTCAGAGTCACTCGCGCTGTTGTAAGCACACTCGTGCGCATGTGTTCGGCAATAACTGCCCGGATTCCCTTGACCGGTATTCTTTCAACCAAAAGCTCTTCGAGGTCTTCGAGATTTGTTGTCTTTTGTGACTTTTCAAGGACCTCAAGAATATCTTCTTTTTTAATTCTTCCCTTGTTGCTCTCCAGAGAGTCCACATTGATGCCGGCTTCTTGAGCAATCTTCTGAGCCAAAGGAGTCAGTTTGGGCTTCCTGGCTGCAGCATTCAACACATCCTTCTCGATAATTCGTCTTCCACCTGCGCCAGTAGGAATAACGTTTTCTAAAGAAATGTTCTTCTCATGGGCTGTTCGGCGTGCTCGGGGAGAAGCAAAGATCTTGCCTTTGGTCTCTTCAGATGAGGTTATCACTTCAACGGCTTCTGGGCTTGAAAGTTTCTTGAGCGAATCTATTGAAGGTTCGAAGCCTCGCATATTGAAAGAAACCTGTTCCCCTTCCTTTCCAATGATCGCAACTACGGTTAGGATGGGGACTATATCCCCTTCTTTATATGGACTGCGGCGAACAATACCAGAAGACGTTGCTTCAACAGTGAAAATTGCCTTGTCGGTTTCGACTCGTAAAAGTTCCTCTCCCGTTTGGACCATCGCCCCATCATCCACGAGCCATTCAACAATGGTTACTTCTTCCACCGTCTGCCCAAATTTCGGTATAAAGACCTCCTCTGCCATTATTCCAGTACCTTTCTACAAGCCTGACAAATGCGTTCGACATTTGGGATTGCTTGATCTTCAAGAATTTCCGCCCGAGGGATTGGAACGTTACGCGCTGCAACTCGGATCATCGGAGCATCCAAATAATCAAATGCCAGCTCGTTGACTTGAGCCATCACCTCGTTAAGAAAACTTGTGTTTTCGTAAGCTTCTGTAACGCCAACAAATCTACCCGTCTTTTTGACAGATTGAACAACCGTCTCAATATCTAATGGTTTCAAACATCGTAAGTCGATAACTTCTACATCAATGCCCTCTTGGGATAAAATCTTTGCCGCTTCAAGGGATTTCAAAACCATCCGAGAATATGTGACCAAGGTAACATGCTGTCCCTTGCGTTTAATATCTGCAACGCCTAACGGAATAATATAGTCTTCTTCAGGAACAGGACCTTTTTCCTTGTAAAGCATTTTATGTTCAATGAACATAATCGGATTATCATCCCGAATGGCGGCTTTCAGTAAGCCTTTGACATCATAAGGAGTCGCCGGCATGACAACATAAATGCCAGGAAAATGCGTCCAAAGAGCTTCTAAACTTTGAGAATGATGAGCAGCAATAGCTCGTCCAGCTCCTCCTTCTGTGCGGATCACCAGCGGAACAGTGGTTTTTCCACCAAACATATACCGGTTTTTTGCCCCCTGGTTGGCAATTTGATCCATCGCTAATGGGGTGAA
The DNA here is from genome assembly GCA_034434515.1 of Anaerolineales bacterium. GTDB lineage: Bacteria > Chloroflexota > Anaerolineae > Anaerolineales > UBA4823 > NAK19. The sequence goes on along the minus strand of DAOTZA010000003.1, from coordinate 8,252 downwards.
ATCCACATACATAATCTCGGCTACCGGACGCATCCCAGCCATGGCAGCACCGACAGCCGCTCCTCCAATCGTAGCTTCAGAAATTGGCGTATCGATAACTCGCCATTCTCCAAATTCGTTTATCAAGCCACGCGTTGCTCCATAGGCACCACCATACAAACCCACATCTTCGCCCAGGATAAATACCCGTTCATCGCGAAGCATTTCTTCACGGAGAGCTTCTTGAATCGCAGCAGCATAGGTAATTTGTCTGACGGATGGATCCGTGCGAACTTTTTCTCTCAGAATTGCTTCGTATTCCTTATCTCGTAGAGTGGTTTTCGGAGGAGCATATACATCCGTATCCACTTCCTCCGGGCGTGGCTCAGGAGAGTTTTCGCTAAACTGAAGAGCAGTAATTAATTTGCTATGGGCATATTCTTCAATGGCTGTATTTTCATCGGGTTTCAGCAGGCCTGTTTCTATCATTTTTGAACGCAAGATTAGAATTGGATCACGCTCTCTCCAAGTTTTCTCCTCATCTTTTGTTCGGTAGGCTCGCGGATCAGAATGGCTGTGGCCATAATATCGATACGTCTTTGCCTCGATCAAAGTTGGCCCGAGACCATTTCTTGCTCGCTCAACGGCCTTTGCTGCTGCTCCCCGAACGGCTAAAACATCCATTCCATCTACAACCTCGCCTGGTATTCCATAAGCAACAGCTCGATCTGCAATCTGCTCCAATTTACTTGCCTTTTTCCATGGAACAGACATAGCATACAAATTATTCTCGACGACAAAGACAATCGGCAGGTTCCAAAGGCTAGCCATATTTAGTGCCTCGTGAAAATTACCGGTATTTGAAGCCCCGTCACCAAAAAAACATAAAACTACCCGATCGGTACCCATAAGTTTTTGAGCTAAAGCTGCTCCGACAGCTACGGGTATGTTACCGCCTACAATTCCGGTTGCACCCAGGTTACCATGACTCACATCAGCAATATGCATTGATCCCCCTTTTCCTTTGCAATAGCCTGTAGCTTTTCCAAGCACCTCAGCCATCATTTTGTTATAGTGCTCTTGTTTTGCCTCGGGAGATTTAGCGTATTTATCCCCATGGGCATGAGCATGCCCATGCCCGCGATGAGTGCTGGTAATCAAATCATCGTCTCTCAGGGCGGCAATTGCCCCTACTGCCACAGCCTCCTGCCCGGCATAGAGGTGCGATGCCCCGCGTAATACTCCTTTACTTAATAGAGAAGCAATCTGATCTTCAAAAATACGAATCTCAATCATCTGACGATAGTACTCTAATAAATCTTCGCGGCTAATCCCTTGCTCTTCCATTTGAGCCGTGATCGCTTCAAGCATTCGGATTGTTTTTGTTTCCATGTCCTAAACCTCGATCGACTATTTTTCTATGGGTTCAAGGTCTTACCCACAGCACCACCGGGATGGATTTTGGCAAAATTCTCCGGCGAAAATTTCTTTTCCCTTGCAACAATGGCACAGAGAGCGTCACAGATCGCGCTATAGGCGATCGTGCTCGTTGTTGCCAGAACTCCCATCAGTTCATATTCCTGTTTGCAGGGGATCAGCAAGGTCAATTTGCAAATCTTCGCCATTTGAGAGTCTGGATTACTTACAAAAGCCAGCGTATCCGTATCCAAATGGTTGGCAATTTCGACCATCTGGATTACCTCTTGACTTTCTCCACCCCTTGAGATAGCTATCAAGAGGTCTTGCTGGCGGAAAATGTTCGTATGCCCATGCAATCCATCAGAAGGGGAGAGAAACATAGACCGCTGACCACTGCAGGTTAGAATATGAGCAAACCGCATCCCAACTGCTGCAGATGTTCCTACAGCCGTAATCCAAACCAATCCCTGACAATTACATAATCTTTTAGCCGTTTCAACAAATGATTGCCCAAGACTTTTTGAAAGGTTTTGCAAGGTCTCAACATTCTGTTGAAAGATCTCTTCTCCGATTTTGATGGCTTTGTGATGAAAATCATCTTTTAACTTTTCCTTCGACACCATATTAGCTCCCTTACACGAGAATAACATCTACGCCGCGCTCTTGCAAAGAGGCTACAAATTCGGGCGGAGCATCCATATCCGTAATTAACACATGCATCATTTCAACCGGCATGATTGTGGCTAATCCAATTACCCCAATCTTGCTTGAGTCGGTTACCACGATGACTTCACTTGCGGCTCGAACCATCGCTCGCGCCACTTCTGCTTCCAATACGTTTGCAGTAGTCAATCCTTGCTGAAAGGTTAACCCATCTGTACCCAAGAACATTTTGTCCGCATGAAGTCCTCTGAGTTGTTCAATAGTTTGTGGCCCAACAACTAAATCGTATTCAGCCAGATAAATTCCTCCCAATAAAATCATGTGAACACCTTTACAACTTCCCAATTCCCGAACGACGGGTAAAAAACCCGTAATGACAGACAGGCTCTGGAGTTCATCGATGCGACTCGCAACGCTCTTGGCTACCTGTATAGTAGTTGTACCGGAATCGATAATCAATCGGTCATTGGGCTTAACCAACGAGGCCGCCGCCTTACCAATCCGCTCTTTTTTTTCATTGTTCTGATTCATCCGTTGCGCTAAAGGCGGGGTCAGGTTATTGGGTAAAATATTGACCGCTCCTCCTGCTATCCGTTTTAATAACCCCATTTCTTCCAGTTCCTGTAAATCACGTCTGATTGAAACGGTTGAAACACCAAACTGTTTGCTCAACTCAACAACTCGGACAAGATTGTTGCGCTTTAGCTCTTCCAGAATTCGTGAACGACGTTCCTGAGCTTGAAAAGCTGTTTTTCCGTTATCCATAGAAAGTCCATCTCCCGTTGACTTTCGATTATGAAAGTTATTTTGTTCGTTTTAGATACAATTATATTATAATCCAAAAAATTTTTTCGGTAAAATATTCATCAAAAAGAAATTTGTTATAATTCCCAATGAAATTTCTTGTTATTGGAGGCTGCCATGTCAAACCCCACAAATATCGATCAAAAATTAGCCATACACGGGGGAAAACCGGTGCGCACAAAACCATTGCCCGCCTGGCCTTCCTACGATGAAGAAATTGAAGCAGCCATAGAGGTGCTTCGTTCTGGAAAACATGCCCGACAATCCGGTTCCTACGTAGCTCAATTTGAAGCTGCCTTTGCCACTTATTTTGGAGTTAAGTATGCTATTGCTGTGAGCTCTGGAACTGCCGCTATTCATGTAGCTTTAGCAGCTCTGGGAATTGGCCCTGGGGATGATGTCATCAATACTGCCCATTGTTTTATTGGCACAGCAACCCCGGTTGTTCATTGTGGTGCCGTACCTGTCTTTGCTGACATTGACCCGAAAACATTCAATATCGATCCGAAATCCGTTAGGGAAAAAATTACCCCCTATACGAAAGCTATTGTTCCAGTTCACCTAAACGGCTGTCCTGCAAAAATGGATCGATTGCTTGAAATCGCTAATCAAAATAATCTGTATATTGTTGAAGATGCTGCGCAAGCTCATGGTGCTCGCTATCGAGGTAGACTGGTTGGGACCTTTGGTCAATTAGGATGTTTTAGCTTTTGGGAAGACAAGATTATCTCAACCGCTGGCGAAGGGGGCATGATCATTACCAATGACGAGCAATTTGCCAAAAGGGCGAGGATGATCCAGCACCATGGTGAATTGCGCGAAGATGGCGATTATTATCGAGGTGAACGCCTGTACCACCATCCGATGTTAGGGTATAACTTTCGAATGACAGAAGTTCAAGGAGCAATCGGACTGGTTCAGTTGAGAAAATTGCCCCATTACATTGCGAAACGGCGTAAAAACGCTCATCTTTTGACCCAACTTCTATCTGACACTGTGGGGGTTCTTCCGCCTTATGAACCTGAACATGTTGAGCATGTCTATTACAAATACATTCTCAAGTTGGATCGCAATGTACTCACGACTCCAGCATTAACGGTTGCCAAAGCAATTTCTGCAGAGGGAATTCCAGCTACCCGTAGATACCCTACACCTTTACATCAACAACCCATTTTTGTTGAAAAACGGGGTTTTGGTAATACAAGCGCTCCTTTTACTTCACCCTGGTATCCAGGCGAAGTGCAGTATGGCAGGGGTTTACCGGTGGCAGAGACCATTCCAAACGATTTGATTATGATTCGGATGCATCCAAATTTGACCGAAGAAGATGTAGAGGATATTGCGCATGCTGTTCGTAAAGTGATTGAATATTACCTGCAACATCAGGAGGATACCCTGTAGAGCCTCCCAAAGTGGAATAAACAAGAAGCTCCTGTTCAGCTCAGGAGCTTCCTGCCATGTCTAGAGGAGATTGATCATTAGCCTTTCTTGGTTGGAGTCACTTCTACCCAAACACCTCGGGTTGAGGGGGCAAGAATTGACCAGGGAGGAGAATACTCCATTTTCTCTGCATAATCTACTATCTCATGCAGGTTTTCCCAAACTTTTCGGAAACCTTTCAGGTAAAGATCCATGGTCTCACGGTTGCGGAAATACCAGGGTCCGGCGCTTCCGTTTTTGCCAATACAGCGCGTTGTCTCCAGCACTTCTAAAGTATTGGTGTATTCTTCAAAGTCGTACTTAATGGGATTGGTGCCTGGCAACGACCAAGGTACACCGTTCCCAAATCCTTCTTTGGTGCGAAACATTGCCTGGCCCGGGATCGGGGCGTTCTGGTATAGCCTTAAAGGCAATCCTTCCGCTCCCATGGCATCTTCAATGGCTTTGGCAAAACGACCGGGGTGTACCTCATAGCCGGCGGCTCTTGGATCGAATTTGATCCGATACATGTGATAGACATGTGTGCTGCCCTCGGGTATGTGAGGGGGGATAATCCCTGGCAGTTCTGATAACCCTTTACTCAAGTAAGCACCGTTGGAAACAAACAATTCTGTGTAGTGGTCCAAACGCTTTAGTTGAGTACGAAGGAAAGCTGCCATAATGGGATTAATCCGATAGTTCCATCCCAAAGTAAAGGCGTTGTAAGCTCGCGGCTTATCTTTCTGAATGACTTCACCAAAAGAGCGCACCATGCTAGCGCGGTTATAAAAATCAACATTATTGGTAAAGAAAATCCCTCCTTCACCGCAAGTCGCCAGTTGCTTCACCGGCATTAGACTTGTTCCGGCAACATCGCCTAATGCACCAGCTTTCTTCCCTTTATAAATTGCCCCCATAGCATGAGCTGCATCTTCGATCAATACAAGGTTATATTTGTCGGCAATTTTTCGGAGAGAATCATAATCGGCAGGTAACCCGTGTAGATCGACTGCCATAATTGCCCGCGTACGATTGGTGATTTTTGCTTCAACCGACTTTGGATCGATGTTATAGGTTACAGGGTCAATGTCTGCAAATACAGGAATACAGACATGGTGTAAAACGGCCGAAGCTGAGGCTAAAAACGTAAGGGCCGGCACGATGACTTCATCCCCGGGTACACATCCAGCCGCTGCCACGGCAGCATGTAAAGATGCTGTACCACTTCCCATTAACAACACGTAATCGACATTAAAGTATTCAGAAATTTCTTTTTCAGCAGCTTCTATTTCAGGATGGTTGATACCTAAAAATTGACCACTCTCAATCACCCGATTAATTGCCTCTAAATCTTCCGGCAAGGTTTCTGGCCAGCGATCTTCTAGCGGCCTCTCATTCTTGAACAGAGGTTCTCCACCAAACAATGCAAGCTTCGACATTTTTTACTCCTTTCATGATATAGCTTTTGAATTTGGATTGAATAAGGGTTCTAAAATTTGATGAACTTTAACAAATTGTTGATAACCTGCCTCGTAGATTGCCATTTTTTCCGTTCGAGGATAAATGATTTCTCCAGCAGATAACCATTGCTTGAGCAATATCTCAAAATTATCGAAATAGCCGATGGCCATCCCGGCCAGATAGGCATCGGCAATCGATCCTTCTGCATTGGGTGCATACTCCTGAGGAATACCGGTAATATCCGTCACAATATGACGCCATATCTTACTGCGTGCCCCACCCCCTGTAGCAATCAGACGCTTGAGCGGGTGACCTTGGGGATAGTAACACTCTAACCCATAACGGATCGTGTATCCCCACGCTTCCAACAAAGATCGAAACAGGTGGGAACGAGTATGGGACCGCCGTAATCCAATGAAAGCTCCACTGGCATAGGGATTGAATTGGGGGCTGCGTTGCCCTAACATGTGAGGAATAAAAATTAAGCCATCACAGGTCTCTGGCGCTCTTTCGGCAAGTTGATCAAATTGTGCATAAGCCGATAGGCCGCTCTGCGCCTCAATCAGGCGTTGTTCATAACCAAACTCATCACGAAACCAACGCAAACTATCCCCCGTAGTCAAACAATAGGCAGGGTAATCGTATAGATAACCATCTTGAGGCCGTTCCCCTTTTTCTTCGTGAGGGAAGGGATGTCTCAAAGCAAAATCCATATCTACTTTCATCACAGGCAATAAGCCAGCCGTCCCATAATAAGCTATCGCTTCACTGGTTTTGGTTGCTCCACCGCTGATCGTCGAAGCAGTTACATCGTTGGTGCCGGCTGCAACCAGTGTACCTTTTACCAAGCCTGTCTCCATTGCTGCCTTGTGATGTACCTCTCCCACAACCGTCAAAGGAGCAACGGCCTGCGGCAGGATTGATGGATCAATCCCGAGTTCCTGACACACATCTTCTTTCCAACTACAGGATGGGCTGTGGTAAATTGCGCCCCACCCTCCTACAGAAATTGTATCCGTAACGTATGCTCCACAAAGCTTATAAACAAAATATTGGGCAGCATCAAAAAATTTTTTCATTCTCGAAGCAGCTTCAGGTTCGTGGCGGATGAACCAAACCAGCTTCGGGATCATTTCTTCACTTGTCAGTTTTAAGTGATATTTCCGATTTATCTCATCCAGTTCCCGAACTGCCCGATTGTCTGAATATAAGATTGCCCCATAAATTGGATTTCCATATTCATCTGTCGGCCCGAAGTTCGGGTGTAATCCGCTAGGAAACACAGCCTTAATCTGCTTTGGATTGACTTCATTTTCTCCAAGCATCTTTCGGATAACCCAACAGGGATTTTGCCACCAATTTCTTTCTATGTCATGCTCTACCCATCCAATGTGTGGATATTGACAACTATGCTCTAAAAAAGCCTCTGCAACGACTTTACCATCGAGTGAAACGATCGCCCCTTTAACACCTTGTGTCCCAATATCGATTCCTAACAGCAAATCCTCGTTGGATGGACTCATTGGTTTTTCCTCAGGAATTTATATTTTCAACGCCGCACACGACGCACGTGAAACTGTATCCGATCGCCTCGGTGATAATCTCTAGAAAAAATCATAGGCTCAGGCAAGTCACCATAAATCAATTGTTTCAACAGAATCCAGGTCAAGTGTTCGGACTCAAATGGCAAGGCGTCCCTTTCCAGTCGGCAAGCGTGTATCGTTGCTTGAGAGTATCGCAGTGGCTTTCCAAGAAAGTTTTCAATATACTCAAATAACGAACCCTTGAAATTCTCTTCACACCATTGATCAGGTAAAAATCGCACGGGTATTGTGTCAATCGAGTAAATGATCGGGGTGTTTCCCGCGTATCGGATTCGCTCTATAGAAACTACTTCTTGATTTGGGTCAATTTGGAGTAAAGCGCATAATTCTGAGTCAGGAAAATGTTTTTCAACTTTAAGAAGTTTATTCTCCGTGCTAATGTTGTAGCTGGATAATAACTCTGTCACACTTTGTAAATTAGAGATGTCAATGTCCAGGTTAGAAGGGAGCGATAGTATATACCTACCGGAGCCATGCTTTGTCACGATGATTCGCTCCTCTTCTAATAATTGCAAGGCTTCACGCAAACTAAGCCGACTGACATTGAGGAGTTCCTGTAAGCGTTCCTCCGATGGCAGTTGATCACCAGGCTGGTAACTCTGTTCTCGAATGAACTCCAGCAAAGCATCTCGAATTAAGTAACGGATGGGTTTGCCATTGGGATTCAAGAAAGATTTCATATGCGCCTAAAAGTCATCAGATATCTGATGACTTTTAGTATAATGGCATCATCAAAATCTGTCAATGGTGCTTTTCTTATTTTCTTATTCTCCCCTCCCCCAATCCGTTACGTTCTACGATATAATCATTAGCTAAAAGAAAGGTATCTTTACCTTTTCACAGATTTTATAAGTTTGGAGAGCGCAATGAGCACAGTTTCAATTCAGCCAGCCATAGGGGGAA
>DAOTZA010000002.1:0-17156 GCA_034434515.1 Anaerolineales bacterium | reverse complement strand
GGTAAACTTGTTTTGGTGGCATGATGTTCTCCTTCCTTTTGGGATGAAAATGTTTTTGAATGGGAATATCATGCCACTTTTTGCTAATTTTTCAAGAGGAATTGTCCCTTATCCCCCGATCTGTCCGCCCCTGAAGCCCGCTGGGAGAGGGGCTGGGGGTGAGGGTCTGCTCCCCTCGCCCGCTGGGAGAGGGGCTGGGGGTGAGGGTCTGCTCCCCTCGCCCGTCGACGCTCCTAAGCGCCTTTGCTTTTTTCCCTCATCCCCAACCCTTCTCCCTAAGGGAGAAGGGAGTCTGTAGGCTGAGGGTGAGGGTCTGCACCTCAGCACTTTAATCCGAGAGGTACCGCAATGACCAAACAAAAATCTCAACTCAACCTGTCCCACTACTTTCTGCCCCTTGGGCTGTTTGCTTTGTTTTGGACACTAGCTCTGGTGCTCTGGCGGGCAACGACCAATTCCTTCTACCTGTTCAACTTTGGCTACATCGGCAGCGCGGTTGCGATTGGCATCGGCTTATATATTTCCCTGCCGGCGCGCAAGCGACCATTGGGACGCAGGGTGGCACAATTTTTGGTTGGAACTTATATGTTGATTTTCTTAGGCTTGTTCGCCCGCGAAAACATGCAGCTCGAGGGGTTCTTCTTTTATCTCCTGGCGGGGATGTTCTACGGGGCGGTAATTCACTATCTGGTGGCGAAAATTTTTGGGGTTTTCATCTTCAATCGGGGCTGGTGCGGTTGGTCATGCTGGACAGCCATGATCCTCGACCTGTTGCCCTTCAAGCGTCACCGTCAGGCGCCGCTGGTTGCGCCATTTTGGGGGTTGCGCTATGCCCATTTTGGCTTAAGCCTGGGCGTGGTGGCTCTCTTGTGGTGGGGAGCTGGCTATCGGGTGCAAGAGCAGAGCGTTACTGAACTGATCTGGTTACTGGGCGGCAATGCCTTTTACTATGCTGTGGGAATTGCCCTGGCCTTCCTGCTCAAAGATAATCGCGCCTTTTGTAAATACGTCTGTCCCATCCCAACCCTGCAGAAAATTCCGGCTCGTTTTGCCCTGCTGAAGATTGCCGGAGACATCAATAAATGTAGCGACTGTGGCGCCTGTCTGAAGATGTGCCCGATGGATATTGACATTATGTCCTACATCAAGAAGGGTCAACGGGTGCTCTCGACTGAATGTATCCTGTGTATCGAGTGTGTCAATGTCTGTGCTAAAGACGCCTTATCGGTCAGCTTTGCCTTCGACCCGCTCTCTGCCGCTAAGCGGGGGATTTAGGAGCACTTAGCCCCTGCTTTGCCTTCGCCTATCCACGCTTTCCCTGTTCACCAATTGGAGGATTTGCAACCATGACTACCATCCAGCGCCGAGCTCTAAACCGCCTGGAGCCAACGCTCAAGCAATTTGGCTATCAAAAACCCACCTTCTCTCAAGCCTTGCTCGATCGCGGTTACTACGATTATTATCTCACCAAAGGAAGTCACTCGTTTCAGCTCGGTATTGAGAATTGGAGCGTGCAGGATCGGTACGTTCCTTTTTTGCGCCTCTGGATTGGCGTTGCTCACCCCGAAAGATTCATGATTTACACCGCTAATCTGCAAGAGATTGCCAATTCGCTCTTGTTTGAGACCTACTGGCCGAGAGAAACGCTAGACGATTTGCTGTATTTGGGGTTGAACGTCGTCTGCGAGACCCCATATGTGACCTCCCTGCGGAATCGCCTCCAGTCTCCTGTGATGCAGGCAGCGCTCAATTCGCTCCTGACAGCTCAGGACTCGTTTTACCTGTTCTCTGACTCAACCTACGGATTCCATTATGGCGTTGCCCTCTCTGAACCCCTCGAACGGCGAGCTGCCCTTTGGCTAAACGCGGCCGAGCAATTTGCCAGTGTTTTTGATAGTCCCTCCAGCCTGACCATCGCCCAACGGGAGCAAATCAAGGATACTTCGGCAAGAAACCTGGCGTTTTTGACGGTGCTTCTCTTCATCGGTTCGATTTGCCTGCTTTTTGTGCTGGCTGCGCTGCTAATTGGATTTAGCCCCTAATTCAGTGGTGAATGAGCAAAAGTGTCTCAAGCTGCACTCCCTGGAGCATGAAAGGCGTTGCTTTCTCCTTCCTACTTTTTCTCCTTTTGAGCCTGCTCTCTTGTTCTTCGCCCCTCAAACCTGCTCCTATGGGCAGCTCAACGCCTGAGCCACCTCTTCCACCCGCAAGTTCTACCCCGTCAGCCACGTTTGGGCAAGGTAACACTCCTGCCGCTTCTACCCTGCCTCCGGCTGATGCGGAGAGCGTGGCGCCTCCAGCGCCTGCCTCGCCCTATCAAAACCGTTTCTACCGCAGCGAGCAATCCTATGTCTTCGAGTTTCGAGATGCCAGCTCAACCCTGCGCTACCTCTACACTCCTTCTAGCGGTTCTTTGCATGATCTGATGATCCAGGTCAACGATGAAGCGCCTTTTTACCCCAGCAACTATGGCGGACCGCGCTTTCTTGTCGCAGAGAAAGATGTGCCGATTTGGGAAACCGAACCCCATCAGTTCACCTATACCGCCCAGGAAATCGACGATCGCGCCTTACTGGTCACCTGGCAGGTGCAGATCGGGCAGCAAACCATCTCTTACACCTATCGCTTCTCTCTCCACGGAAAAACTTTGCGCCTGGAAGTGACCTCGCCTTCGGCTGCGCTGGGGGCTTTTACCCTCGATCGCTCTGAAGAGACCCCAGAAGCAAGCATTATAACCCTCCCTTACCTCCCTTCGTTCAATATTCTCCTTCATCAGCGTCATTTCCTTGCGGCTTATTTTGACTGGCTGCAAACCGAAGCTTCCAGGCTAGAGACGATGAATGAAGTTATCTCGGATCAGTCCTTTGCTTTCAGCCAAACTGCCTATTATCAACCGAACACTGCTGGTGAGCTGCATTCCCTCCATGAAGTTGTATACCTCACCCTCTCTGATTCGCTCGATGAAGTCCTCCCAGTTTTACCGGCTCCCGTTTCACCTTATAGGCAAAGTTTAGCCGGAAAAGTCGTGCTGGATTTGTGGGCAGAACGACCCTTTGCAGAAGATGCCAGCCTGTTACGGGAACTGGCGAGCAAGGATATCGAAGATCTGATTGTGATTCGCCACAACTGGCAAAACTGTGGTTTTGATGATTGCTATCCTTCTGTGTTGCCGGCCAACCCGCGCTGGGGGGGAGACGAGGGTCTGTTGGAACTCAGCCGCGCCGCCCGGCAGGCAAAATCTCTCTTTGCCCTTCATGAAAACTATGTAGACATCTACCCGAATGCGGTTGACTATTCTGCCGAGCTGATTGCGCTGGATGCGAACCACAACCCTATCCCCGCCTGGTTTAACCATACGACCGGCATTCAATCATTTTTACTGAGCCCCTCGCGAAGCCTGGAGGTGGCAAGTCGCTTTGCTCCTGAGATCCATCGCCGCTATCAGACCACTGCCACCTACCTTGACGTTTCAACTGCGGTCAACCCCGGCGAGAAAGTGGATTATAACGCGGCGATTGCCGGCCATGGGCGCTGGAAAACCACCCTAGAAGCCTATCGTCAACTTTTGTCTTACCAGCGTCAAGCCCATCAAGGGCCGCTGATCGGAGAAGGAGGTTTCCATTTTCTCTATGCGGGTTGGGCCGATTCTGTGCTGGCTGAAGACCAAGGGCGACAGCAGGCCGGCGCTCTGATCCCGCCCCTGGTGCATTTTGACCTTTACCGCCTTCATCCTCACCTGGTGCGCTTTGGAATGGGGTGGTATCCTTGGTACTTTGCAACCCCTGAAGGTCCGAAATGGTTTGGCTATTCAACTGAAGAGCACTATCGTTATATGGCAAATGAAATCGCCTATTGTCATGGGGGGTACGTGCCAACCCCGGATTCATTGGGTGAGATCGAAGACGTGCTGGGATTTATCCAGCGAGAGGTAGCTCTGGTCGCTCCCATTCATCGCCGCTGCGCCCTAGCCCGCCCCCACCGTATCCTCTACAATGTTAACGGGACAATGGTAGGTGTTGAACAAGCCATCCTCGCCGATGCTCTCTGGCAAATTTTCATTGAATATGACAACGGATTGCAGGTTTGGATCAATTTACACCCGACCGAAAACTGGTCGGTTTCCCTGCCATGGCGACCGTCCTGGGTTGCCTATAGCGCCCTGCAAGACGGCAAACGGCAAGATAGCGTGGGTGGCGCGCAAAGCGGGGTAGACTATCTTCTACCCCCGGCGGGTTGGGTGGCTGCCCAGCCATGATGTAATGCCACATTTCCTCTGGCAATATTTCTGTTTGTGCAAATCTGCAATTCAATTGCGTTTTTTCACAAACTGTGCTATGATGGAGTTGACATCCTCTCTATCCTTTTGGAACAGGTATGATCCCGCGCACACTTCATTCAAAGCTGGTCGATTTGAGCCAAAAATTTCCAATTGTTACCCTGACCGGTCCGCGCCAATCGGGAAAAACGACTCTGGTGCGGGCGGCTTTCGCGGATTTACCTTATGTCTCCCTGGAAGAGCCAGATATGCGCCAGTTTTCGATCCGCGATCCGCGGGGGTTCCTCTCCAACTATCCCTACGGCGCGGTCATCGATGAAGCGCAGCACAATCCCGAACTGTTTTCCTATCTGCAAACGCTGGTTGACCTGAAGCCGCAGGTACGATTCATCTTGAGCGGCTCATCCAATTTCTTGCTCTTTGAACGCATCAGTCAATCTCTGGCTGGTCGCACAGCTCTGCTTGTCCTGCTGCCGTTCTCTTTTCAAGAAATCCCTCCGCAGGATGAACCCTATGAAAGACGTATCTTCCTGGGTGCCTATCCCGCGATTTACGATCGCTCGCTGTCGCCAACCGATTTTTATCCAGCTTATCTGCAGACCTATGTTGAAAGGGATGTGCGCCTGATGAAAAACATCGGCGATCTCAATACTTTTATCCTCTTCACCCAATTGTGCGCCGGGCGGATCGGACAACTCATCAACTACACCAGCCTCGCCAATGACGCTTCCATAAGCCCCAATACGGCCAAAGCCTGGCTTTCGATTTTAGAGAGTTCGTATGTCGTTTATCGTTTACAGCCCTACTATGAAAACTTCAGCAAACGCCTGATCAAGTCCCCCAAGCTCTACTTTTATGACACCGGTCTGGCTTGTTCCCTGCTGGGTATTCGCAACGAAGGTCAGGTAGCTTTGCATTATCTGCGCGGTGCTTTGTTCGAAAACCTGATTCTCAACGAGCTTGTCAAGATGTATTTTCACCGCGGCGAGCGTCGCTTTCCGTATTTTTGGCAAGATCACCAGGGAAACGAAATTGACTGCCTGATTGTCGAAGGGCAAACCAAGATTCCAATTGAAATTAAATCCGGAAAGACCTTTACGCCAGCTTACTTTGATCAGCTAAAAGATTGGCGAGAGCTCGCCGGCCTGCCATCTGATCAGGGGTTTGTCATCTACGGCGGCGAAACCAGTTTGCAAACCAGCGCCGGGCGGCTCGTCAGTTGGCGAGATTTGACACAGATCAGATTGATTCCCTAACCCAAAACTTGTGATAATTATCACTATAAACCAGCCATTTGTTGCGCTATGCTTGCAGTGTGACGACCAGAGGGTGTTTGCAGTGCATTCCTGAGCTGTTATTTGCTTTTGTGGAGGTATCGTCCGCATGTCGAACTACCGCATCCAATCTCATCCCATCCTACCCATTCCAGACCGGCAACTGATTTCGTTCACCTGGCAGGGCAAAACGCTCCAGGGTTTTGCCGATGAGACCATTGCCGCAGCGCTGTTTGCCAATGGCATCCGCATTTTTGGCTATCATCCCAAAGATGGCTCACCGCAAGGCATCTTTTGCGCCAACGGACAGTGCGCCCAATGCACGGTCATCACCGATGGCCTGGCGGTCAAAGCCTGCATGACCCTGCTGCGGCCGGGCATGAACATCGAGCCCTTACGAGGTTTGCCCAACTTACCTGAGGTTGCGCCGGCGCGTGAATTTCAACCAACCCGCATCGTTTCCACCGAGGTTTTGATCATCGGCGGCGGGCCGGCCGGTTTATCAGCCGCCATCGAACTAGGGCAGCGCGGCATTCGCACCCTGATCGTGGACGACAAACATCGTCTCGGCGGCAAGCTGGTGTTGCAGACCCATCGCTTCTTTGGCTCGATCAACGCCTGTTATGCCGGCACACGCGGCATCGATATTGCCACCCGTCTGGAAAATGAAGTGGCGCAATATCCCAGCGTGACCACCTGGCTCAACACCACCGCTGTTGCCGTGTTTAGCGATCGGCGGGTCGGTGTGGTGCGTTCTCTGGTGGATGAGCGCGGCAACAGCGAATACGTGCTGATTGAACCGCAGGTGCTGCTGGTCGCTACCGGAGCGCGAGAGAAGTCGCTTACCTTTAAAGGCAATACCCTGCCGGGTGTCTATGGGGCTGGGGCATTCCAGACGCTGGTCAATCGCGATCTGGTGCGCGCCTCGGAGCGTTTGTTCATCGTTGGCGGTGGCAATGTGGGCTTGATCGCTGGTTATCATGCCCTGCAAGCCGGCATTCAGGTTGTCGGACTGGTGGAAGCGTTGCCTGAATGTGGCGGTTATAAGGTGCACAAAGACAAACTGGTGCGTATGGGAGTGCCGGTGTACACTTCTCACACCGTTGTTAGCGCTAATGGCAAAGAATCGGTTGAATCGGTGACCATCGCAAAGGTCGATGAGAACTGGCAGCCCATCCCCGGCACAGAGCGCACCTTTGAATGTGATACGGTCTTGATTGCTGTCGGTCTCGACCCGGTGGATGAGTTTTACCGCAAAGCCAAAGAATTCGGTCTGGTAGCTTACGCCGCAGGAGATGCCGATGAAGTCGCCGAGGCTTCGGCAGCCATGTTCTCCGGCAAGATCCGTGGCTTGGAGATCGCCCGCTACCTAGGGAAAAATGGCTTTGAAATTCCCTCCGAGTGGTTCCGCACCGCCGAAATTCTCAAGTCTCGTCCTGGTAAAGTGATCCAGGAGACTGTTCCCGAGGAGGAAGCCGTTTTCCCGGTGCTGCACTGCTCGCAGGAGATCCCTTGCAACCCCTGCACTTCTGTCTGTTCCCAGGGCGCCATCTATATTGACCCCGAAGACATCCGCAAGGTGCCGGATTATATCGCTAAAAAGCTTGGGGTCACGTGTATTGCATGTGAAAAATGCGTCACAATCTGCCCGGGTCTGGCGATTACGCTGGTTGATTTGCGCAAAGAAGCAGATTTTGCCCATGTGACCATTCCGTATGAGTTCGAAAAGGAAAGCCTAAAGGCGGGGGATTGGGTGACCGTAACCGATACGGCTGGCAATCTGCTCGGAGAAGTGGAAGTGATCCGCACGCGCATCGCCAAAGCCACCGATCGGACGATGCTGGTCAAAGTGCGCGCCCCGCGGGAAATCGCCACCCGAATCGCCGGCATCCGCGTCCAGGAGCATTGGGTCAGTCAACCTACCGAGCAATGGGTAGAACGCTTAGAAGATGACACGATCGTCTGTCGTTGCGAGCGGGTCACCCTGGCAGAGATCAAGGAGGTGATCCGTTCGGGAGTGCGCGATATGAACGAAATTAAAGCCATCACCCGGGCTGGCATGGGCGCCTGCGGCGGAAAGACTTGCAGCAGCATCATTAAGCGCGCCTTTCGCGAGCTCGGTGTACAGCCGGCAGAAATTACCGAAAACACCTTGCGACCTTTGTTTATCGAAGTTCCTTTGGGTGTTTTTGCCGGGGTAAAGGATGATTAAGCTATGAACCGCGGAGATGGAGAGCAAGATGAGCATTCCCTCGTATGACGTCATTATCATCGGCGCAGGCAGTGTTGGCACACCGCTGGCATGGCAACTTGCCGAAGCGGGGTTGAAAACCCTGGTCATTGACCGCTACGCCAGCGTGGGACAGGGTTCCAACAAAGCCGCCATTGGCGGCATTCGCGCCACGCACTCCGACATTGCCAAAATCCGCATCTGCCTGAAGAGCATTGAGATTTTCTCCACCTGGAAAGAGACCTATGGCGATGATATCGGTTGGTTGCAAGGAGGGTATGCCTTTGTCGCCTATCGGGAGCAGGAGGAAAAGACTCTCAAGGACCTGCTGGTGATTCAAAAACAGTTTGGGCTGGATATCGACTGGTATGACCGCCAGGATTACCTCAAGATCATCCCCTCGCTCAACCCCGAAGGCTTGATCGGCGGCACCTTCTCACCGGGCGATGGCAGTGCCTCACCCATGCTCTCAGCGCTGGCTTTTGAGCGCCGGGCAAGGCACCTGGGCGCCGAATTTCATTACCGGGAAACCGTCACCGCTATTCGCCAGGAAAATGGCCGGGTGCGCGGGGTAGTTACCGATCAAGGGCAATATGCAGCTTCGCTGGTGGTCAATGCCGCCGGCGGCTGGGCAAAAGAAGTCGCAGCAATGGTGGGAATTGAGGTGCCGGTACAACCCGATTCGCACGAAGGTGGCATCACTGAGCCGGTTGCACCCTTCCTGCGCCCAATGGTAGTCGACATCCGCCCGCTGGAACCCACTCCTGAGATGGCCGGCTCGGCAAACTATTATTTCTATCAACATCACACCGGGCAAATTATCTTTTGTATCACGCCCAACCCACCCATCCTCGGCACCGACACACGCGAGACCTCCATCTTTCTACCACAGGTCTCGCGGCGGATGATCAACCTCATGCCACGCCTGCGCAACATTCGTGTCCGCCGCACCTGGCGCGGCTTATATCCGATGACGCCCGATGGCTCGCCCATCGTGGGCGAGGTCGAGGCGGTGCAAGGGTATCTCAACGCGGTCGGAATGTGTGGACAGGGCTTTATGCTTGGGCCTGGCCTGGCGGTCTATCTGCGCAAGTTAATCATGCAGGAGGTGGACGCAGAAACGCAGGAGATTTTGGACAAGCTGAGCCTCTATCGGGAATTTGCCAAAGCCGAAAAATTGAAATAGGCTTGTTTTAGAGACTATTCCTGCGCTTGGGCCGGCGGCCGGGAGAGTTCCAGTCCTTGGGTGAGCAAACCAAGCTGGGCGGTTGCCAGCCAGAGCCAGAACAGCGAGAGAAAGAGGCTTGCCCAGCGCATCATGGCAGGAATAGCCAGGCGAAAACGCTCGAGCTGCTCGCCGAGGGTCAGGGAGGTTTGGCGGTATTGCTCAAGAATCTGCTGAGCTTGCATCAGGTTGTTTTTCACCTGAATGACCTCGCCGCGCACGCGTTGAATGTCTGCCTGTGCGGTAGCTAAATTGGCGCTCGATTTGGTCAGGTTGTCTTGCATCGCCCGAAAGGATGGGGGTAAACCATTCAGGCTGCGCGAGACCTCGCTCAGAGCAACATGCAGCGGCACTTCAGGTTTGTACGGGTCGCCCGGAAAAAACGGGATGGCCGTGACCGTCCGCAAAACACCATCAATCACGCGGGCGCTTTGTTGGGCCGAATCGAGCGAGGTTTGGGTGGACTGGATCGTTACGGGCAAATCATCTCCGACAACCACCCCAATCGTATCCAGCAGGGGCAAGGTATTGGTGATTGCCTGGGAGAAGGTTTGCACAGTTTCATCCAGGGTTTGGATCGTCAGACGGGTCGAATCCAGGGTTTGAGAAGCGACTTCCAGGCCTTGGGCAGTGGTCTCCATAACCGATTCGGCAAGCTGCACCTGTTCCTGGAGGGTCTGGCTGAGGCGGGGAGTATAAACCCAGGTGGCGATCAACCCGCCAAGGGAAAGGATCAACCCCAAAGCGGCAGCAAAGATCAGGCTGTATCCGATAAGGGTGGGGAAAAGGCGTTTCATAAACGCTTCTCCTGAAGGGTTCCCGAACTCGCTTAGCTCTTTACTTTTTGCTCCTGCTCGGCGCTGGATTCTTCCAGATAGCCGATGAGCAACACCAGAAAGCCGGCCAGGTTGGCAAGGTCGGCGATGTTGAAGGCGTTGGGTAAGAGGACGACGAAGATATCGGTCACATATCCCTGCCACAGGCGATCGATCAGGTTGCCGCTGAAGCCTGCCAGCAACAATCCAAACGCCCAGCGCATATACGGCTCTGCGGCAGCAATGCGCGGGTAATAGAACAGGATCAAGCCAATTGCCACAAAACCGAAGATGGTGATAAAAGTGCTCCCTTCTTCGCCCAATAAGCCAAAGGCGGCGGCCGGATTGTCGATGTGGACAATGCGCAAAGCGCGACCCAGGGCGGGGATCAGCAAGCGCGACTCCCCCAACGGAATGGTCGCCCGCACCCACGCCTTACTGAGCTGGTCGAGGAGCAGGAGGGTGAGCGGCAGGAAGATGAGAGCTGTTTTGGCTTTTACGATAGCCTTAAGGCCGGAAGGTCTCTGCATGGGCTCCTCAGCGATTTACTGGGGATTCGACTGCAGGAAGGTGATCCACTCTTGAGCCTGGGTATCGAGGTCTTCGCTCTCGCTAAGTTCGATCACTTTTTGAAAATCGGCGATGGCGTTGCTGACCAGGCGTTTCTGGGCATAGATCAAGCCGCGCAGAAAGTAAATTTCGGCCTCATCAGGTAATATCTCGATGGCTTTGTTGATATTGAACAGCGCTGTGTCGAGGTCGCCCAGTTCGGCATAGGCGCCGGCCAGGCGGTAATATCCCCAGGGGTCATCCGGCGCAAGTTCAATATACTTGCGGAAGTCTTCAACCGCCTGGTCAAATTGCCCCATGAGTCCGTAGGTGGTGCCCCGATTGTAATAAATATCTGCCAGCTCCCCTTTGAGTTCTAAAGCCTTGTTGTAGTCGGCAAGAGCTTTTTCATATTCTCCCATATCGGCGAAAATATTTGCCCGATTGACGTAAGCACTGGTATAATTCGGATCCAGTTGGATGGCTTTCTCGAAATCAGCCAGCGCTTCCTCGTATTTCCCATAGCCGGCGAAGAATCTACCCCGAGTATTGACAATGATCGCATCCTGCGGACGCAGTTCAACTGCTTTGTTGAAATCGGCTAAGGCAGCCTCGTAATCGTTTTGAATGGATTTGGCGATCGCCCGTTGGACATAGGCAGATGCGTCTTGCGGGTCTGAAGCGATGATCTGATCGAAGATTTGGATCGCTTTTTCAATCTCTCCCGATTCGATCAGAGCTTTTCCCTCTTCTATTTTTTGTTGAAAATCCGCAGAAACAGTTGCTGCTGGAGTGGCCGTAGAAACGACATTCTCCTCCGTAGCAGGGATGGCGGCTGTTTCTGGGAGATCGGTTGGCGAGGCCCTTGAACTGCAGGCTGCCAGCCCCAGAGCCAAAACCAGAAAACCAAAAACGCGAAATCGTAGCATTGATGGGACGTTGATCTTCATCATTGAAACGAGCCTCTCATTCTATTTGCATAGACAAATTATTTATTCTGAGATGGTTCAGCCAGGGATATTCTATTTCTTGCTTTGTCGCTAGCGCTATTCAGAAAGAACTTGTCAATCTCTGACTGAGGGAACAAGGATACAGAATGGGTGTAGAAACCCATGAACTTAATTCATAACACCGTATTGTATATTATTGTCGTATATACAGAGGTGAATTATACCAAAAAAAAGCTCCACCGCATTCGGTGGAGCTTTTTTTGTCACAAAACTTAAGTCTTAGGGAAGATCGTAGAGGAAGCGGAAAGCCTGCTTGGTTCTTGCTAGATCCTTGAAGTTATAACCACCCCACCAGCCCGAATCGGGAGGCGTAAATTCTGCACCGTTAGGAGCAACGAAGAAGTTAACTTTCTCCATGGTGGGCTCGCCCCAGAACTTCGCGGTCCACTGCTTCATGGCGGTGCAGTTCGGGAAGACCAGGCGAACATTAGAAGCCATGCGCAGTCGGCCCCATTTTGTGGTGGTTGCACACGCGGTGACCTGAGCAGAGTACGTGCGGCGGACAAGCTCGAAGACAGAGACCTGGTAGTCAGGGCTGTTCCCCTTGGGGGTGGCGGTCAGGAAGTACTTCTGCTCGCCGCGGTACTTGAGGGTGATGTAGATGTTATCACCTGTGTAATTATAGACTGTCAGAACCGCCGGCCAGGGGCTGGCTGCCGAGAGCAGCAGGGCTGCAAGCAGTACACCGAAGATGATCAAACGCTTATTCACAATTAACCTCCTTGAAAAGATTTTTTAAGGTTAGGATGTTTTGCCTTGCGGCTTCTCCACATTTAATCTTCGCTAGGCAGCACCTCCTTTCAGAGAGAATCCCCTAAGGAAAGATTAATGTTGGATTAGGGTCATTATAACTTAAACCAAAATGAGAGTCAAGGGTTTTTTGCTCATCAAAGATTAATATTTTTGGGGTTTATCATCCTTCGTGGCCGGCTTTTTTTAGAAACGTGATAATTACCTAGCATAGGTTCTGCTTGGCGGGGCAGACCATCCACGAATATTTCACGAATACACGAATAGTGCTGTCATTCGTTTATTCGTGGTCCATCCGTGGACGGTTTTCTCAGCAAATTATCAACACACCTCGTGATGGGATGTTGTTATGACACGAGACTTGTTTTTAGAGTGCTGAATCCGTCCTTCAGTGGGTTGGCGAAAGCGGGGTTGATTGCGCAAACGTTGCTTTCTCACTCCAAAATTTTGTCCTATCTCTACGTGCCCTCTTCCCACGAACTCAGATACCTGCGTTGTTCTTCGGTGAGGGTGTCGATGCGCACGCCCATAGCTTCCAGCTTCAACTGGGCGATTTGGCGGTCGATCGCTTCGGGCACGGCATAGACCTTTTTCTCCAGCTCTTTGCCGTGCCTGGCGATGTACTCCAGGCTTAAAGCCTGATTGGCAAACGACATGTCCATCACACTGGCCGGGTGTCCTTCCGCCGCCGCCAGGTTGATCAACCGCCCTTCGCCTAGCAGGTGAATGCACCGCCCGTCTTTCAATACATATTGCTCAACAAAGGGGCGCACCAGGCGTTTCTCGACCGCCATCTCTTCCAGGGCGGGGATGTTGATTTCCACGTTGAAGTGGCCAGAATTGGCGACGATGGCGCCATCTTTCATCATCTCGAAGTGGCGGCGGTCGATCACATTGATGTCGCCGGTGACGGTGACGAAAATATCCCCAATTGGGGCGGCTTCGTCCATCGGCATCACCCGATAGCCGTCCATCACGGCCTCCAGGGCGGGCAAGGGATCGACTTCGGTGACGATTACGTTGGCGCCCATGCCGCGCGCTCGCATCGCCAAACCACGTCCACACCAGCCATACCCGGCAATGACGAACGTCTTACCGGCCAGGAGGATATTGGTGGCGCGCACGATGCCGTCAATGGTGGATTGCCCGGTGCCATAGCGGTTATCGAAGAAATGCTTGGTCATGGCGTCATTGACGGCGATGACCGGAAAGCCCAACGCCCCATCCGCAGCCATAGCGCGCAGGCGGATCACGCCGGTGGTCGTCTCTTCCGTGCCGCCCAACATGTTCTCCAGCAATTCGCGGCGGGACTTGTGCATCGTGCTGACCAGATCGGCCCCATCGTCCATGGTGATGTGCGGGCGATGGTCGAGGGCTGCGTCGATGTGTTTGTAATAGGTCGCGTGGTCTTCGCCTTTGATGGCAAAGACCGGGATCTCGAAGTAGCTCACCAGGGCAGCCGCCACATCGTCCTGGGTGGAAAGCGGATTCGAGGCCGTCAGAACCACTTCAGCCCCGCCGGCGTGCAGGGTGTCCATCAGGTTTGCCGTCTCGGTAGTGACGTGCAGGCAAGCCGCAATGCGCAGCCCTTGCAAGGGTTTTTGGCGGGCAAACCGCTGGCGAATCAAACCCAACACCGGCATCTCCCGCTTTGCCCATTCGATGCGCCTTCGCCCTCCTTCGGCGAGGTTGAGGTCACGAATATCGTATTTTTCCATGAGAACTCCTTACTATGGTTGTGAGGGATAGATTTCGGCTTGTGAGGCTTGTTCCGAAGCCCACCTGGCGCGGATTATAACATTTTTGTCATACTCGTTCGCCGTTCGACAGATAGTTGTTTTGACGCCAGGCGTGCCGCAGGCAGAGATTCGACCGGCAAAAAATGCTGCTCTCTTGGCGCGCTGCGGTATCATTTCTCTAAAAAGACATCCAGCTTTCCCTGGTCATCAAACAGTTGGCGGAAGCGTTGGACGAACTCGGCTGGGGTATAGCGGTGGCTTTGGGTGCCGTACTGCTCCAGACAGTAGGTAGCTGCCAGGGCGCCCACTTTACCGCAGGTCTCCCAATCCAGACCGCGAGCATAGGCGGCTAAAAAACCGCCCCGAAAAGCATCGCCAACGCCGGTCGGATCGGCGACCCTTTGGGGTGGGACGGCGGGGATATGAATCTGCTGCCCCTGGGTGTAAAGCTCGGCGCCACATTCCCCGCAGGTCACAACCATAAAGCGCACCCGTTGGGCGATTTCTTCTGCAGGATAGGCCGTCAGCTTTTGAATCAAGGCAAACTCGTATTCGTTGACAAAGAGCGCCAGGGCGTGATCGATGCCATGGCGGATTTCCTCCCCACTCAGGCGCACAATCTGTTGGCTGGGATCGTACAGGTAGGGGATCTCCAGGCTGATGCACTCATCTACATACTGTTTCATGGCTTGCGGGTCGTTGGGAGAGATGACCACCAGATCGGGTTTGTCGCCGTCCAGGTCAGATAAGCGCAAGCGCGAGGCGTAAGCCATTGCCCCGGTGTAGAAGGTGGCTATTTGAGCGTTCGAAAGGTCGGTGTTGGCGAAAAATGATGCCGTAAAGGTGCCTGGGATCACCCTGGCGCCGCGCGTATCGATGCCATTCTCTTCCAGCCAGCGGCGATAGTCCTCAAAGTCCTCCCCCACCGCAGCCAGCAAACGCGGCCGTTCGCCAAACAAGGCTAAGGTGTAGGCGATGTTGGGCGCAATTCCGCCGCGCCGTTTTTCCATCGTCTCCACCAGAAAAGACAGGCTGATGTTTTCGATGTGTTCGGGAAGGATGTGCTCCTTGAAGTAGCCGGGAAAACTCATCAGGTAATCGTACGCGACAGAACCGGTAATGACGATGTTCACCGTTTGCCCTCCCAATCGTGCAAGCTGTTCCTGTGGGTAGGAAATGTGCCTGCCAGAATGCCAACCAATGGCGAAGCAGCGGCTGCAAACAAGCCGGCGCAGTTAGGAACGCCGAAGGACTGATTGCAGGCTTTGGCAGGATCGATCAGAATCTGTTCGATGGAGCTCATTTGCATTTCTCCGACCGCTCATTATACAATAAGTTCAGCGCAATGCATTAACCGGAATGGAGGATACATCATCCTGTGCATGTGAAAGCTGTTATGAGGCGTTGAAAGGGGACCGTCCACGAATAAGCCACGAATGCACGAATATGAAACCACGAATGAACGCGAATAGACGCAAATGTACAAGGCTCTGAAACCACGAATGAACGCGAATAAACGCAAATGAATGCAAAGCGAATGCATCCTTTTTTCTTCGTGTCCATTCGCGGATTCCCTGTGTTGCAAACCACTGAAGCACGGCTGCAGCACTCCATAATTCTAATATAATAGAGCACATGAGCATTCTGGAAGCCAAACTGCGCATGGAAATCGCCCGCGTAGCCCGTCAGATCGCCCACCTTTGGATGCTTACCCGAAACGTCGGGAAGATCATTCCCTTGCCGGAGGCAGAACGCGCCTGCTTGAAAGAGATAAAATCATCGGGTACGGGAAGATGAACCAAAAGCTCAGTTCCAGTGCACAAAGAGTCCAGGAAGCTATCCGGCAGCGAGGGCTTGCGCTTGAGGTGATCGAGTTGCCTCAATCCACCCGAACAGCGGTTGAGGCAGCTCAGGCAGTCGGTTGCGAGGTTGCCCAGATTGTCAAGTCTCTGATTTTCAAGGCAAAGCGCAGTGAACGGCCGATTCTGGTCATCGCCAGCGGCGCAAATCGGGTGAATGAGAAAGTCATCGAAGCATTGATTGGCGAACCGTTGGGCAAAGCCGATGCCGATTTTGTCCGCCAGCAAACCGGCTTTGTGATTGGGGGTGTGCCTCCTGTCGGGCATGTCCAGCCCATTCAGACCTTTATCGATGAAGACCTCTTGCAATACGATGAAATTTGGGCCGCGGCCGGGACTCCCCATGCAGTCTTCAAGTTAACCCCGCAAATCCTGATCGAACTGTGCGGCGGCCAGGTAATTTCGATCAAATAATCGTGCTCCGGTTCTTGCCCTCGTTCTTACTTTGCTGTAAGGCTGCCTCCGCCCGCTCCAGAAGCGACGTGAGGGTGTCGTCCCTGTGGGTCAGAGTTCCTCCAACGGAAATTGTCACCCCGAATTCACCTTTTTCGGTGATCAAGGAATTGTGTTGCACCAGGCGGCGCAGTTTTTCGGCAATTGCCTTCAGTTGAGGTTCGTTGACGTCATAGAGAACAAGGAGGAATTCTTCCCCACCCCATCGCCCAACATAATCGCTGGTGCGCACGCTGTACTGAAGTGTCTCCGCTACCAGTTTCAGCATCTGATCCCCCACTGGCTTGCCAAACGTATCGTTGACGAGCTTAAAATCATCCACATCGATCAAGATAACCCCAAAAGGCTCTGCCTCATGCAGGCGAGTTTGCAGGGCTGCACTCAGGTTGACCTCGCTAAAGCGCCGATTGCCGAGGTGGGTCAGCGCGTCCAGGTCGGTGAGCCGTTGAAGTTCCCGCGTCCGATGGCGAGCAGCCACAAAGACCGAATGATCCCGAAAGATCTCCACTGCGCCGATTACTTTGCCCAGGTCATTCCGAAGTGTTACGGCGCGCACCCGCACCGGCACGCGATACCCTTCCTTGTGAGATAGATAAAGGTCAATCTCGCTCTGCGCTTCATCTTTCATTGCCACAAGTGCAGGGCAGCGATTCTCACCCAAGCGATTCCCTTCTTCGTCAGCAGGATTGAAAACCTCTTCGCAATGCCGCCCGAGGACTTCCTGGCTCGAGTATCCGCTGATCTTTTCTGCGCCTTTGTTCCAATAGGTTATCCGTCGTTCGAGATCAACGAAAACAACCCCATCAAAGAGCTGATCCAACACATGGCGGTAAATTTCGTCAGAGGGTTTCACAGCTTTTTCCTCCATCACTCAAGGCGTTCGATTATAGATTCTTCGGTACAGCCCAAAGATCTCATAAATGCCGCGGATATAATCGCGAGTTTCGGAAAAGCGGATGACTTCCAGAAACAGGTC
>DAOTZA010000001.1:0-53062 GCA_034434515.1 Anaerolineales bacterium | reverse complement strand
GGGCTGCGATCTGGAAGAACGACGTCGAAATGCCCCATTTACCGGCGAAAGGAATGGGATTCCATTCGATGCTTCCCAACGGTATCTTTTGCTGGGATAATATGCCGAGAATAGCTTTGGTGATCTGCTCTTGTTCTTGGTTAAACATCTCCACAACCTGAGTTCATCGGATCGGATAGGACAAGCCATCGCCATTCCTTCCAGGGCAAATTATACCCCAGCAACAGCGGCAAAGAGCTGGCTGTTGCGCTCCGAAAAGCGAGTCTTTCTGCTTATGCATAATTATTGAAATAAGCGTCTAATTCAGGGCGAAGCTCAATCCCGGCCTGCTCAAAACAATCTAACACCTCAAAATAAGCGCCTTGGCCTCCAAGAAAATCCCAAAACTCTTCCCCAATCATAAGTTCTTTATCCAAATCCAGCATCCCGCGCAGCGTCCATCTTTCATAAGGTTCTGGTTCATAGGGGTTATAGGGGATGGCTAAACAGGTTTGAATAACTGCATCTGGGAAGCTCGCCAGGTAAATTGCAGCCCATTCCAGCAGAATCCTTTTGTATCCTTTGAAGTCACTGATATTTGGTTTGGCTGTTTTGATGTCCACTAAAAACACAACCCCCTCTTGATTCTCAAGCAAAAGGTCTGCTTTGACTGTTTTTATTTTATTCATAACTCCTAGCTGACACACTCGCCGAATCCTGCTAAGCTCGCTCTCTTTATCAGGATTCCCTTGCAGGGATAATTCATTCATGAGATGTTGAATTTCGATCTGTGATCCCTCGCTGATTTGGTTTCCTATGGTGTATTGCCTCTTTACAACAGGGAAATTGGTTTGGGCGACGATAACTGCAACGGGTTCAAAAATAGAAGTGCCGATCGTGGTATTCAGGGAATGAATGAAAGAAAAAAGAGCCATTCTGTCTTTGCCCAGCAAGCGGTAATGAAAAGGCATCTGGTTTGACTCTGGGTTGTATGTGCGCAATTTTTTACGGATACATTCTTTGATCGTATCTTTAATTTGCTGTCTTTGTTGTTGTGAGATTGTCATTCTACTGACTCTTCAGGTGAAAAATTGTCTCAGAATACGGGTTCTCTCGATCTTTTTCTACCCGATTCAAGACAGGGCGTTTGAACTGATTAACGATCTGCATCCCTGCTGCTGAAGCTATCTTGGGGTATAATTGATATTTGTCATTGGCGACGAGAAAAACATCATAATCTTCCTTCAATACTGTTTTACAATTCATTAAAACTTCTACAATTCCTTGTACATAAGAGCGGCGAGCTTCCTCTCCCTGTCCTTTGAATAAAGGTCCAATTTCAAGATCATCCTTGCGTTCCAATCCAAATAATTCGTAAGCGTAAGCGTGTTGCTCATGGTAATCAATCAAACCAACATAAGGAGGGCTCGAGAATATTCCCTTAACCTTTTTTTCTCTCAACAGTCTTGCAAAATCCGGATGGATTTTCTCAACCTCGCTGAGGATATCGATCCTGCGGCTGTCTCCGGCCAAACAGATTTGGTTGGTGTTTGTCCGTATCTTATCGAACTCAGCCAGCCTATTTAAGGTATCAATGGTATAAGTTTGCCACCATCCGGCAATGGAAAAAATCGGCTTACAAATTTTGCCATGCTTTTTACAGTAATAGGTCGTTGTCACCGGTTGTTTTAATGTCCCCAAATCGGCATGAGTGGTTGCGCGGCATGAACGAGCCGTACGACTGAGGATAATCATCATCACCTCTCGAATCTCGTCCTTTTCAATTTGACGAATTTGGTCAGCTAAAAAATCAATCTCTTCTCTTACCGGCGCCAAAAACCATTTTTCTAAAAAGGTTTCTTGTTTCGATTGGGTAACCTGAATTTGATATTGTTCAATCAAGCTTTGATAAATGGGCAAAAACTCCTTTTCTTTTGTTTTGCCATAGCTTTCCTCATTAATCTCGCGGTTCCGAACCCGAATCTTGAACTGTGTGCCCGGAAAGTGAACTGCATTAAATTGATTGAGTTTTTCCAACAGTTTCTCTTCGAATATCCTATTAGCTCTATCGTTTTGAAATTGCTTAAGTTTTGTAGATAAATCCTGGATAATTCGGAAAATGGCGTTCAAATCATGCTTTTGTACCTTAACCTTGCTTAGCAAGACATTGAAGGATGAAATATCTATTCCAATCGCATGATATCCAAGCTCGTTTGCTTGAACCAGGGTGGTTCCGCTACCGCAAAATGGATCTAAAATGATGTCACCAGGTTGAAAGTAAACCTGTTTTTTGAAATCATCCACATGGGAATCTAAGAAATACTCTACAAGCTGGGGAATGAATTTCCCTTTGTACGGGTGAAGACGATGAACATGCTTGGTTCTTTCGAACTCCTTGTATTCCGCAAAGGATAAACGCCAGTTAATATCCTTCCCCAACTTTTGTTTCCATTGGTTCTCTTTATTTACGCTGGCGTAATAGTTTTCTAATTCTTCCCGATCAACAAGGGGACTTCCCCAAGTACCATAGCTCTTGATCCTTCCGTATTGGATCAGATAAGAAATATTGGAAACTGTTATTTTGCGATTAAAATGTTGGGATGCCCATTCTGCAGCCTCTTTCAATGATAAAAGTTTTTGTTGGTGATGAATAAACAAGGGAAGTGAGCCTTGAATGCCTTTCTGCATCTCATCCGTTGCCTTTTTTTAGAATATCCCTTTTATAACATAAAAAGCGGGAGCGATGAGGCGCCCGCTTGGAAAATGCAGGAAAAAAGGACGTTGCGAAAACTTATGCCGCGGCTTGCTTTTGCAGGGCAGCCAGGCGTTTCATCAAACGGCTCTTGCGCCGGGCGGCGTTGTTCTTATGGAGAATACCTTTTTCAGCCGCTTTATCCAGTGCGCTTACCGCCATGCGGGTGGCTTGAATTGCCTCTTCCAGAGAGCCTTTCTGCATGGTCAGGCGCGCTTTCTTGACAAACGTGCGCGCCCGCCCCTTGAAATAGCGGTTGCGCAGACGCCGCTTTTCGTTCTGTCGCATGCGTTTAATTTGTGACTTAATGTTTGCCAACCGTAGCCTCCAGTAAATGCTTTCTGATGGTGCAGAACCCGATTTTACCCGAAGATAGCTTTTTTGTCTAGGAAAAATTCGGGCAAAAAACTGTGAAAATTGTTGACATTTTCGTTTTTCTTGGGTTTAATATTCAAAATGGTTGCTGAGGAAAGTTATGTGGTAAATCTCGAGTTGGCATCTTTGTTCGATGAAAGCAACCCTTCACCTCAGGGGGCGGCAGAGGCGAAAGCTCCCTCAGCGTCTCCAGGTAAATCGATTTTCAGCCACGCTCCACTCCCAGGGGAAAGCGAAGCCGATTTCCGCGCCTTAGCCGAAAACGCTATCGAGGCGATCTTTATCGTCAACCGCGAGGGGGTTTTCGAGTACGTCAACCCGCGCGCCTGCAACCTGTTGGGTTATCACCGCGAGGAGCTGTTGGGGAAGCCTTTTGTGAACTTTATCCATCCTTACGATGTTGCCCTGGTGGTCGAACGCTGGCAAGCCCGCCAGCGCGGTGAGAATGTGCCGGAACGGTATGAAATCCAGCTTGTCCGCCAGGATGGTGCGTCTCTGCCGGTTGAGATGGGAGTCACCCTCACCCAATGGAATGGCAAGCCTGCTATCCTTGCTCTTGCCCACGACATCACCTCTCGCCGCCAGCTCGAACAAGCGCTGGCGGCCGAATTGCAGTTGCGGACGGCGCTTGCCGAGCTTTCCAAGAATCTGCTTTCTGCCTTTGATCTGCAAAGAATCTCCGAAATCGCCCTGCGCGAGGCTCAACTGCTCACCCAAAGCCCGCTGGGTTTTATTGGCTTTATAAATCCATCTGCCGGGCAAGAATTTGGCGGGATGATGGTGCGCGCAGAGCCACAGAAAAGGATTTTCAAATTCCATACAGCTTCAGGTGATGACCTGAAAGACTTATGGGAGTGGGTAGGCAAAGAAGGTAAAACGATCCTGCTTAATGAGTCTACCCAACCTTTGAGCGATCATCCCTTCCCTGACGACCATCCTCGGTTCGAGCGCCTTCTCATCGCCCCAGCCAGGATCAATGGACGCCTGGCGGGATTGATCGCGGTTGCCAATGCCGCCGAACCCTATCGTCCGACGCAGGTCGAGGCGTTGGAACGAATCGTTGACCTCTGCGCCCTTGCCCTACAACGCCAGTGGCAGGAAGAAGCCCTGCGTCAGGCAAGCCGCCGCGCCGAAAGCCTGGCGCAGATTTCCCAACAAATTGTTGCCTGCCAGCATAATCTCTCTGCCCTTTTGGAAACGGTCGCCCGCCAAACCGCAGAGAGCCTGCAGGCTACCTGTGGGATTCTCTTGCTGGATGAGGCAAAGCAAGCACAGAATTTGGCTGCCCTCGCACACCCCGATCCTTTGCTGCGCTCGCTCCTCAAGGATGCCTTCGAACCGCATCAGATCTTCGGTGAGCACACTGCCTGGCAGGAAGCTCTTCAAAGCGCCGAGCCGCGCTTCTTTGCCAGCGTGCAGACTTCGTCATCGCCTCTCATCACTGCGCCCCCCTTGCAAAAAGTCACCGAACTGCTGGGAATCACCAGTTTGATGATCCTGCCCCTTTCCGAAGGGGCGCAAACCCTAGGCTGGATGCTCCTGGCACGCCATAAAGGAGAGAAAGCCTTTACCGAGCAGGATTTCACCTTTGCCCAAGAAGTTGCCTCGCGCTTAGCTCTAGGGATGAGCAATGCGCGCCTAGTGATCGATTTAGAGCTGCAGCAATCCCTGCTCGAATTGCGGGTCGCCGAGCGCACCGCCGAGTTGCAGGCAGAGCGGGAGTTTGTCCTGCAAGTCATGAATGCCATGGACGTTGGTATTACCGTGGTCGATCAGGAGAAACGCTTTGTCTTTGTCAACCGTGCCTATGCCGAGATGTGCGGCTATCACCCGGAAGAGTTGATTGGGAAAACGCCCTTTGACGTAACGGCCCCAACCCACCGCTTTTTGCTGGAAGCGCAATGGCAACAGCGCCAGCAAGGAAAGGAAAGCTCTTACGAAACCCTTTTGCTGCATAAGGATGGTTCGCTCATCCCCGTAATGGTTACCGGTACGCCACGCCGACTGGCAAACGAGATCATTGGCTCGATCGCGGTGGTTACCGACCTGCGTCAGCGGCGGCATATGGAGGAAGAACTGCTCTGGTTGCAAAATTTTCGCGATCTCTTACTCTCTATTGCCCATACGTTTATCCAGGGCACAACGCTCCACGACCAGACCGTCATCGAACGCCTTTTGGGCGAAGTTGGCAGCTTTCTTGGCGTGGATCGAGCTTATTTGTTCATCTTTGACTGGCAGGCGCAGACCATGTCGAACACCCACGAGTGGGTGGCGGAGGGAGTGAGCGCAGAGAAAGCAAACTTGCAGAACCTCCCCAATGATAGCATCCCGGTCTGGGTGGAGAGCTTGCGCAAAGGCCCCTATATCCTGATTCCGGCGGTGGAGGAATTGAGTGGGGAGTGGAGCGAGGTCAAAGCAATTTTGGAGGCGCAAGCCATTCAATCCTTGCTGGTGATGCCCGTGCGCGCCAACGGCAAGCTCTATGGCTTTGTGGGCTTCGACTCGGTCAAGCAAAAACGGCAGTGGAAAGAAAATGAAATTTACCTCTTACATATCCTCGCCGATCAATTCGCCAGTCTCTTCGTGCGCCAGGAAGCTGAAGAAGCCTTACGCCAGAGTGAAGCGCGCTACCGCCTGCTGGCAGAAAACGTCAGCGATGTGATTTGGACGACCGATCTGGAGCTGAATTACACCTATATCAGTCCATCGGTGACCCACCTGACAGGTTACAGCGTCGCCGAAGCCATGCATCTGCGCCTGAAAGAACTGCTGACCCCAGCCTCCTATCGTCTTGCCAAAGAGACCATCGCCAGGGAGTTGCGCAACCGCTCACTCGCCGACCTCGCCAAACAACCTCATTGGTCACACACGCTGGAGTTGGAGCATCGCTGCAAAGATGGTTCGACGCGCTGGATGGAGGTCAAAGTCAGCCTGTTATTCGACGCCCAGGGACAGCCGATTGGCTTCCTCGGCTTGAGCCGCGATATCAGCGAACGCCATCAGGCGCGCCAGATTTTAGAATACATGGCAACCCATGATGAATTGACCGGTTTGCCCAATCGCTATCTCTTGAATGACCGTTTGAAACACGCCCTGCAACGGGCGGCCAGAGAACGACACCTGCTGGGAGTCTTATTGCTTGACCTTGACCACTTTAAAGAGCTCAACGACACCTATGGGCATGTGAAGGGCGATCAGGTTTTGCAGCAGGTTGCCCAGCGGTTAATTAGCGCGTTGCGCCAGAGTGACACGGTTGCCCGCATGGGCGGCGATGAGTTTTGTGTGATTCTGGAGCAGATTGCCCAGCCCCTTGACGCCGCCAACGTGGCAGGCAAACTTCTGGAGATCATTGCTCAGCCCTATGTGGTGGATGAGGGGGTGACATGGCGTATCTCTGCCAGCATTGGCATCAGCCTCTACCCTCAAGATGGTGAGAATAGCGAAGAGCTGATGATCTGCGCCGATATTGCCATGTACCGCGCCAAGAAGCGGCGCAATCGCTACCGCTTTTACTCCATTTAACGGCTATAGTCAAACTCCCCTCTCCCATGTCCCTCATCCCCAACCCTTCTCCCTAAGGTAGAAGGGAGTCCAACCCCCCTCTCCCCCTGGGAGAGGGGCAGGGGGTGAGGGGCTTCCTCCCCTCTCCCGCCCTAGGCGAAGGGCAGAGGGTGAGGGCATTTCCCCCTCTCCCGCCCTAGGCGACGGGCAGGGGGTGAGGGCTGCTCCCCTCTCCCGCCCTGGGCGAAGGGCAGGGGGTGAGGGCATCACTCCCCTCTCCCCTTGTGGGAGAGGGGCGGGGGGTGAGGGGCTTCCTCCCCTCTCCCCCTGGGAGAGGGGCGGGGGGTGAGGGGTGAGTGCAATCTGCGATAAAAATTTGCTTTTTCGGGTAAAATTAAACCAGTATGTATATCCTGGCTATTTACACCGGCGAATACGGACAACGCCACATCGAGAACATCCGCACCCATGCCCCAAAACACTGGCAGATCGAAACCTGGCTGGCGCCAACCCACTTCCCTCTGGTGATCGATGACCCAGCCGATTTTCTCCCCACCGAAGTTCCGCCCGTTGACCTCATTCTCTCGTTTGCTGAGGTTAAAGGGGTCGCTGAATTGTTGCCCGATCTTGCCCGGCGCTGTGGTGCCAGGGCGGTGCTTGCCCCAATCGATAACGAAGCCTGGTTGCCACGCGGTCTGGCGCGTCAGTTGCGCAATTGGCTGGAGAAAATCGGCGTTGCCTGCGCCACCCCCAAACCATTGTGTTCGCTGACCGAACAGGATTACCTGATCACCCGTCGTCAACGCCTGAGCTATCAAAGCCCGCAGATCGCCGAGTTTGCCCGCTACTTCGGTCGCCCCTCTTTCAGAATCACCGTTGACCCGCAAACGCGTTTAATTGTCGATGTAGCAGTGCAACGGGATGCAACCTGCGGTTGCGCCAGATTTGTTGCCCAGAGGCTGGTGGGTGTTTCGGTGGATGAAGCCCAGGAAAAAGCCGGCCTGTTGCACCACCACTATCCTTGCCTTGCCAGCATGGGGATCGATGTCGATTTTGACGATACCCTGATGCACGTTTCGGGGAATATCTTCAAAGATGAAATCGGAGAACAGGTCAAACCCTATCGCAAAATTCAATACATTGTCCCTGGAGTTCGCAGCCAGGATTAGCCTTGTTCCAACTGGCGAGCGAGTTCCTCGGCGGCTGCCAGTTCATCGGGGGTGTTGACGTTCTGAAAAGCTAATCCCAACGGATCAAAAATACTGACCTCCTCTGGCGTGAAAAAGCGCAGGTTGGCTTCCCAGAACCAGGCATCGGCGCGCCAGTGGCCGTCTTCCAGAGCCTGGCGCACCAACGGTAGACAGTTTTCGCGCCGATAGACGGCATGAAACGGCTCATTCCCGTTTGCCGTCTGGGGGATCACTGCGTCGGCATGGCTTTCTTCGAGGGTGCGGAAGAGGATTTCGAGCAGTTCGGGGTTGGCAAAAGGCATATCGCACGCCACCACAGCCACAAAGGTGTAATGGGCGCTGCGCAAAGCGGTGTAAAGCCCTCCCAACGCGCCGCGGCCGGGAAAGACATCCCCAATCAACGAGACGTTCAGGAAGGAGTATCGCTCCGGGTGGTTGGTCGTCACCAGGGCTTCGTCAACCACCGGAATCAAGCGTTCGAGGATGCGTTGAACCAACGGCTTCCCCAAAAAGGGCAAGAGGGCTTTATCCTTCCCCATCCGTTTCGACTCACCGCCAGCCTGGACAACTAACGATCGCATAGCAGTTAAATTTTACAATAAAAACCGCTGCACAGCGCAGCAAATTTTGCCCGCTCACCTCTTTGTCGATAAATTATCGCCGTAAGATGCTCTCAAGCGGTTGAAAATCTGCGGAAGCACTCCAAAAAGACACGAATTCGTAGGACAAATTTCAAAATGTCCTATGGTTTGTGGATGAACCGTGCCTGAAGGTTCTTTGAATAACCCTTGTCAGTGACGATTGGTTAGGGTATGCTTAACGGCGGGAGTGGTTGAGTCCCGGTGGGTTCCCCGGTCTTCAAAACCGGTGGCGGGTCGCGTTGCGGGCCGCGGTGGGTTCGACTCCCATCCACTCCCGCTGGAGGTTCCTTAAATGTTCGCCATAGAATACGATCCGCTTACTTCGATTGTTGCTCGCTACTTGCGCATTAGCGACATCACCCAAGGGGATGGCAAACAACCCTACCAAGTGCGCTATCGAGGGCAGTTGTATGGGGATTCCGCCCAGGCCTACGACCAGCTTTCAACCGCGCTTAAACCGCTGGGCTATACGCCGCTCTTCCGCCTGGAAAAAGATCAACACGTGATCTATTTGATTGAAGCTCTGCCAGAGGGGAAGCCATCCAAAACCGCCTTAAACGTGATCCTCTTTGTGCTGACCGTGCTTAGTGTGATCCTCGCCGGGGTGATTTATTCCTTGGGCGGTCAAGAACTGCCCCCGAACCCGCTCAGTTTGCAGGACTGGTTAGCGGCTATTCGCGCCAGTTTGAATAACGGAATTGCCTTTGCTGCCAGCCTGTTAGCGATTCTCCTTGCCCACGAATTCGGTCACTACCTGGTTGGGCGCGCCCATGGGGAAAAGGTAACCTTGCCTTACTTCTTACCCTTTCCCTTCAGCGCCTTTGGCACCCTGGGAGCATTTATCAACATGAAAGCGCCGCCGAAGAATAAACGGGCTTTGCTGGACATCAGCCTGGCCGGGCCTTTATCCGGTCTGGCGGTGGCTTTTCCCATCCTGATCCTTGGTCTATCGCTCTCGAAGATCAGCCCTTTGCCCAGCAGCCCACACAGCGGTGTGGGAATCCAGGTTGAAGGTAACTCTATCCTGTACCTGCTGGCAAAATGGATTGTGTACGGAAAATTGCTGCCCCAACCGCTCAGTTATGGGGAGTTACCAGCCTGGTTGTACTGGTTGCGCTATATTTTTACCGGTCGGCCGTTTCCCTACGGAGGCATCGATGTCCTGCTCCATCCGGTCGCCTGGGCAGGTTGGGCGGGCTTGCTGGTAACTTCGTTGAATCTGATTCCGGCCGGGCAACTAGACGGAGGGCATGTCACCTACGTTTTGCTGGGGAAAAAAGCGCCGCGCCTCTTGCCGTTTGTCCTGGGCGCTCTCGTTTTGCTAGGCCTTTTCTGGAATGGGTGGTGGATTTGGGCTTTGTTGGTCTTTACCCTAGGCCGCCAGTATGCTGAGCCTTTAGACCAGATTACCGAGCTAGACCCCACGCGGCGTCTCATCGCCTGGCTTGCCATCCTGTTATTTGTTTTGGTTTTTATCCCGGTGCCCCTGTTGAGCATTAGTTGAGGGGTGAAGTGGCAGACGAAATCCTATTACAGGAGGCTATCGAAGCCATCCGTCAGGAGAAGTTCGAACGCGCCCGTGATATCTTAACTCGCCTGCTGCGCGCCGACCAGAAAAACCCGGCCTACTGGCTGTGGATGAGCGCCGCCGTTCAGACTTCCAAAGAGAAGCGGTATTGTCTCGAAACTGTCTTGCGCCTGGACCCCGATAATGAACTGGCAAAGCAAGGATTGGCCTTGATGGGTGTTGGTAGGGCGAAAGCCGGGCCGGCACCTCTTTCCTTGCCGCGACGCAAATGGAAAGTGGACGATCAGATTTTCCTGCCCCAACAGGAATCCGTTGGAGGCAAGGCGCACCGCCTGAGACGCCTGGTTGTACCTGCGGTTCTGCTGATCCTGATCGTTCTGGCCGGCATTGGCTATGCTCTTTTCGCACCCCGCAAGGCGATTCCCACCTATATCCCTCCTACTCGCACCCCTGGGCCGCCGCCCACTTTCACCCCCACCCCCACCTATATCGGCTTCGTTGCCCCTCCGACCCCCGAAGGGGGCCTGGCTGCGCAACCTACGCCGCTGTGGATGTTGCTCGAGGCAACCTACACCCCGACACCCTTATATGTTAATACCCCTCATCCCGTCTCCGAAGCTTTTCGCTCCGGACTGCTGGCTTACCAACAAGGCGCCTGGGAAACCGCCATCTCCTTCTTCGAACAAGCCCGGCAAATGGAACCGCAAGCAGCCGATATCCCCTATTATATGGGAGAGACCTTTCGCTTGATGGGAGAACCCAGCCAGGCATTGCAATTCTATGGGCAAGCATTGCAAATCGATCCCCAATTTGCCCCTGCTCTGTTGGGCAGAGCGCGGGCAAAGCGAAGCCTCAACCCAAAAAACGACGTCCTACCCGATCTGAATCAGGCACTTCAAACCGATCCCAATCTGGCGGAAGCCTATTTAGAACGGGCCGATGTCTATCTCAATCAAGGCGAGGTGCCGAAAGCCTTGCAGGATGTCGAAAAGGCAGAAGCCCTGATGCCCTCCTCACCTCTGCCGCCGTTGATGCGAGCAAAGATTTTCCGCCAACAGGGTCAGGTGCAACAAGCCTATCAGGAAGCCCAAAAGGCCTTCGAGCGCGATCGCACCCTGCTAGCGGCTTATCGTTTGCTGGGTGAAACAGCCTTGTTAAACGGTGAATTGGAGAAAGCTCGCGAGACATTGAAAATCTATCTGGACTACGAAAAGAAGGATAGCGACGCCTATACCCTGTATGGCCGATCTCTGGTGGGGTTGGCAGGGCAGGAAGACCTGATTAACGCCATGCTGATCAGCCTGCCTGTGCCTCAGGGCGCAGAAGATGCTCTGCCTGCCTTGACTCGCGCCATCGAGCTGGCGAAAGACAACTCCTGGGCGTATCTGGTGCGGAGTTGCGTCTTTCTCGAACTCGGCGAGGGACAGAAGGCTGTCAATGATCTGAGCGAGGCGCGCGCGGCCCTCTTTCAGAGCGCAAACGCCCAACGCGAGCCCCTTTGGTTTGCATATCATCTGGCATTGAGCCGCGCCCTGCTGCAGGCCGGGCGTCTGGAATCGGCCGAAAAACAATTCAACTACGCCGCCGAGTTTGCCAGAAGCAATGGCGAAAAGGCGGCCCTCTATTACTGGCGAGGACAGGCTTACCTTGCCCTGGATCGCAAAAGCTTGGTGCAACGCGATTGGACAGCCCTGCTCCAACTGCCTGCCCAGGATGTGCCGGCGGAGTGGCGGCGCACGGCGCAGAGCTTTCTGGCTACCCCCACACCCACTGCTTCACCTCCCGTTGCTCCCACCTCCTACCCACGGACTCCCTCCCCAGCCGTTCGCTCACCCACCCCCTCCAGGACGGCTACCCCTTGACCTTGCGAGATGAAGCACCGTTCTCCCTTTGAAACCCCGCTTACCTCCGCTTCACAGCCTGAGCTCGCCGCTTTGGAGCAAAAAGCCTCAGCGCCATCGCCCACCCTGCGGCGTATTCTATTGGCAGCTTTTTTGATCCTGGTGCTTTTCATCTTTTTACTCTCTCAACGCCCCGATCGCTTCTGGCTTAGCGCCATGGCGTTGCTTTTTGTCCTGTTAGCCGAGACAACCCTCAGTTTGCGCGACTTGCGGCGCAAAGCTCGTCAGCAAAACCAACAACTTTCCACCTTGAACGCCGTTAGCCAGGCAATGCAAAATGCCGCCCGCCTGGATGAAATTCTGGCTGCAATTCAGCAACGCGTCCGTCAGCAATTGGGGGTAGATAACTTTTACGTTGCCCTGTATGACGAACCCAACCACCAGATCTGGTATCCCATGGCGGTCAAAGGCGGACAGATTGTCTACTGGGCGGTGCGTCCACTGGCAAACCGGCTGACCGATCGGGTCATTCTTGAGCGGCGCGCCATCCTGTTGCCGGAACAAGCCCATCAGGAACTTAAGCGCATCGGTTTACCTCTGGGCGACGAGCCGCTTTCAGCCTGGATGGGGGTGCCATTACAAGTCGCTGATCGCGTTTTGGGGTGTCTGGCGGTTTTTTCCTATTCGCCTTACACAACCTTTTCCGGGGATGACCTGGCGTTTTTGCAGACCCTGGCCGGGCAAGTGGCCATTGCAGTGCAAAATCGCTTGTTGAGCGAGCAAATTCAACAAAGCGAGCAACGCATTCAGAAAATGGTGCAGCAAACCCATCAACGCGAATTGCTCACCGAAACCCTGGTGCATGATCTCCGTTCCCCGATTGGCACCGTGCTGAGTGCCTTGGAGGTGATTGCCAACGGGGTGGAAAAGGAGGCTGTTTCCTCCAAGGACACCCTCCGCCGCGCAGTTCAGATTGCCCGGCAAGGCGCCGACCGGTTGCTCAAGTTAACCGACCGCGTACTGGAAATCACCCGCATGGAAGAGAGCGGCGTTGAACTGCAGAAGCAGTCGATCAATGTCTCCGAGTGGCTGCTTTCAATTTACCACGAATATCAACCGCGTTGCTCGGCCGAGCAACTCTCTTTTCACCTGAATCTTGAACCCAATCTTCCCCCCCTGATCGGTGACGAAGAAAAACTGAGCCGTGTCCTGCGCAATCTGTTGGATAACGCAATCAATTTCACCCCCTGTGGTGGAGTAATCCGCTTAATGGCATCCGCTCCGCAGGCGGGTCGGTTGATCTTGCAGGTGGAGGATAGCGGCCCTGGCATTCCACCCGCAGACCGCGAAAAGGTCTTTGAGCGGTTTTATCAGGTTGCCGGGCAAGAAGCCCGGCAACGCGGCTCCGGTCTAGGATTGACGTTTTGTAAGCTGGTTGTGCAAGCGCACGGCGGCGAGATTTGGGTGGAAAGCTCGCCAGAAGGCGGATGCCGTATAGTTGTGCAGTTGCCCGTTCAGCTTTTGGAGGAAACTTCAGACCCTCTGGATTCCGCCGCCACAGGCTGAGCCTGGCGTGGCTGGCGAATGGGCAGGGAGATATAAAACGTAGAGCCGCGTCCGAGCTGGCTTTCCACCCAAGCGCGCCCGTGATGCCGTTCGGCAACCGATTTGACAATTGCCAAACCCAAACCCGAACCACTGCCTTTTGCGCCAGGACGCTTAACGCGGAAAAACTTATCGAACAAACGCGGCTGATCGAGGGGAGCGATGCCGATGCCGGTGTCGCGCACGGCAAAGATTACCTGGTCATCCTTTACCCGCACCCCGATTTGAACTTTGCCCCCCGCATCGGTGAACTTAATGGCGTTATCCAGCAAATTGTGCAAAGCCTGATTGAGCAGCGCCGCATCGGCTTCGATGAGCGGTAAGCCCTCGCTCGGTAAATCGGTAGAAAGGTGAATGCGCTTTTGTGTGGCATGGAGTTGGACATCGCTAACGGCTTTTTCAACCAGCTCTTTCGGGGCAACCAGCTCCAGTTGTAAGCCAACCCCGGCCTCGATGCGGCCCAAATCGAGCAAATTATTGACCAGGCGGGTCATATTCTCCACCGACAAAATGATCTTATGCACATAGCCTAACTGGTGTTCATTCAAAGAGCCAGCCATCTCCAACATGGTGGCATAGCCTCGCATCAGCGTCAAAGGAGCGCGCAGGTCGTGCGAGACATTGGCGACAAATTCGGACTTTAATGCATCCAGTTCTTTGAAATGGGTGATATCCCGCAATAAACAGACCCGGTTGACCGGGCGGCCCTCGGTATAGACGGTGGAGACGGTTGCCGAGTAGATTTTTCCATCCGGTAAGCTGAGTTCAATGGCGCGCGGGCTTTCTCTGGTTATGTGCATCAGCTCGCTTAGTTCGGGCGGCAGGCGGATTTCTGCAGGGGAAGCAACCAGTTCTTTGTGGCTCGAAAAAGCCCTTAAGGCAGCCGGGTTTGCCAGCGAAACCTGCCCTTTGGTATCGGTGACCAGAATAGGATCAGAGGTTGAGGTCAGGAT
This sequence comes from Anaerolineales bacterium, assembly GCA_034434515.1. Lineage (GTDB taxonomy): Bacteria > Chloroflexota > Anaerolineae > Anaerolineales > UBA4823 > NAK19. The sequence goes on along the minus strand of DAOTZA010000001.1, from coordinate 38,697 downwards.
CGCCTCCAGCCGCTTGCGCCCGATTTCAGCGGTCAAAAAATGTCGAGCGTTTGCCACCGCCAAAGCGGTTTGACCGGCTAAGGTGGTGATAAAGCGAATCTCTTCCTCGCTGAAGGAATGCGATAAGTCGAACGCCAGCCATAAAGCGCCCACGATTTCGTTCTCGAGTTTTAGAGCCACTGCGACCAGCGATTCGGGAACCGGTGCGTTCGGTGGATAGGTCAAAATCCGCGGGCGAAAGGGATGAGATAAAACAATGCGTTCTTGCTGGCGGCATACGGTCAGAATTTGTTCATCCAGATCGGCGTAAAGTTGGGCGGCATGACCATCCGCATATACACTCAAGCGATTTTCCTCTGCGTCCAGAACCGGCAAAGCCCCGGGCGTCAAAACAATCCGCACCGAGGCTGCTCCCAGCGACAAAGAAGCCTCGAGAACCGGCCGAACTGCCTGACTCAAATCCAGGCTGGAGGCAACTCCCTGGCTCACCCAGAGTAAGCGGTTGAGTTCCTCCAGCCGCGATTTCAAGCTCAGCCGCATGGTCTCGAAGGCCGCCCGCAGACGCCCTTCCTCATCTTCTCCTTTGGCTTCTACGGACTTGTCTAGGTGTCCCTGGGCGATGGTCGTGGCTTGCTCAGCTAACAGTTGCAGGGAAGAGGTAATCTTATTAAGGTTATAACGAAAGTATAGAACCGCTCCGCCGCCTAGCAAGAACATGGCAATCAGAATTGGCGCCGCAATGTTAAGGGCAATTTGTTGAGCCTGGCGGGCCGGCAGACTGAGCACGACTGTCCAGGGCCGCCCGCTGGCAGACTTAACGTACACCAGCCGCCGGGTGCCGTCCGGAGCGGTTTCGTCAAACAGAGCCTCCCGCAGCTCTGTCCGACCGCTGTATGGCTCCATCAGGCGGGAAGATTGAGGATGAAACAAGATCAAACCGTTTTCATCGAGCAAGAGCCCTTCTCCTTGATAATCTATCATGCGGCGCAGAATGCCCAGCAAAGATTGAGTCATCGGATTGACACTCAACGAAGTCCGTCCGATCAGCACTCGTTGCGGCACACCTTGCGCATCCTGCAGGGCGGCGATAAAGGAGATTTGAGCAGCGTCTTCACCGCTCTGCGGAGGCGCAGAATAGGTTTGAAAAGGAACCCCGCCGAGCGCCAGGCGGATGCCCATTTGCTCGGCAACCTGTGCCCCAGCTCGGTGATAATCACTTTGAGGATAACCGGCAATGCTTTCTCCTTGCCGGTTGAGAATATATAACTGGGTAAAGAATGGCACAGCGCGGAGATGTTCCTGCAGAACGCCATCGAGTTCGACAGGCGAGCTATTGAGCAGGCGCGGGTCTTGAGCAATTTGCTGGATCATGTTCTGGCCGGTTTCCAGGAAGTATGGAATGCTATCTGCCGATAGTTGGGCTATCCCTTGCAGGCGATCGGTGATCATCCGTCGTGCGGCGCTTTCGGCAACCCGCCAGACAGTTATCATCAGGAAAACCGTCAGGAGCACAACGATTGGAAGGAATAGGTAGAGAAAGCGGGCAGAAAGGTTGCGCTCAGCAGGGGAAGGAATCAGCGGTGCAGGATTGCCCCAGCGCTTGGGGGTAAGCAGAAAGACTACTTCGGCGGCTGCGCCGGCGATCCAGAACATCCCAGCCGTGGCAAGGGTAGCGTGGCGCAAGTTCGTCACGACATAATCCAAGCGTACGGCTGCCGAGCCATCCACCAGCCAGATGCGGGTGAGGAAAAAGGTGAAAGGTGTCACAGCAGAAAGCAGAAGCGCTGCGATCAAAGGATGCCGCAACCAGCGATAAAACGGCGTGCGATAGCGTTGATGGATCATGGCGCTGAAAAAGGCGGCATAAAAGAGAAACTCCAGCGGGGTAAAGATGCTGTGAGTTGACCAGACCATCAACAAAACACTGCTGAGCGCGGCGACAAGGATGGCCGGCAAGCTGCCGTAAAATCCCGCCACCAGCATCCACGGCAGGGCGGAGAAGAGCATCATGGCGGCCGCCGCGGCTTGAAGAGGCAAACCAGGCGGGGGAAGGGCGCCTGAAGCGCTCAGACGTAAGCCGATGAACAAGGTCGTGATGATGGTGGCAAGACTTGCCAGCAGGATCATCCCCCACGCCTCCCTTCCCCAACGACTGGGAAAATGACGCCAACGAGAGATCGTCCAACCGGTCAGCAAGGCGCTTAGGGACCAGGCAAGAAAGAGGGCAAGCCTGGCCGGCCACCCGGAGGGCAAAGCCAGATAGGCGGGGAGTTGGGTGAGGGAGAGAATCCATTCGATTTGCATCCGCTGCTCCATTCTCCTACAGCCAGTCAAAGGTCGTTTGCGTAGCCCTGTTTAGATCGCTATAGGCACCGCGCAGCTCGGGTGGCAACAGGGCTGCCAGGACGTACATGGCTTCGTCGGTCATCAGGCGCAGTTCTTCTTTGGTTGGGCGCTTCAGGTGAGGACGGTAGCAAAAGGGCTTGCCAAAGCGTACCTGAACACCGGGTTGTTTCCAGCGGTGTGTGGTGCGAAGCGCTGGAAATCCAACGGTCCCCCAAATGGCGGTGGGAATCAACGGCGCGTCGCTACGGGCTGCCAGATAGGCAATCCCCTCTTTTGCCTGAAAGAGCACCGGCCGACGGGTGCCTTCGGGGGCGACCAGGACGACCTCTCCGGCGCGCAAAACCTCCAGAATCTGCTGCACGGCGCGCCGATCGAATTCCTCGCGACGCACCGGGATAACACCCCAGAGGCGCGGAATCAAACCCACAAGCGGATAATCATAGACTTCGATTTTGGCGAGAGGTACAATGTTGCGCGGCACGACATGGACGATCACCACCGGATCCACAAAGGCAATGTGGTTAATGTAAAGGATTGCCGGTCCTTGGGCAGGAATGTTTTCGATCCCCTCTACCCCATCGAGCTTGACCAGTAAGTTCATGCCAACGGTGCGCAAGAGAAAGCGCAAGAAGCGCCGTTTAGCTTCCCAGCTAGCATGGTTATACCGGGTTGAGGTTGGGTGGGTTATAGGGGCGTTCAGGGTATTCTGACTTTGCATCATGAAACGCCCTCCTCAAGTGGAAGTGAAAAATCAGCGTAAACCCCGCGGTATTCCGCAGGCAAGAGAGCGGCAATTGCCAGCATTACCCGGTCGGCATTGTGTTGGCGTGCCTGGCGACGGGCTTCCCCTTTGGCGAGAATGGGCGGCAGGCGAATTGGTTTCCCGATGTTCATTTCTAGCTTTGGGCGGGTAAGGCGTAAGGCACGCTCTAAGAAATCATCGGTTGAGCCAACAATCCCCACCGGCACTACCGGCACGCCGGTCCTCTCGACCAGGTAAGCCACACCTGGATAGGCACGGCGTAAGCCTGGACGATGCGTACGCCCGCCTTCTGGAGCGATTAACAAAGGCCGGCCACTGGTCAGAATGGCGATTGCCTGTTCCATCACCTGGCGGTCATATTGACCGCGGTGCACCTGGATGCCATGATACAGGCGGGCTAAAATGTTCTGTCCTTTACGACGCCACACTTCCACAGCTCCCATTGCTTCTATCTCGGTCGGCCAAAACGCCGCAACGAAAGGCGCCTCGAACAAGGAGATGTGGTTGATGGCAACCAGATATGCCCCACGGTTTGGGACGTTTTCCAGGCCACGGATGTGAATTGAACTGAGCAGGTGAAACAAGCCGCGAAAGATGGGGCGCAAAACCTTGCGCGCCAGGCGATTGAACAAAGGAACCCGATACAAGGCAATGGTTTTCTCCGCCATAGCTTAGCTCGATTGTTTCTGTCGAGAGCAAACGATCTCGAGCACCAGCTCAAAAACCTGATCGATGTCTTTGCCGTCCGAATCGATGACCACGGCGTCAGCAGCCGGGCGCAATGGCGCAACTGCCCGGGTGGAATCGATCCGATCGCGCTCGCGCAAGGACTGGAGAACCTCTTCATAGGTCACCTCTTCGCCTCGCGCCCGCATTTCGGCAAAACGTCGCCGCGCTCGCTCTTCCAGAGAAGCGTCTAAATAAATCTTAATGGCTGCTTCTGGCAGCACCACCGTGCCAATATCCCTGCCCACCATCACTACTTTACCGCGCAGACCAATTCGGCGCTGTTGTTCGCTCAACGCTCGTCGCACGCCCGGGTAAATGGAGACCAGAGACACGTTGTCATCGACCTGGGGCTGGCGAATCGCCCAGGTGACATCTTGATCGCCAATCCAGACATCATAAGCCCTGCCATCGGCTTTTGTGGGTTGGGTCACTTCGATCGGCACTTTTTCGGCTAGGGCAGTCAGTGTCTCTTCGTCTTGCATCGATATCCCTTGTTGTAATGCCAGCCAGGTCAGGGCGCGATACATCACGCCGGTATCGAAATACAGATATCCAAAAGCCTGCGCCAGCCTTTGTCCAAGGGTGGATTTTCCCGAAGCAGCCGGCCCATCGATGGTGATGATTTGCGATGGATCGAAGTCTTTGCGTGGTTCAAGGTTGGTCAAGTGGAAGCTCCTCTTCAAACGGGATTTCAAGGGGCAGGTCTCCTCCGCCACTGCTGAGAGACTGACCATCCGGAAAGAGGTCTGTTCGCGCCCACAGGATGAGCGGTTGAACTTCCCATGTGCCTTTGCGGAAAAGTAGCCAGTTCAAGGGGGAGAGAGGAACGTCTTGCCAATTGGGTTGATAACGCCAGTTGAAATCCTGCCCACGATAGGTTGCTGCCAGGGCAGGGTTTTCGGCAATGGCAGGAGTAATCAGAATGGCGGGCAGTTGACCCGCCTCACGGATAGAGAGATGGGCAAGCGCCTGATCTTCGGGCAGGACGGTAACGTCGTGTTGCTGGCGGAGCAACCAGCGCAGAGCCGGTGAGTCGGCGGCAATGACGATTGTTAAGCTATCGGCGCGACCGCTTTTCCAGCGCGAAAGGTCTTGAATGGTTTTGAGGAGCAAATCAGCATCGCCTATCTGTGCATAGGGCTTCCACAACTCCTGACGAAAGACCTGACTCCACGGATACGAAAAAGCCACTCCCGATACATTTGAAACGGTGTAAAGAAAAAAAGCGACTAGGAGACCAAGGATCATCCCCTGCCAGGCAAGTCGGGTAGACCATACCAGTTCTGCCAGCCACACGAAGAGGGCAATTAAAGCCAGGCTGGAGAACACAGTTACCACACGTACCCAGTCCCCAGCACCGTAAGCCCAAACGAAGGTGGTAGCAGCTAATTGCAGCCAAAAGAGACAAAGGAAGATCAACGTGATGGCGGCCAGAACCAGAGTCGCCCACAGCGGCTGCTCCAGCGTTTCGACCCAGCGGGTGATTTCCTGCGCAGCCAGAACCCACAGCGGCAGGATTGCCCAAATCAGATTTGACATCTGTCGCGCCGGATAGAGCAGTGCCATCAGAATAGCGATTCCAAACCAGATTCCGAGAAAGCCTTGCCAGCGGTGATAGGTAACGAATTCGATTGACCGGCGACTGATCAGCCCGCGGGCAATGGAGACTCCGCCGAAAAGGATGGCCGGCGTTTGATAAACGCCCAAGCCAAGCAGAAGGACAAGGATTGAAACAGAAGCAGGGCCTTTCCAGCCACCGAGATAGGCAAGCAGCGGCGAAAGGCTTGCCCCCAAACCGCGAGGATAAAAGAAAAATAGGGTGCTGCCAACCAGGAGTGTCAGAAGGGCAGCAATCCCAACCGTTTGCAGTGCCGCTTGAGCAGGCAGGCTTTTTCCCCAGACAGGCAGGGGGATACTGGAGGGCAAAGAAAATCGTTTCTCCAGGGCGATGAAGACAAGCCCTGCCAGAAGGAGTACCAGGACGCCATACCAGAACGGCGGCCCACTCAAAATCCCTGAGCCAAGAGCAATCCCTGCCAAATGCCAGCGCGCCTGACTGGCAAAAAGAACCATAGCGCCTAGCGCTGCCAAAGCGGGTAAAGCTGAACCCATCTGCCGCGATTGCGCCACCAACGCCGGATCGAACGCCAGCGCAAAGGTCAAGATCAATGTAAGCGAAGAGCCAAGTCGTTTCCGTTGGGAGATGACGCCCAGGATGAGCAGCGTGCCGCTGGCAGCCGCCAGAAAGCGAGCAAAGAAGTTGCTACTGCCAAATAGAAAGAAAAGGGCCGCCGAGACGAGTACCTCCAATGGATAGGCTTGAATTGCGGTGGCTTTGCCCTGGGCAATTTGCAATGCCTGCAAAGCAAGCTTTGCTTCGCCATCCGTCAGCGGCGCTGTTCCCAGCCCGCCAAAGCGGATCAAGGCGCCGGCAACCAAAGCCAGCCAGAGGAGTACGGTTTGAGCAGGATCGAGTGGGTGCTTCATTTTAGACACCTGAATTATACCCAAAGAAAGGGCGAAGCTCTTCAAGGGGTCTGATAGATGGTAACTTGCCCGGCTTGATAAACCGGGATAAAAGCGCGCTGGAATTTTATTTCGTACAAGCCGCCCGGGCAATTTTCTGTCCCTGGACGATAGGTATTGCGTTCCAGATCGCCGACAAAGATGTAGCGGATTTGGTATTGTTGCACAATTTGGAGGGCTTCGCTCAGATTACGCGAACAATACAACCGCTCAAGGTCGGATTGCCGGCTGCCCATCTCGCGCGCGCCGCCCCGCCACTGGCTCTCATGTCCCGTCCAGCCCAGCACAATGGGTTGACCGGAGAGAGTCCCTACCCGGGCGTACTGGCTGTAGCTGCCACCGGTTGGACTGACGGCTTCAGCAACCACTCCCAGTGGCGCCCGGCTCAGCCAGGCAATGGCTTGCATCTCGTCAGGGTTTTGTCGCCACAGGTAGGCAGTGCTGTCCAGGGTGTAGCCTGCTGGAGGTTGAAAATTGTTGGTTTTACTCAACGTAGCCAGAATCGTATAAACCAATCCGCCGAGGATGAACAAAATTGACAATCCTAGGCTCGCCTTTGCCCAGCGTGCAGAGGCATCGCGGGTCGGTTGATCGACCTTCGTTAAGCGCCGCTTTGCCGTCGAACGGGAAGCAGGGCTGGTCCTGGCAGCCGCAGGCTCCGTTGCCCCGGTAACGAGATAGGTAGCGGTGCTGAAGCATGCCACGGCGTAGGCAGCGGCAATTCCCCACAGCAACCACGCCTGGTAGTAAAACTTGAACACGGTGTTCATCCGCCAACCAAACTGGTCGCGCAAGTAGAATAATTCGGGGAATAGCACCAACAAGGCGCCACCGAAGATGAGCAAGGCAACAAACCCCTTTACGCTCCTATTCTCCACTCCCCCTGTGGGAAAGGGGCTGGGGGTGAGGGGCTCTCCCCTCTCCCCTTGTGGGAAAGGGGCTGGGGGTGAGGGGCTCTCCCCCCTCTCCTTGTGGGAAAGGGGCTGGGGGTGAGGGTACTCCCCTCTCCTGCTGTGGAAGAGGGGTTGGGGGTGAGGGGTTCTCCCCTCTCTCTGTAGGAGCGGCGCCAGGGGTGAGGGTTACTCCCCTCTCCTCCTGTGGGAGAGGGGCCGGGGGTGAGGGCTGCCCCTCTCCCTCCCTGAAAGTAGTGTCGAGGTTGAGGGACATCAACAACGTTAGGCTGCCGCTTAAGATGATCCCCAACGTCAACCAGCCCCCGGTATAGATCAGGCGGCGAAAAATGGCAACGGCAAGCCAATCGCCGATGGTCACTGCTCCCATCGATCCCATAAATAACCCACCCAAGTTCGGTAAAGCGCTGATGAGAAGTCCCATCGTCAGGGAAAGAACCCATAATCCCGCCATCAGGCCGAATGCCCAACCCATCGCCTGCCAGCGTTGAGATTTTATCTTGCGGTAGTGCCAGACGAGCCAACCCAGGATCGGAACAAGCAAGGGAGCGAACATCACCCATAAGTGCGCTCCGCGGGTCGGATAGATCAGGTTAGGTAAGAACCCTCCCGCTTGAGAGGAAAAGCCCAGATAAAAAGGCAGGTACAGGACACCTCCCCACACCCCGCTCCAAATCCCAAAACGAAGCAAATCCTTGACAATCCCCCTCACCCCTTCCTCCGTATGGGTGAGATTTTGCTCCCCTCTCCCATAGGGAGAGGGGTTGGAGGTGAGGGCTACTCCCCTCTCCCCTTGTGGGAGAGGGGATGGGGGTGAGGGTGCTCCCCTCTCCTCTTGCGGAAGAGGGGCTGGGGGTGAGGGTACTCCCCTCTCCTCCTGTGGGAGAGGGGCTGGGGGTGAGGGTTCTCCCCTCTCCTCTTGCGGAAGATGGGTTGGGGGTGAGGGTGCTCCCCTCTCCCCTTGTGGGAGAGGGGCTGGGGGTGAGGGTGCTCCCCTCTCCCCTTGTGGGAGAGGGGTTGGGGGTGAGGGGTTCTCCCCTCTCCCTGTGGGAGCGGCGTCAGGGGTCAGGGTATTCCCCTCTCCCACAGGGAGAGGGGTTGGGGGTGAGGGTCGCTCCTCTCCTCCCATGGGAGCGGAACCAGGGGTGAGGGCGACCCTACCCAACGCGTACGCGGCAGCGCACAAAGCGACATAGATCGGAAAATCCCAGGTATTCAGAAATGCTAGCCCCCCCAAAATCAACGCTGCCATCAGGCTTTCACTTACAGGAACAGCCAGTGGGTAATGCAGGAACAGGCGACGATCGCCCAAAGCAACCTGAACTCCAGACAGCGGCTTAGATGGTTTGGTCCAACTTAACCAAAGGCTGAGCGCCAGCGCCATTGCCAGAAGCGCAAAGGGCATTGCCAGCACGTGCGGGTGTAAATCGGCCAGAATGTAGGAAAAGGCTGGAAATTCATCGATGATCTCGCGCGGGGCGCCGCTCACATCGTAATCCTGCACTACCCGCGAAGCCCGCCACCACCAATACCAGCGCTTCGGCAAGCCGTCTAAAGGGAATTGCGGTGGTTGGCTCAGCTCAACCAGATCTAACCATTTCCAGAACGGAGAAACCCAGACGCCATTGCGCTGTTGCCAGAACAGACCGGCGGCGTGCAAGACTTCCAGCAAGCCTCCCAAATTACCCACCAGAAGCACCATAAGTGGCGCCAGTAGGGCTTTCCAGGGAAAGCGTTTTGCAAATTGCAGGCTCAGCAAGTTGCTTAACAATCCATAAGCCCCCAGGGCGCTCAAAGCAAATACCAGCGTAATGCCCAGGTTAAACGCCACCGCGCCGCTGGTGCCGCACAGTTTCGCTAACATTGCTACCAGAATGTAGCCAAAGTAATAGTAAGAGATGGCATAGCCAGAGAGCCAGGGGTCATGCGGTGGAAAGGTCTCTGAGCGCAGGATGGCATTGATAAAAGCCAGTTCCATGGGCTTTTCGGTGCCTAACGCTTCCGGGTTGGCGGCGCGGGTCACTGCCAGAGCAATAAATGCAAGGGCAAACAAACCCTCCATCAAGCCAACCTGCCGTCGATTTTCTGTCCACCAACGCCAGAATTCGGCCTTGCCGATTTTGAGGTACAAAGAAATGCTGAGGGCAAAAACCAGAACAAAAGTAAAAAGGATGCCCTCGCTTCGGTTTTCGATTAGATGAAGGGAGGTCAAAAACCAAAAGCTGTATCCCCAAACGAGCCATCCCAAAGTGCGGCTGAAGGCATAGCCGCGATCTGGTAGACGCCTGAACAACCAGAAGGAGAGAGGAAAACTTAACCAACCTGCGAAGGTAATAACACCATACCAAAGGATAGCATCTCTCATGGTTGGTTCACCTCATAGATGACCGTTTGCCCATCTCGATAAACTTCATGCCAGAGCAAGCCGTTAGCCGCCTCGAATTTGTCCAACCCAGGGCCTGGGTATTTGCCGCGTTCTTGCTGTCCGACGATAATATAGCGCACTTGATACTTTTGTAAGAAGTTTGCTGCGGCTTGAAGGTCAAGCGTGCGATAAAACGCTTCGATTTCCTCGATGCGTTCCGTCACCCAGTTTGCCGGCAGGAGGGTGCGTTGTTGTTGCTGATGCCATTCCCAACCGACCACGCCCGGCAAGCCGGTGTAGATACTAAAGCGCGAGCCCCAGCGATACAGGTCGCGCAGGTTTGCTTCCACAATAACCGGCGATCCCTGGATGTGATCCTGCATCCACAAGATGGCGCGATAATCCTGACTGAGATCCATTTCCCCCCAACTGTCGGTGTATCTGGAATAGGCCATGAAAGCCATGCCGTCTAACGTATGGGGGGCGGCCTCGCTCATGCGGTCTTTAATCTTGGCGGTCGTAGCGGTGAGAGGATACAGCGCCGCTGATAAAACAAGGAACAAAAAGACGCTTTTCCACAAATTGCCCCACTTATCCCGCCAGCTCAGCAATTGCGGCGTCAACCAGCCCAGGGCGGCGCCGGCTGCCACCGCGAACATCGTCCATACCTGCAGGTAAAACTTGAAGACGGTGTTCATCCGCCCAATGTCGCCGGCTACCACAACGATCTCGACCATCAGCGTGACCATCAGACCGGTGCCGACCAGAAAGAGCACAAAGCGTTTTTCCTCTGGCTGGTCGCGACGCAGGATCAGAAGGCCAGCCCAAACAGCCAGAGGCAAGGCCATCCAGGCAATAGCAACTTCCAACCACACCCTGAGACCAATGATCACCGCCACCAACAGGATCAGTCCGTATCCAACCCAGGGCAAAGCCGGTTTGAGTTTTCTCGCTGCAGATAAGGGGGTGTTTGCCATCCAATCGATGCTCTCCCAAACCAGCCAGGAAACAATTACGAACAGGAACAATCCCCAGTGGACAAGGTAGGAAAGGCTGGGAGTGTGCGTGCCGTGCCATAGATTGATCTTGGAATATCCCCAACCCAGCCAGCGAGTGAAAGGATAAAACAGCAGATTGGAGGCAATCACTAGCAAACCCACTCCCAGTGCAGCCTCTCCCACAATAGGTAGCCAACGCTTTAGCTTATCAGCCATACGGCCTTCCTCCTGAACCTCGCCCATGACGAGCGGACGCAACAGGCGATAAGCTACAATGGTGCTGACCAGCACCAGATAGGGATAATAATCTGAATAGTTGGTCGGGCGAAGAACGCCAATCAGCAATCCGCCAATTAGCAGGCGCGCTGCGCTCTGTAATTTCAATCTGACTTGGGGCATGAGCAGAATCGATAAAGCAAATGCCAGAGTTAACAAAGCCAGCGGCAGAGCGAACAAATGCGCGTGCGGGTCCGCATACAGCACGGTAAAGAAGGGAAACTCGGTGATCGGTTCGACATCATTAGGCGCCGGGATGGCGCGGCTGGGAATCCAGTACCAATCGCCCAGGCTGTAGGGCAGATTCATCCCCTTCAGGACTTCGATAAACCCTTGCACCGTCCAGATAGCGCGGCTCAGCAAGCTGGCGCCTTCAATATTTCCTCCAGGCGCAGCCAGTTTCTGGTAGCCATTCAGAATCATCCTTAAAGTGCCCAGGTTGCCCAGCACGGCCATGCCTAAGGCAGCCGAGATGCCGCCAATCCAGGAGAGCGTAAAATTGGGTTTCCCGCTCAGGGGATCGGACAGACGTCGGCGGGCAACCAGATTCCAACCCAGGGAGAATGCCCCTACTCCAATCAGGCTAAAGGTCGTCGGCAGGATCAAATTATAGGCAATCGCCGGGACAATGCCCAACCACTTGACGATTACCCCCATCAAAACAAAGCCGTAATAGTAATAGTTCAGATACCCACCCGCATACCAAGGATCATAAGGAGGGAAAGAAGTACTTTTCAGAACCGCGTTGAAGTAAGCGAAATCCATCGGTTTCTCGCCACCCTTCCACGGGTGCCATAAATCCGGGTTGCCCAAGCGAATCAAGAGATCGATCAAAAAGAAAGCTAGAAAGAGGATTTCGACCCACAGAAATTGTTTTTTGCGTAAGCGAAATTCTTGCCTTAAACCTTGCCAATCGAGCAGGGCAAACGCCAATGAGATTAGGAGCAGCGCTCCAAAGACGGCGCTGATCGTCCAGCGCTGGAACGGCACCCGCACCGAACCCAATAACCAAACAAAATAGGAGAGCAAAAGCAAGCCGAAGGCGCGCGATAAGGGATAGCCGCGGTCATCCAGACCGGCGAAGACCTGCCTGGTCAAAGGATAGACAACCCATCCCAACAGGCTGAGGGTTAAATACCAGACAATGACCGCAACCAGTTGATTTCGATTGTGCAAAGCGTTGCGGTTGAATAGCTCCGACCAGGTACCGCCGCTTTGTTGTTCGCGCAGGCGATCGGGCGGCAGGAGCAATAAGCCAGGAAATTTCGAAGCCTGGCGAGGTGTAAGATGGATAACCTTGGAAAGATCAACCGCGCTGAGCAGCCGCCGCACGCTCAATGAGTCGTAATCTTCACGCTTGCGAAAGATCAATACCTTCGGGTGATCGTAAACCGTGAAGGCTTCCTCGGCAAACTGGTCGTTGATCCGCCAGTTGCCGAGGTTGGGAAACGACTCAAAGACCTGCACTAACTCAAAGCCCAATTGTCCCTGAAACTGGCCTGGCTGGGCAACGTTGTAACACCAGATCACGTCTTTATCCTCAGGACAGCCGATCAATAAGCGATAATAAGCGGTAGAAAGCGGATAGCGTTCTGGCACCCGCGGCACGGTGCCCCACTGCCGATTCGAAGAAATAAAAATATAATCTGCCTGATCGAGGATGGAAAGGAAACGCGCCAGCTTTTCGGGGTTGTCGTCCCAGTACATCTCGAACACCAGATCGCGCTGATAGATACCTCCATAGCCATCGTAGCCATCCATACGCAAAGGCAGGCCGTCATCCCAAGAGCTTTCGTTGGCTGGAGCAGCCCCGGCAATGGCAATGGCTACCGACGGATCACCTTGCAGGGAGAGGGTAAGCTGAATTTGTTTCCCTGTTTCAACGACAATTGGTGGTGAAAAATTGAAGGTTGCCCGATCGCCGCGTCGGTCGGAGATGGACAAAAAATCGCCCTGCACCGTTGCACTCCAACTCGTTTCAGGCTGGGTAGTTTTGGCAAGGCTGAGGGTCAGCGTCTTTTCCTGGCGCAAATCGATGATATCGCGCACGTGGGCGAGAGTGATTTGCTCAATGCTCCCGCTGACGGCAGGGTTAAAGACGGTGCGGTAGGGCATAGCAGGAGTGATTAGATTGTCGTAAGGAAACGGTACAGGCTGCCGGTAAAGCGAGCCATCTTCCTGCCGAATGCTCACGTGGATTGGAGCCGGTACATTCTGGTAAATCCAGCGTGAAGCCGCCACCCGCGTCACCGGGCGGGTGTAAATGCGGGTGAAGGCAAACGCCCACAAGAAGGTCAGCCCAAGCACCAGGAAAGCCAGACCAATTGCAAGAATGCGGCGCAGTTTCTCATTTTGCCAAAAGGAACTTTGCGCCGCTTGCTCACTCTTGCGGTTTTGCCAGAGCGCCAGAATTGCCCAGGCTGCCAGAATGGTCAAGCCTGGATAGGAGGGCAACTGATAGCGCATGGTCGGGTTGGGTTGGAAAGATTGCCAGGTGAAATAAAATGCTGTCCAACCCCATAACACGGCAGGCGCGCCGACCTCGCCCTTAAACAGCCGCCATCCCATCCAGAGAAAGCCCACCCAGGCCAAAAGACCCAACGGCAAACCCAGCCCCCAAACGGTCAGGTTTTGTCCCGAAAACCAGCGCGGACGGCGCGCCCATTGCAAAGCTGGCGGAAAATCGACATCGCCGGCGCTTTGATTGCGTTGTTCACGTATGTTTGCGACCCAGGCCGGGTTGGGTTTAACGCCGAAGAAGCCAGGCCCGGCGAATGCGTAAGGCTGAAAAACGCGGAAGGTCAGGATGCTCACCACTCCCGCCGCCACCAGGCACAAAAGCGCTTGATTCCAGAACGCCGCCTGAGTTTGCTCTTGCCAGCCCTGCCGGTGGGCTTTCCAGTAGCGCAGGCCAAACGCCAGCGGAAGCAAAGCTGCCAGGGGATAGGCGGTCAGCTTGGAAGCCATAGCGCATCCAAAACTGATCCCAAAAGCCAGGCTTGTCAGGAAAAGCGGCGAGCGCAACCATTCCCTCACCCCGCTCTCTGTGAGAGCAGTATCGGGGATAGGGCTTTCTCCCCTCTCCCCTTGTGGGAGAGGGGTTGGGGGTGAGGGTTTCCTCCCCTCTCCCCCTGGGAGAGGGGCTGGGGGTGAGGGGGCATCACACTCTCCCTCATCCCCGGCCCTTCTCCCTAAGGGATAAGGGAGTTCTTTTCCCCTCTCCCCCGGGGAGAGGGGTTGGGGGTGTGGGTTGCCCCCCTCTACCTGTGGGAGCGAAGTCGGGGGTGAGTGCTTTCTCCCCTCTCCCCTTGTGAGAGAGGGGTTGGGGGTGAGGGATTCCTCCACCACCCGCACAGCAAAATACACCCCCAGAAAAATAAAGAAATTCAGGAAGGTGTCTTCCTTGAAGAAATGCGAAAGCTGGATCGGCAGCACGGCCAAACCATAAAAAGTAGCCGCTAGCAAACTTACCCCGCGCCCAAATAAAAGCCTGGCAGTGGTTGCCACCAGATACAGGGTCAACAAATCGAAGATTGCCGAAAGCGGGCGACCTACGGTGAGCATCTCGCGAAAACCTGAATGCCCGTAGATGCTTTCAACCAGATAGCGCGCCAGAAACATCGGCAGCGTGCCATAGACAAAAAAGCCATGGCCGCGATTATGCGGATTCAGTGACGAGGTGGCTGTATTGAAATATTCGCTCAGGCTTTTGACCGGGGCGATATCCGACCCAACCCAGACCAGAAAGCGTTCGTCCGGGTGGAGATACTGTTCTTCTCCCCAATCGATGCCGATAAAACGGAAATAGGCGGCAACCCCCAGGATCACCATCAGACCAAACCAGTAAAGCCAGACAGGCAGAGGAGAACGAGGGCGGTTGATGAACTTTGTCATAGGGTTATGATAACACTGTAAGGGTATGGTCAGAGTGTGAGCTTACGGATTTGTTTCTCCAGGGATGCGGGCGGTAGCGGGTGGCACAAAGTACAGATAGAAATTTTTCCCCTCCCAGGGAGACCGTTGTTCCTGCCAACTGCCCCAGGGATAAAGGCGTTGCAAGGCTTCCCGGCCGGCCGAGTCTTCCGGTTTGACGATAAAGAGCTTTGCGCCTTCATAAGCCAGGGTCAATTCGAGCTGATCTGGCCAGATGGCATAATCTTTGAGCGGATAGCCGGCATTGATGCCAACCAGGCGGGTGTCCACCCAATGCGGATAGGCGACCACCCATGCCGTGTCCGGCGTGCCGATCGTGCTGGCAAATTGTTGAATGATTTTTCCCATCTGGCTGGTATTCCAGGCTGACTGGGCATATTGGGTAAAATACTGGCGGAAAACCAGATCATAATCCTGCCCCATACTCAATCCTAACAGACAGAACGCCAGCAACCATCCCAGAGAGCGCCGCCAGCCGCGCTGAAAAGCCGCCTCGAAGGGGCGGATCAGGGCTTCGATAGCCAGAGCGGCTAACAGAAAAACGGGAATGATTGCCCCTGAAGTGCGATTCAAGATCGGATTCTCATCGGGGAAAGCAAGCGAAAGGACGGATGGCAAGAGAAGCAAGGGGATCGAGACGAGCAAGAAAAGGTCTTGCCAGGCAAAGCGGCGCAGATAGCGCAGCAGCACTAGCCAGCCGCCGATGAACAACAGGGCTGCGGAGACCACACTCAGGGCAGGCCGCCCAGGAATCGAAACCACCCAGACATTGCCATTGTTCCAAAAGAACATGATCAGCGCTCTCCACAAGTTGTGGAAGAAGATTTGAATGGCCGGGCGGTCAAGCGGCTTTTCAAGGTCGGAGAGACGTGTCAGTCCACGGTAGAAAAACATCTCCGGATTTTGTAGAGCATAGCGCAGCAAAGGCAGAAAGACAATTAACGAGACGACTACCACAATCATCAGGCCAATGAGCATGGCGCGCCGCTGAGCAGGGGTGGCGCGGTGCAGTAGTGCTAAGCCCACTGCCACCACTACAACTAAAGGAACGAGGCGGAACGGGGAGTACCCATGCAACCCCAAACCCAAAAATAGGCCGCATAAAATAAAATCTTTGGCGTTCGGTCGGCGCAACGCGCGAATCAAGTAATAGAGTGTCGGAGCGACAAAGAGAGGGTACAGGCTAAAGCGCAACCCAACGCGGGTGATGACGTTCAGCCAGTATGACACGCCTGCCAGGGTCATGGCAAACAGCCCGACGCGCGGGTTAGCTATTTCCTTCCCTAATAAGTAAATATAGACCAAGGTCATCAGGCCAGCAATGGCTGTGCCCAGCTTCAGACTCAAAAAACTCAGACCGGTGCCAAAGAGCTTTGCCATAGCTGCTGTGAGGAACATTTGAAATGCCTCTCGACCGGTATTGCGGGGATAAAAGATATGCCATTTACCGTCCAGCACCTCAGCCACATCGAGCAATTTCTCGGCGTGATCGCTCACCATCTCTGGCGGCACCTCAGCCAGCCGATAAAAGCGGAAGAAGAGGAGTACCAGGGCGGTAAGAACCAACAAGACAGTCCAGCGGTTGATGCGCACCTGCCATTCAGGCTTTTGAAGCCAGTGGATGACTCCCCTCAGCCATTCCAAACGGAACAGGGATAGAGGAGAAAATGCGCGTACAGTGAGCAGGATCGCTACTCCCCAGAGGATGAGATTTAATGGCGTGAAATCTCCTCCCCCAAAGGTCAGAAAAGCCAGCGCCGCACTGATCAATGCGCCTCCAAAAGCGGGTAAGTGCAGTTGGAACGCCAGCCCCTCTTCCTCATCCCCAGCCACTTCCCTCGCTCCTTGGGAGAGGGGTTGGGGGTGAGGGCCTACTCCCCTCTCCCCTTGTGGGAGAGGGGTTGGGGGTGAGGGCTCTCCCTCTGGGCGCTCCGGTAGGGGTGAGGAAATCTCACTCACTCCCTCATCCCCGGCCCTTCTCCCTAAGGGAGAAGGGAGTCCGTCTCCCCTCTCCCCCTGGGAGAGGGGTTGGGGGTGAGGGCCTACTCCCCTCTCCCCCTGGGAGAGGGGCAGGGGGTGAGGGCTTACTCCCCTCTCCCCTTGTGGGAGAGGGGCTGGGGGTGAGGGCCTACTCCCTTCTCCCCCTGGGAGAGGGGCGGGGGGTGAGGGAATCTCCCCCGATCGCTCCGGCAGCATCAGATACGACCTGAGACTTGCAAACAACAACACCATCGCCGCCACCCCATACATAAGCGCGCCCAGGGTGGCATTCGGGTTGGGCGGCTCCAGCGAGGCTTGAGCAAACAAAGCCAGGATCAGACTGGACAAACTGCTCAAAATTGCCAAACGCGCTGCCCGGGAAAGCGGCTGGGCCGCCAACGGAACCGCTCTGGCAGGTGCACCTATCGGACTTGCTTCCTCCAATGGCGGTTCGCTCTGAGCAGGTAGGCGGGCTGCTGTTGTTTCGCTCGGCGTTTCCTCAGATTGATCGGTTTCTTGCGCAAGGGTTGCCTTTGCTACCCTATCCGTTATCCCGACAGCTTCCTCATCCCCTCCTGCGTCAGGCGACCTGGAGCGGTTAAGAGCTTGCAGCCGGGCGGGCAAGCGCCGCCAATCTTTGAGGAGGGTCTTTACATAATCAAGGACAGTGGGTTCTTCCAAATGTGCCGCTTCCCATTCTGCAAAGATGAATACCTAAATGATACATCAAGCTGCAAGAGCAGACAAGACATCTTTGCGGGGATAAGCATGGTAAAATGGCATTCAATTTCGGGAGAGTTTTCATGGAATTTCAGCATCTTTATTTAATTGTCGTCATTGTTGCTGCCATCGTTTTGTTTTCGCTTGAAATCTTTTCTATTGATGCCATCGCCCTGGCTGTCCTGCTCAGCCTGATCGTTGGGGGAGTCTTACCCCTGGATGAAGCTTTTCTCGGCTTTGGCAGTGAGACGATTATCATCATTGTTGGCTTATTGATTCTCACCGCCTCGCTGGTGCGCAATGGGGTGATTGACCTGATTAACCTGCGCTTACTGGGAAAGGTGCGCGGCGATTCCCTCCAACTGACCTTAATCCTGATGGCCATCGTTTCGGTCGTCAGCAGTTTTATTAGCAACACGGCTGCCACCGCCCTGTTCATCCCCATTGCCAGCGGCGTTGCCAGGCGCACCAACACCCCCCTATCAAAAGTCTTAATGCCGGTTGCCTATGCAGCCATCCTTGCCAGTTCGGTCTCTTTGATTGCCTCTTCGACCAATATTGTGGTCAGTGGTTTCATGCGTCAGTATGATTTGCCCGCTTTAGGCGTCTTTGAATTAACCCCGGTTGGTTTACCGATTGTGCTAATCGGTTTGCTGTACATGGGCCTGGTGGGGATTCGCTTGATCCCAAAACGCGAAGTCCCCCGCCGCTTGAGCGAGGAGTTTGGGTTGCGTTCTTATTTGACCGAGATCATCGTGCCCTCCGATTCGCCGCTGGTGGGAAAAACCTTTGGCGAAGCCAACATCGGCGCACAACTTGATTTGAACGTGGTAGCGATCTTGCGCGGCGATCAGCAAATCACTGCCCCCGATGCCTATCAGACCATTCACGCCAATGACATCCTGCTCGTCGAGGCCACCCGCGACCAGATCCTGGCAATCAAAGATGCCAGCGGGTTGGAACTGGCGCCCCAAGCCGCCTTTTCCAATCATGAGCTAGACCAGTTGGAGATGCGTTTGTACGAAGCCATTATCTTACCGCGCTCTTATTTGATCGGACGCACGCTGCGCGGAGCAAATTTGCGCCGCCGCTTTGGAGTCAACGTCCTGGCAATCCACCGCCAGGAAGAGACCTTAACCCAAAAGTTAAGTCAAATTGTCCTGCGTTTGGGAGATGTGCTCTTGATCCAGGGCGATGCAGAGGCAATTGCAGCTTTAGAGAACAACTTTTTTCTGCGCATTCTCAATCCGGTCAAAGAACGCCAGATTGACACGCGGCGCACTCACTTGACTCTGCTGATCTTTGGCGGCGTTTTGCTTGTCGCCGCGCTGGGATTGGCGCCGCTTTCGGTAGCGATTCTGAGCGGGACGATTCTGACTTTTCTCACCCGCTGTATCACCCCTGAAGAAGCCTACCGCGAAGTGGAATGGAAAGTGGTTATCCTGATCGGCAGTATGCTGGCTTTGGGGATGGCAATGGAAAAAAGCGGAACGGCCGCCTTTTTAGCCCGGCAACTTGTCACCTGGGTTGGGGATGCAAATCCGGTGTGGTTGCTGAGCGGATTTTTCTTCCTGGCGATGCTGCTAACCCAACCAATGTCCAATCAAGCTGCTGCGGCGGTTGTCTTACCTGTCGCCATCCAGACAGCTCTGCAATTGGGCTTGAACCCGCGCGCCTTTGCCGTCATGATTGCGGTCGGCGCCAGCACCTCCTTCATTACTCCCCTGGAGCCAGCCTGTTTGATGGTGTATGGTTTGGGGCATTATCGATTTTTTGATTTTGTCAAAGTGGGCTTTGTGCTCACCCTGTTTATTTTTGGCATTGCCGTTTTGCTGGTGCCGTTGATCTGGCCGTTATGATCTCGACACATCCATTGGGTTCAGGTTCTGGCTTTAGGGGCTAACCGCGCTCACCGGTTTCGGCGGCCGGTAAAACGATCGTGAAAGTTGTTCCCTGCCCCGGCGTCGATTCCACCCAGATTCGCCCCTGATGATCTTCAACGATCGATTTCACGATCGTCAAGCCCAAACCCGTGCCGCCAGTGTCTTCCGGTAAATTGCTTGCCCGATAGAACTTATCGAAGATATACGGTTGCTCAGCCGGCGGAATCCCCACCCCATGATCCCAGACCTGCAAGACCGCCTGGCCGTCCTCTTGTCGCGTGCGCACGCCTAGCCTACCTCCCTTGGGGGTGTACTTGATGGCATTGCTGACCAGATTATTGATCATTTGTTGAATCCGAACAGCGTTTCCCCAGATGAGCGGCGTAGAAGGGGAAATCTCCACTTCGAGTTTCTGACCCTTTTCGACTAGGAAGCTGCTAAGATTTTCAAGGCTCTGGCGGATCAACGGGCGTAAATCGATCAGTTCTTTGTGGGCATCCAGGCCGGCTTCGATGCGACCGAGGTCTAACAGGTCACTGATCAAGGCAGTGATCCCCTGCACGCTTGCCTGGACGCGCTGGATAAACTCCCGCTGGCGGTCATTGAGCGGCCCTACCCGACCGATCAACTCGGAATATCCTAGAATGGCGGTCAAGGGCGAGCGCAGGTCGTGGGAGACGGCGCTGACAAATTCCGACTTGACTCGATCCAACTCCTTGAGATGGGTGATATCGTGCATGGTAACGGCTATACCGACCTCTGGAATGGGGGTTAGCTGACAATTCCAGATGCGCCCATCTTCGAGGCGGATCTCGCCTCCTTTTGCCCATTGAGCGGGAGCTTGTCTCAGCATCAAGATCAAATCCTGGTTGGAAATGACCTGATCGATGGTTTTGCCCAAACAATCCGGCTCTTGTAGCCCAAAGGCGATCAGACAAGCCTCATTGATCAACAAAATTCGCCGCTCTTCATCCAGTACCAGCACCCCATCCCGCACGTTGGTGAGAATGGTATGGTATTTCTGACGTTCGCGCTCGATGGCGGTGTAGTAATGGGCGTTCTGAATGGCAATCGCCGCGTAGTCGGCAAGCGCTTCGAGCAGCATCAGATGATACTCCGAAAAAGGCTGGTCGCGCTTGCGATTGTAGATTCCCAGAACGCCAATGGATTGATCGCCCATCATTAATGGGACGTAGATAAGGGCGCGCACCAGAAAAGCGGTTTTGATTTTGGTGAGTTCGCCGCCGCTTAAGATCACCGCTTTTTGGGTGCGGACGACTTCACCCAACAAAGTGTCAAAAATCGGGACGCGCAGGATGTCCGTCTTTTGTTGCCCAACCGAGTGGGCGGCGCGCAAGATCAGGTTTCCGCTCTCCTCGTCCAGGAGCATCAGATTGCCCTCTTCGGCATCGGTTACCTCAACTGCGGCGATAACCACCTCTTTCAACACTTGGTCGAGGTGCAAAGAAGCCGAAATTTTTCCGCCGATGCGATGCAATCGTTCCAGATCTTCCACGCGTCTCTCGAGCGATTGGGTGTGCCGTTTGCGCTCGAATTGCAACCACTTCTGCCAGTCTTCCCAGCGCTGGACGGCGCGGTTGATGGTTAGGAGAGCCTGCACCTGATCGTTTTGGGCGGTTAGCACTGCCTGAAATCCATCTTGATAGCGACGCAGGATTTCCTCTGGGGTGGCTTGCGCAGTGTAGTAAATGATGGGCAGAATCGGAAAATCTTTGAACAGAGAACGCAAGGTTTTGCTGGAAAGGGAGTCGTCCACAATCAAAGCGTTCGGCAGTTCGCTTTGAAGGCGGGGTTTGAGCTGATTTTCTTCGCTCACCCGTTCCACCTGGTAACCGGCCGGCTGGAGAATTTGCACAGTCAGGTGGTTGGCAGCAGCGTCATCTTCTATGAACAGGGCAATGAGCTTCGATCGAACCATGATTATTCCCTACATGCATGAAGTATACCAATTTGGGTAAAACGCTCAGGAAGGATTTGTTTTCGAAAGCACCTCTTCAAGTTGCAGCAATTGCTCGCGCACGTTCAAAACCCATTGCCTTTGGCGAGCAGTCAGCAGTGCCCCTTCCGCTGCCAGGAACTGGCTCAAGGCCGTTTGCGCCGTTTGGGCTTTCTCCAATGCGGAGAGCAGTTGTCCTTTGAGTTGTTGGTTTTGTCGTTCCGGGTAGGACTGATGCAAACGTTTTTCAATGGTGCGGATGAGTTGCAGATTCATCAGGGCAATGCCGGTATAGTCAACCACCGCCTCGGCAAGCGATTGGGCAGGAGGCTCGAACGGCTGAGCTTGCCTTCTCAATAAGACGAACATCCCCAGCACTTCCTGCTTAACTTTGAGCGGCAGAATTAAGGCCGATTGGCCATATTTTGATAGAATAAAGGGTTTGAGAGGCTCGCCATGAATCGAGAGCGGTTCACCCGATTCGGCAACCAGACTGGAAACACCGTCATCCCAGGCTTTGTTCAACAGGGGCTTAATCTCGGCCGGGAAGTGCAGAGCTGCGCGCAAGAAATAGGCTCGCCCTCGCTCCGCCTGCAGGATAACCAGACCGCGATCGGCTTTGCTCAAAAAGACACAATGTTCTAAAGCGGTTTCAATTAATTTCTTTGGGTCGGTCAGGGCAGTAATCGCTTTGCCAGCGTTGATCAGGGCGGTCAGGTCGTTGATCTGTTTTTCCAGCTCCTGATTCAGGCGAGAAAGTTGATTGACCAGCGCCTGCCGTTCCTGCTGGGCGCGGACTTGTTTCAAGACTCGTTCGACGATGGTGACAATTTCGGTCTCCTGGGCTGGCCAGCTCAGGAAATCGGCTGCGCCGAGGCGAAAGGATTGTAGGATATCTCCCTCTCTGGTCTCTTCGGCAAGGACAATGAAAGGAATTTCGTAGCCCTGCGATTGAACAGCAACCAGCAGGTCTTTGCCCGAAAGGCCGGGCAGATTGAGATTGGCAATAATCAAATCGGGTCGAATGCGGCTGATCTCCTGCAGAGCTGCGGAGGCATGGAGGACGATGTCAACCTGATATCCTAACGGGCGGAGAGCTTGGCGGGCGATGCGATCGCTGATGGAAGCGTTATTCTCGACCAAAAGAATATGCTCACGGCGCGATTTCATACTATAATCATAGCATGGAAGTATTAAAAACGGGAACGAAGTTCAGCGAAGCGGGGAAGTTGCCTGACGACAACCGTTCGTTCCCACAAAATCCTAATGACGAGAGAGGAGGATGGCATGTTAACCGACCACGATTTGCGCGAGCTCTTAGACTTTCAAGCTTCCAGCGCCGTTGTCAGTTTATATCTGAACACTGATCCATCCGCAGGGAACAAAGAAACCCATCGGCGTCATTTGCGCGCTTTGTTGCGTCAGGTAGAGTCGCCGGCCGATGTGGAGGCCATTGAGCGGTATTTTGAGCACGAGTTCGATTGGTCGGGACGCAGCGTTGCCGTATTCTCCTGCGCCAGGCAGGACTGGTTTCGCTCGTTCCCTCTGGCAATCCCATTGCGCAGTCGGGTGCGGGTTAGCGATCGCCCGCATGTCAAACCTCTGGCAGACTTACTGGATTCCTATGGCGGCTATGGAGTGGCATTGGTGGATAAACAGGGAGCGCGCTTTTTCTACTTTCATCTCGGAGAGCTCATCGAACAGGAAGGGGTGTTGGGCGAAGCGGTGCGCCACACCAAACGCGGCGGTGGTTCTCAGGCCGCCGGGCGGCGCGGCGGCATCGCCGGACAAACGAATTATACTGAGGAGGTGGCTGAACGCAATCTGCGCGAAGCAGCCGAATTTGCAGCCCGCTTTTTCTCGGAAAATAACGTTCGCCGCGTCTTAATCGGCGGCACAGAGGAAAATGTCAATCTCTTTCGCAGTCTGTTGCCAAAGGCATGGCAAAGTCTGGTGGTGGGGACGTTTCCCATGAGCATGACTGCCAGCCATACCGAAGTTCTGGAACGTGCCATGCAGATTGGCGAAGAGGCAGAACGGCGACAGGAAGCCAAATGGGTCGAATCGTTGATTACCGCGGCGGCAAAAGGGAAGAACGCTGTACTGGGGTTGGAGGATACCCTCAAGGCTTTGAACGATGGACGCATCCAGACTCTGTTCATCCTCGAAGGGGATCGTCAACCGGGGTATCAGTGCACCCAGTGCAGCTACTTAACCTCCGTAGAAGTGGCGACGTGTCCCTATTGCGGCGGAGCGGTCAAGAGCATTCCCGATGCGGTGGAGCTTGCCGTTCGGCGCGTGATGCAGAACGGCGGCGAGGTGGAAGTGCTACGGCAGAATGAAGCCCTTGCCGCAAAAGGGCGCATTGGCGCTTTGCTGCGCTATTAGCCCACGGCAACGCCGCCAGAGTTCTTCAGAGCACCTTCCTGACGGCAAGCGCAAACCTTCGCTTTTGGCAAGAATAGTTAAATCGACTCAGCCGTCGAAGATGGCGGCTGGGTCATTTTCTTAAGCGTGAGCTGTGTTCTCCCTGTGCGCCAGGTGGTAAACCAGGCCTTGCACAGAGGAGCCCTCCCCGCGGTCAGTGAGTCTGTTCCCCAAGGTAGATTTGGATGCCCATCCGGGCGATCTGGTCGAGCTGGGCTTCGAGCCAATCGAGGTGGTTTTCCTCGTCTTCCAGAATGTCTTCCAGTAATTCGCGCGTGCCGTTGTCATGCAATTCAGTCGCCAGGCGAATGGCGTCGTTATACATCTTGACCGCTTCGCTTTCTGCGCCTTCATCGCTCTTCAATTGCTCTTCGACCGTTGAGCCGAGGTGGATCTTTGCCAGTTCACTGACAATTGGCTTGCCCTCCAGGAAGATGATGCGGGCAATCAACTTCTCGGCATGACGCATTTCATCCATGGCGCGCTTTGCATTGGCTTCATGGAGCTTTTCATAGCCCCAGTTAGCGCACATTTCGGAATGCACCATATATTGATTGATGGCTGCCAGTTCTTCGGCGAGCAAAGCATTCAGGGTTTCAATGACTTTTTCGTTCCCTTTCATTTTTTCCTCCAGAACAAATCTCAAGTCGAGCGCTGTTTGGAACACCGCTTCGACTTGTGTGTAGGTATGTGCATTGCTTGAATAATAATCCATTTTGGCAAAAAGGTCAATGCTATTTTTGAGCATTTGAAACCGCCAGGGAACACGAAATCATCCGCGAAGGAAGGCGAAGGGACACGAAGAATAAAAGCATCATCGCCGAAAACATCGAGCCGAGATAAACTTGAGCCCACCCGTGCAGCGAGGGTGGGCGTCAATTTTTCTCAGCGATCGGGTTACTTAACCCTTGTCAAATCCGAGAAGGTTGGTATAATTCCGCTCCAAGATGGCAAACGTTGCTTCCCACGCCCATCATCATCCTGCCTTCTCCGGCTTGGCCGGGTGGCTTTGGCGCGTGGGTTGAGCAGCCCATCGGTTTACTACCTTCAGCCACCAAACGCCCCCGGTCTAGCGCCGGGGCGTTTTTTTATTCTGCGGAACAGAAAGGAAGCGCAAGATGAGCAATCGCACCCAAATCCGCCTGGCTTTGCCCTCCAAAGGGCGTTTAGAGCTGCAAGCGCTGGATTTTTTGAGCCTGGCCGGCCTGCCGATCTTCAAACCCAACCCGCGCCAGTATCAGGCAACCATCCCGGCCCTGCCGCAATTGAGTGTCATCTTTCAGCGCGCCGGCGACATCGTGGTCAGCGTGCGCCAGGGCAGCGTGGATTTCGGCATTACCGGCCTGGATGCGGTCGAGGAAAAGCGCGGCGAGAACGGCGAAGTGCTGGTCTTGCACGATCGTCTGGGTTTCGGGCAGTGCGCCCTGAAGCTGGCGGTGCCCGAAAGCTGGAGCGAAGTGGTTGATCTAGACTCTTTACGGCGCAAAGCCGCCCAACTCGGGCGACCCTTGCGCGTGGCAACCAAGTTCCCCATCCTGACCGGACGGTTCCTGCAAAACCATGCCATACCGCACACCCTGATT
The DNA here is from genome assembly GCA_034434515.1 of Anaerolineales bacterium. GTDB lineage: Bacteria > Chloroflexota > Anaerolineae > Anaerolineales > UBA4823 > NAK19. The sequence continues at coordinate 13,300 of DAOTZA010000001.1, read as the reverse complement.
GCCGCCGAAGGCACGCTGGAGACCGCCCCCAACATCGGTTACGCCGACCTGATCGCCGACTTAGTCTCCTCCGGTCAGACCTTGCAGGATAACCGCCTGCGCCCGCTGCTAGACGGCGAAATCCTGCGCTCCGAAGCCGCCTTGATTGCCAATCGGCAGGCTTTAAAGGAGAATCCAGCCGTGCTCGAGATGGGGCGCCAGTTGTTGGAGTACATCGAGGCTCACCTGCGCGCCAAAGAGAACTTGCTGGTGATTGCCAACATGCGCGGCGAGAGCCCCGATCAGATCGCGGCCGCCATGTTCACCCGCCAGGTGATCGGCGGTTTGCAAGGACCAACCATCAGCCCGGTGCTGGTGCGCGAAAAAGCGCAAAGCTGGTATTCGGTGACCATTGTGGTGCGCCGCGACCAGCTCAGCCAGGCAATTGCCGAACTGCGCTCGATCGGTGGCAGCGGCATCATCGTCACTCCGGTGACCTATATTTTCGAGGAAGAGCCGCCCCGTTACAAGGCGATGCTGGCGGCCGTGCAGGAAAGCGTTGCATGAGTTCCCTGAAGAAAAAATTGTTAACCACAGAGAGCACCGAGAGCACGGAGAGATAACCTCTCTGTGTCCTCCGTGGGCTCTGTGGTAAAAGAATTTTAGAAAAGGAGTTCAACGGTGCAAATTCGCCCTCATATCGAAAACCTACCGCCCTATACCCCTATCGAACCCTTTGAGGTGCTCTCGGCTCGTCTCGGCCGCCCGCCAGAAGCAATCGTCAAGCTGGATGCCAACGAAAACCCTTATGGCCCGCTGCCGCAAGTGCTCCAAGCCTTGGCCGAATTGCCGTTTGTGCACATTTACCCCGATCCCGAAAGCCGCGCCCTGCGCCAGGCGATTGCCGAATTCCTCGCCGTGCCGATGGAAACCATCCTGGCTGGCGCCGGCGCAGACGAGCTGATTGACCTGCTGATGCGCGTCTTTCTGGAGCCCGGCGATGGCGTGCTGATTTGCCCGCCCACCTTTGGCATGTATGACTTCGACGGGCGGCTGAACAATGCCCGTGTGATCGAGGTGCCCCGCCGGGAGGATTTTTCGCTCGATCTGCCTGCCCTGCGCCGCGTGGTTGAAACCGAACGCCCTAAAGTGCTCTTTCTGGCTACCCCCAACAATCCGGACGGCTCGCTGCCGGATGGCTCAGAACTAGAGGAGCTCCTAAATCTGCCAACCCTGGTGGTGCTGGATGAAGCCTATATCGAATTTGCCGATCCCCAGGGCAGGCTGGGGCACAGTGTCAGCCGGGTTGGGCAGGTCTCCCAACGGCGCAATTTGGTCGTCCTGCGCACCTTTAGCAAGCTGGCTGCGCTGGCCGGCTTGCGGGTTGGTTACGGCGTCTTTCCCGACTGGCTGATGCCCACCCTGTGGAAAGCCAAACAGCCCTACAACGTCAACGTCGCCGCCAGCACGGCCGCCATTGCCGCTCTTCAGCACGCCGATCAACTGGTGGAAATCGTCCGGCGCCTGATTGCCGAGCGGCAGCGTCTGGCGCAAGCCCTTGCCCGCTATCCTTTCCTTACCCTCTACCCTTCACAGGCAAACTATCTGCTAATGCGCGTGCAGGGAATCGAAGCCGCCGAACTGAAACGCAGGCTGATGGTCGATTACGGCATTCTGGTGCGCTATTTCAGCACGCCGCGCCTGAAGGATTGCATCCGCATCAGCGTTGGCAAACCCCAGGACACCGATACTCTGCTGCAGGCGCTGGATGAGATTGCCAGGGAGGTGCTTTGATGCGTGTGGCTGAATTTTCCCGCAAAACCGCCGAGACGGACATCTCGATTTCGCTCAACCTGGATGGAGCTGGCAAGACGGAGATCAAAACCGGGCTGGGGTTTCTCGACCATCTGTTAACCAACTTTGCCCTACACGGTCTCTTCGACCTGCATCTGCATGCTCAAGGGGATTTGCACGTTGATCCGCACCACACGGTCGAGGATGTCGCCCTGGTGTTGGGCAGCGCGTTTGATCAGGCCTTAGGCGAACGGAGAGGAATCGTGCGTATGGGGGATGCCTTTACCCCCATGGACGAGACGCTGGCGCATGTGGCGGTCGATCTCTCCGGTCGTCCGTATGCTGTCGTTCAAGTCGAGTGGAAAACGGCGGCAATCGCCCAAATCCCCACCAGCCTTTTCACCCATTTCCTCGAGTCGTTTGCTATCACGGCACGCAGCAACCTGCACGCCCGCGTGCTCTATGGGCGCGATGACCACCATCAGGCAGAAGCGCTCTTCAAGGCCCTCGCTCGCGCTCTGGAGCAGGCAACCCGCCTCGACCCGCGCCGCGCCGGGCACATCCCCTCCACCAAAGGCAGTCTAGCATGAACAGGCACAAACGTATTTTGCTCCTGGATGTCGGCACGGGCAACCTGCAATCCGTGCAAAAAGCCCTCGAAGCGGTGGGGGCAGAAGTGGTGCGCAGCGATTCGCCCAGGCCGCTGGCGGATTACCCCAAAATCGTCCTGCCGGGAGTGGGCGCTTTTGGCGATTTCATGCAGCGCCTGCGCGCCTTAGGGTTGGAAGAGGCTTTGCATCAGGCTCTCGCCCGCGGGGCGATCCTGCTGGGGATTTGTGTCGGGATGCAAGCCCTGTTTGAATCCAGCGAAGAGATGGGGTTTCACGCCGGGCTAGGTTGGCTCAGCGGGCGGGTGGTGCGCTTTCCGCAGCGCCCTCTGCTCAAAGTGCCCCACACCGGTTGGAATGAGCTCTGCATGCAGCAGCAGCATGTGTTGTTGAACGGTTTGCCCGAGCGCCCCTTTGCCTACTTCAACCACTCGTATTACTGTCTTGCCGAACAAAGCCAGGATTGTCTCGCCTTGACCGAGCATGAGGTAACCTTTGCCAGTGTGGTCGCTCGCCAGAACCTGTGCGGCGTGCAGTTTCATCCCGAAAAGAGTCAGAAGGTAGGGTTAAAAATCTTGCAAAATTTTGTGGAGTGGCAACCATGAAAGCGTTTACGATCTTTCCTGCAATTGACCTACGCGGCGGGCGGGTCGTCCGCTTACAGCAAGGCAACCCAAAGCGCATAACCGTCTATGCCGAAGACCCGCTGGCGGTTGCCGAGCAGTGGGCAGCAGCCGGGGCGCGCTGGATCCATCTCGTTAACCTGGACGGTGCTTTTGGTGAGACGGGGCATGCCAATCAAAGGGCGGTGGCGGCGATTGGCCGCGCCCTGCAAGGAACGGAAGTGTGCCTGCAATTTGGAGGCGGCTTGCGCTCGCTGACCGATATCGAGCAAGCCTTCGCTCAGGGCGCAAGGCGGGTGGTTTTAGGCACCCTGGCACTGGAAAAGCCAGCCGCCCTGCACCAGGCAATCCAACGCTTCGGGGCATCCCGCATTGCGGTCGCCCTGGATGTGCAAGAAAAGTTCGTCGCTGTGCGCGGCTGGCGGGAGAACAGCCGCATCAACGCCCTGCTTGCCGTCCGTCAGATGTTGCAAAGCGGCGTGCAAACCCTGATCTACACCGACATCACTCGGGATGGGATGGGCAGTGGCTTGAACCTGGAATTCGCCCGCCAACTGTTGCAGGTTGGCTCCATCGAGCTGATTCTCTCCGGCGGTGTGCAGAGCCTGGCAGACCTACGCGCCGCCCGCCAGCTTGGAGCCGACGGCGTCATCATCGGCAAAGCGTTGTACGACGGGCGAATTGACCTGAAAGCGGCTTTGCAGCTCGAGGCTGAGCCATGCTAACCAGGCGCATTATCCCCTGTTTAGACATCCGAGATGGGCGCACGGTCAAAGGGGTGCGCTTCGTCAACCTGCGCGATGCCGGCGACCCGCTGGAACAAGCCCGCGCTTACGAAGAACAGGGAGCCGACGAATTGGTCTTTCTGGACATCTCAGCCACGCCGCGGGGCAAACAGACCACCCTCGAACTCGTCCGGCGCGTCGCCGACCATGTCTTTATGCCCCTGACAGTTGGCGGAGGGGTGCGCACGGTGGACGACATTCGCAACCTGTTGCTGGCCGGCGCCGACAAGGTGAGCATCAATACCGCTGCGGTGCGAGACCCCCATGTGTTGGAAGAGGGCGCCATGCGCTTTGGCTCTCAGTGCATCGTCTTAGCCATCGATGCGCGGCGGCGCGCAGATGGCAATGGGTGGCAGGTGGTGGTCGTTAGCGGGACAACCCCCACCGAACTGGACGCCATAGAATGGGCGCAACGGGGCGTCGAACTGGGCGCCGGCGAAATCCTCCTGACCAGCATGGACACCGATGGCACCCTGAACGGCTATGACATCGAGTTGACCCGCACCATCGCCCAGGCCGTAACGGTGCCGCTCATCGCTTCGGGCGGGGCTGGCAAAGCGGAGCATTTTGTGCGTGTCTTTCAAGACGGGCTGGCAGACGCAGCCCTGGCTGCTTCGGTTTTTCATGATGGCTTGATGCGCATCCCCGAACTCAAGGCTTTCCTGAGCACCCAAGGCATCCCAATCCGCATTGCTTGACGAGGTGCAGGATGGAGGAATCGGTTAGATTAGAGGATTTGCATTTCGACTCGCAAGGGTTGTTGCCGGTGATCGTCCAGGAGGCGCGCACCCAACAGGTGTTGATGCTTGCCTACATGAACCGCGAAGCGTTGGAATTGACCCTGCAAAGCGCCGAAATGGTCTTCTGGTCACGCAGTCGCCAGCAGTTGTGGCGCAAAGGCGAGACTTCCGGCAACCGCCAACGCCTGGTTGCGCTGCGCGTCGATTGTGATGCCGATTGTCTGCTGGCGCTGGTCGAGGCAGCCGGGCCAGCCTGCCATACCGGTAACCCCAGTTGTTTTTATCGGGCACTGGAAAGAACGGAGGGAGCATGAGTCTGGCGTGGCTTTACCAGGTGATTGTCGATCGCCAAACGAATCTCCCGCCCGATTCGTACACCGCCCAGCTCTTTCAGGCTGGATTGGGACGGATTGCCCAAAAAGTCGGCGAGGAAGCCACCGAGACCGTGGTGGCTGCCCTTGCCGAAGATGAGACGCGCCTGATCAGCGAGATCGCCGATCTGACCTATCACGTTTTGGTGCTGATGGCCGCCCGGGGTATCCCTCTCGAAGCCGTACAGACCGAGCTGGAGCGACGTCACCGATGATTCGCATCCTCTTGCTGGATATTGACGGGGTGCTGGTGCGCCCGCTGGGCTACCGGGCAGCGTTGCGCGCTTCGCTGGCAACCTTTGCGGCGTGGATGGGGTGTGGCTCTTTCCAGGTCGAGGAGGAGGTGATTAGCCAGCTCGAGGCGCAGGGAATCAGCAGTGAGTTCGATATGCTGCCCTTGCTGGTCGGTGCGTTGTTCGATGCCATCCTCGCCAACCGCGGCGCGCTCGTCCTGGCTGCAGACCCCGAGCAAGCCGCCCATCAGGTGGCTGCCCTTCACCCTTTGCCGCCGCGCCGTTTGCAGGTACCGACCTTTCCGCTCCAGGAGGGCATTTTCCCAGCCGAAGCGGCCTATCGGAGTGGCATTTACCCGCACCTGCCGGATGCCTTGCGGCGCAGCCTGCTCTTAAACACGCGGGATGTGTTTCAATCTGCCACCACCCGCCTCTTCCAGCAGTATGTTTTAGGCAGTCAGCGCTTTGGCGAAGTGTACGGCTTGAAGGCGCAGGTGCGGGCGCCGGCCTATCTCCAAACCTGCGATCAGCCGCTGCTGGACGCAATCTGCCGCAAGCGCCTGGAAAACGCCTGGCGGAGGGGTGAGATTCGGGCGGCCGCCATGACCGCTCGACCGTCACTGCCACCGCGGGGGGTGACCTCGCCCGCAGAACCCTATCCTCCCGAAGCCGAAGCCGCCCTGGAGTTGATCGGCTTGCCCGACCTACCGCTGGTCGGCCTGGGTAAGCTGGAGTATGTCGCCAGGCAGGCAAAGCTGGCGGTAGAAAGCCTGCTCAAGCCTGCACCTGCCCAAGCCCTGGCTGCCACCCTGGTTGCTTTGGGGGACGATGAACTCGCTGCCCTTGAAAGGGTGGTTGCCTGGTTGCGCCAGCCCTCTCAGGCGCTGCGCTCTGAGCACCTGCCTGAGCAATTGGAACTTCACGTAGTGGAAGATACACTGGGAGGCATCCGCTCGGTGCACACCGCAGCAGCAGTGTTACAGCAAAGCGGTTATTCGGTGAGCGTTTACGCCTGGGGGCTGACCGACGGTAATCCGCTGAAACGGGAAACCCTTGCGCGCCATGGGGTGCACTGTCATGATACCTGGGAGGAAATCTTGGAGCGGATGGGGCTTGCGGAGGTGAGTTAGGGTGTTTTTTACCCCAGAGAGCACAGAGAGCACGGAGAAATTTAAGAAAAAGTGAGCCTGCTGGACATTGCTAAAGACGATGAAAACAGCAGGCTCACCGAAGATCTCAGCGCGGGACAGGAACACGCTGAGAAGCCGGTTGGTAAAGGTTTTAAATCGTCGGCCAGCGCGAACCTAATTTCAAGCCGGCCCGCAAGGCAACCTCCTGCGCCCGGAGGCGCGCCTCATTGACGATGGCGATTTCATCTAAGGTTTTCACCTGGCGATGTTCCATCACGATCTGGCCATCGATCACGACCGTATCCACATCACTGCCATGGGCGGCATACACCAGGGTTGAGACCGGGTCGAAGGAAGGCGTGAGATGTGGCGCATCGGTGTTGACGATGATGAAATCTGCCAGCTTGCCGGGCTCAAGCGAGCCGAGCTGGTCTTCCATCCCCAGCGCTTTTGCGCCGTAGAGGGTTGCCATTTCCAGCACGGTCTCGGCCGGCACTACGGTCGGGTCGCTTTCGCGCAGGTTCGCCAGATACGAGGTCAGGCGCAGATCGCGGATCATATCGTAGGTATTGTTGCTCGGGCCGCCGTCACAGCCAATGCTGACATTGACGCCATGCTCTAACATGCCCTTCACCGGGGCGATACCGGTGGCGGTTTTGGCGTTCGAAGCCGGGTTATGGGAGACATGCGTGCCGGTCTCGGCAAGGATTTTCCAATCCTTCTCATCCGTCCAGACACAATGCGCCAAAACGGTGTTTTTCCCCAACAAACCCATGTCGAGCGCAAACTCAACCGGCGTGCGGTAGCCTTGTTCGTGAGCGTAATCATGGTCTTCACGCACTTCGGATAAATGCATGGTAATGCCCATCTTTCGCTCTCTGGCAAGGCGCGCCACTTCGCGATACAGTTCAGGGGTGACGCCGCCAGGCGTGCGCGGCCCAAACCAAACGCGCAGGCGGCCATTGGCTGCCCCATCCCATTTGTCGTGCATCAAGAGAGTATTGCGCAAGCTGGTCTCGCCATCTTCTACCATGCCTGGATACATCAAGCCCTGCTTCTTGGCATACGAAGGCAAATCCATCACGATTTTGCCGATTGCGCCACGGATGCCGGATTGAACCACCACCTCGGCAACTCCATCAAAGCCATAGCGCTCGGCAAGATTAACCTCGATGAAGGCGGTTGTTCCCGATTTAATCATCTCCAGAATGCATAAGGCGGCGCTTGCCCGCCCATCCTCAGCCGTGTAATTTCCCTGTAAAACCCATACCCGTTTCCCCAACCAATCGAGCAACCCAAGGTCATCGGCGCAGCCCCGGATCATCGCCTGGGCAAGGTGAATATGGGTATCGATCAGCCCGGGTAACAGGAGGTTGCCGTTGCAGTCATAACGCTCCATCTCCGGGTATTGTTCCAGCAACTGATTTGTTTTTCCTACCGCTAAGATGCGATTGCCTTCAATGGCAACTGCCCCGTTCAAGATGATCTCTCGTTTTGCATTCATTGTGATGACCGTTGCATGATGAAATAACATACCAATCCTCCAAAGACTATTTTTCTGGATAGGGTTTGCCCAAACTGGCCGGCGAGTCGCCGCGGTTGACAAAGACCACAAAGGTGATCAGCGTCAGCAGGTAAGGGAACATCAACAAGAACTCATAGCGGATGGGCAAACCAAAGCCTTGCAGGCGTAACTGCAAGGCATCGGCAACGCCAAAAAGCAGGCAGGCCAGGGCGACATTCAGCGGTTTCCAGCGTCCGAAGATGATTGCCGCCAGAGCAATAAAGCCGCGCCCACTGACCAAACCTTCGGTGAAAGCGGAAATCTGCCCAAGCGACAGGAACGTACCGCCCAGGCCAGCCAACATGCCGCTCAGGATCAGGGCAAGATAGCGCATTTTCATCACATTAACTCCCACCGTTTCTGCAGCGCGGGGATGTTCACCACAACAGCGCAACTTCAGCCCCCAGGTGGTCTTATAGAGCAAGAAGGTGAAGAGTGGGATGAGCACATAAGCCAGATAAACCAGCGGCACATGTCGGAAGAAAATCTGCCCGATGAACGGAATGTCGGAGAAGAGCGGAACATTCCACACTTCAAAAGAAGGAACGAATTGAGAAATGCCTGCCTTATACATGCTGCGGAAGAAAAAGGAAGATAACCCCAGAGCAAAGATATTCAAGCCGGTGCCCAAGACCACCTGATCGGCGCGCCAGGTGATACTCAAATACGCAAACAACAGGCCCAACAGCCCACCGGCAAGCATGCCGCCCAATGCACCCCCCCATTCCGAGCCGCTGAGCAATGCGCCAAGGTAAGCGCCAAAGGTGCCGGCGATCAACATACCCTCCAAACCGATGTTTAATACCCCGGAAAGTTCATTGGTGATGCCTCCTAGGGCAGCAAATAAGAGCGGTGTAGCCAGGCGCACCCCGGCTGCCAGGAGAGAAATCAAAAAGGGAAGCCAGAGGAACTCATTCATGGACTAACCGCTCCCCTCCCTTTTGCGTGAAAACAGCGTCCGCAATGGCGTGCGCCAGCGAACCATCGCGCTGACCGCCACAAAGAAAATCACTATCGCTTGAAGGACATCGACAATGGTCACCGGCACACCGGCTAAGGCTTGCATATTGTTGGCGCCCACCTGTAACGCTCCAAACAACACCGAGGCGAAAATGATGCCCAACGGGTGATTGTTGCCCATCAGGGCAATGGCAATGGCCGAATAACCCAAGCCCGGTGAAAACATGTCCCGCAAGCGGTGTTGCACCCCCAGGATTTCCACCGTGCCTGCCACGCCAGCCAAGCCGCCGCTGACCACCATGACAATGACCATGATGAAAGTGGTGTTCATCCCAGCGTAATGCGCTGCAGCAGGGCTGCTGCCCACAGCCCGCGCTTTGTAACCAAACGCCATGTGGTAAGTAACCAGATATAAGATGACTGCCAGAACCAAACCCAGTAAGAAACCGGCATGCAACCGGGTAGGAGGCCAGATCAACGGAAGCTGACTGGAGGCTTGAACTTCAGGGGTTTGCGGTAGAGCAGCTTCCGCAAAAGGATTATCGCGCAAAGGCCCATGGGTAAAGTAGCTCACAATGTAGATGGCAATATAATTGAGCAAGATCGTTGTGATCACTTCATTGATGTTATGTCGGGCTTTGAGATAACCTGGCAACAAGCCCCACAGGCCACCACCGACAAAGCCGCCTAACAAAGAGAACGAAATGTGCAACCAAGCCGGTAATCCCCAATCTTGAATCCCGATTGCCGTCCCCAGCAAGGCGCCCATGTAAAGCTGACCTTCGGCGCCGATGTTAAAAACCCCGGTATTAAAGACAAAACCCAGTCCCAGCCCAATGATCATTAAGGGGGTGGCTTTCACCAGCACCAGCCCTACCTGATAATTGCTCCTGGCAATGCCTTCCCACATTTTTTGATAGGCAAAGAAAGGGTCTGTCCCGGTTAACGCGATCAAGAAGGCGCCAACGATTAAAGCGGCGACAACCGCTCCAAAAGGCAGCAACCCAATTTGCAGATAACTCAGCCAACGCGCCCGAGCGGCCGGTGAAGGAGAAGAGAAACCCACAGAGGGATCTTTTTCCATCAGGCTATCGCCTCCAACCGTTCCCCTAACATCATGCGGCTAATGGCCGGTAGGGAAGCGACCTCGCCAGGCACAATCCCCAAAATTTCCCCTCGAAAGAGAACCGCAATGCGATCGGACAGCGCCAGCAATTCATCCAGGTCGGCGGAAATCAAGAGGATTCCGATGCCTTTCTGTTTTTGGGCATACAAAAAGCGGTGAACACTCTCGGTTGCTCCAACATCCAGCCCCCGCGTTGGATGCACGGCGACCAGCAGCCGCCTGGCTAACTGTAACTCGCGGCCGAGAATGACCTTCTGTTGATTGCCGCCCGAAAGTTCTCCAACCGGCTGCATCAGACTGGCGGCGCGGATGTCGAATGCCTGGATGATCTGTTGAGCGTTCAGGCGCACAACCTTCTCGCGTAGAAAGCCGTGGGTGTTATAGGGTGGATCATCCAGACTCTTCAACACCAGGTTATGAGCAATGGAAAAGTTCTTTACCAATCCCACCCTCTGACGGTCGGCCGGGACGTATCCCAGCCCGGCTGCTTTCATTTTTTGGGGAGTTGGGTTGAGAATCGGTTGCCCTTCCAGGAGCATATCCCCTTCGGTATAGGGAATCAAGCCACAGACGACATCGGCCAGTTCTTCCTGCCCGTTGCCATCAATGCCGGCAATGCCCAGGATCTCACCGCTGTGCACGGTGAGGGTTACCTCTTTGAGGACGCGACCCGCTTTGGGGCGAAGGAGGGATATGCCTTTCAGTTCCAGAATTGGGTGGGCCGCGCCGCCTTTCGGAAAGCTGTCAGCGAGCGCCACGGCCCTGCCGACCATCATTTCGGCTAAGATTTGCTGCGTGGCGTGGCGGGTCTCGATGGTGCCAACCCGCTTGCCCTGGCGCAGGACGGTAATGCGATCGCTAATACGCAACACTTCATCGAGTTTGTGGGAGATAAAGATGATCGATACTCCCTTACCAACCAGGTTTTTTAAAACGGCAAAGAATTCTTCGACCTCGAGCGGCGATAGCACAGCCGTTGGTTCGTCGAGGATCAGTAAATCGGCGCCCCGAAACAGGGCTTTCAGGATTTCAACCCGCTGTTGCAGACCTAGGGGCAATTGTCTGACCTTGAGGGTTGGGTCAATGGGTAAACCGTATTGGGCTGCAAAGTCTTGCAGGCGGATCAGCGTTTCCCGGATGGGCATGAGCGGCTCTCGGGGAGAGGGCAAGCCGACCAAAATATTTTCTAGAACGGTGAAATTTGGCACCAGCATCAAATGCTGGTGGATCATCCCAATGCGATAGCGGATCGCGTCGCGGGGGGAATGCAGGGTGATTCTTTCACCTTTCCAGTAAATCTCCCCTGCATCAGGCTGGTACAACCCGTAGAGGATATTCATAAGGGTTGTTTTGCCCGCTCCATTTTCACCTAACAGGGCATGAATTTCGCCAGCCTGCACTTCAAAGTCCACCTGATCGTTGGCGCGCAACGACCCAAAGGTTTTGACAATCTGGCGCATTTCGAGCAATGGAGCGGGCATGGCAAGAGGAGGACCCAAGAACTACTGACTCATCCGTTCGATGGTGATCTTACCGGAGATGATGTCTTGTTGCACTTGATTGACAAAGGCAACCACATCGGCCGGAACATTTTCGCGGAAGGGAGCTAAGGCAATCGCACCGCTATCCAAACCGAAGAGGTAGGCTTTTCCTTCAAAGTTCCCCTCCTTGGCAGTTTTGGCAGCCTCGAAAATGGCGGTCGAGATATCCTGAATGGCGCTGGTTAAGATCAAATCTGGCGCCATCTCATATTGATCGAAGATGCAGCCGATCAGCTTGACATTGGCGCCTTTGGCAGCCTCTTGAATGCCGAGCATAGCGTTATCCACATAGTAAAAGATCACATCCACGCCGTTTTCGGCCATCGCCAGGGTAGCTTCTTTGCCTTTAGCTGCGTCGTTGAAGTCGCCCAGATAGGTGAGCGAGACCTGAATGTCTGGGTTCACATACTTGGCGCCTTGTTCAAAGCCTTTCCCGTTGCGGATTACCGGCGGTATTTCCAGACCACCAATGTAACCCACCTTGCCAGACTGTGACATCTTGGCAGCCACTACCCCGGCGAGGAAGGAAACCTGTTCATCGAACAAGGCTATCGAAGCCAGGTTGGCGGCGGTATAGGCACCGTTGACGACGATAAAGTTGGTATTCGCGAATTCCGGGGCGACCTTCTTTGAAGGTTCGGAGAATTGATCGCCATGGCCAAGCACCAAAGCATAACCCTGGCTGGCAAAAGTGCGCAACGATTCTTCCCAATCCGTTGAAGGCACTTGTTCGAGATAAGCGGTCTCAACACCTAACTCGTTCTTGATCCGCTCCAACCCGCTAAAACCGGCCTGATTCCAGGACTTATCGTTGACCGCGCCAGGAAAAACCATCGCCACGCGAAAAGCGGCTGCTTCCTGCGTGACGGCTTCAGTAGCCTGGCTGGCAGGTGTCTGGGGCGTGGCGCAGGCAACCAGGCTCAAGATCATTACCAATGAGAGAAGGGCGAGAAGCGATTTGCGAATCATACGTTTTTTTCCTTTCCTTGGAACTAGATTTGATAAGACTTGGTGGAGAGATAGGAAATCTTTTTTTATCCTTTTAGCCTCCGATCAGCAACGGACTTTTCGGGCAAGGTTTAGGGCTTTGCCCTGACAATGTTCAACCGGATGATTTTATCGTTGTAATAGTTCTCCGCCATCACTAACGGCAAACCGACGGAGCTATAGAAGATTTCATTCAAGCATAAAAGGGGAACGGCGGGTGGGCTTTTCAGGATGGCTGCCAGTTGTTCATCCAACAACACGGCGCTGATGTCAGCGATGGCATAGCCAAAACTCTGCCCACAATATTGTTCAAGGATGGTCAGGATTGAGGAGTGGGCAGCTTCATCGGGGATCGGAAAGCGAACGATTGTCTCCGGGATCATATTGATCGAATAAATGACCGGCTTTTCATCGGCAAAAAACAAACGACAAAACCGAATCAAGTGGGTTTCGGGGGAGATTTCTAATGCCTGAGCCTGATTTGCGGTTGGCAGGATATGCTCGCGTTGCAGCAGGCAGATAGAAGGCTCCTTCCCGCTGGCTTTGATCAACTGGGTGAACTCCCAAACCGTATTGAGTTGGGTGGTGATGTCAATGAGATGCCGATTCACGTACGTTCCGTCGCCATGGCGGCGGATCAACAAACCCTGAGCGACCAGTTGATCCAAGGCGCTATGGATAGTAGCGCGGCTGACGTTAAATTCGAGGGCGAGCTGGTCTTCGCCTGGCAGACGTCCGCTTGCGTCGAACTCGCCACGCCGGACGCGCTCCCAAATTTGCTCGCGAATCTGCTGGGTGATGGATTTCGGTTTTGCCAACATAGAGGTCTGACGTCTGTTGTCTTTGTAGCATTTTAGCC